>NZ_JBHVGL010000007.1:0-97284 GCF_042800875.1 Kitasatospora sp. NPDC057595 | reverse complement strand
GGGTTTGGGCGGGGTCGCGGGGGCGGCCCTTTCCGGGGTGGCCGGGGGGGTGGGCGGGGGGGGGTGGTTGCTGGCGGGGGGGGGGGCCCGGGCCCCGCCCGCCCCACCGGCACCCGGAGCGGGGGGTGCGGCGCCGATCCCCACGTCGACGCCGTCTCCGGGGAGCTTCCCGACGAACTGCCGGGGGACCTCCTCGCTTCCGAGCCCTTCCCCTTGGTCGGCCGCGTCTGCGCGGTCCTCCCGGGCGGCGCCGACACCGTCTCCGGCTGGGCCGAGACCACCACCGACGACGGCTCCCCCGCCCTCCTCGCCGTCCGCACCCCGCCCGGCGACCCCGCCGTCCCGGCCGGCCGCACCGCCCTCCTCCACGCCCACGACCCGGCCACGGACACCTACCTGATCACCCCCCTCGACCTCGGCGTCCTCTTCAGCTGAGCTTGTCGGCCGGACCGAAGAGCAGGCCATCCGACTTCCGGTCGGCGAACTCTTCCCGGAGTGGGAGGAGTTGAGTGTCCGACCTCCTGCCGGTCTTCCTCGACGACGCTGTCCGGGATGACGCTGGGGTACCGCGTCGGCGACGCCGAGTTCCGGATCGCGCCGCTGCTCGTCGGGCCCCGAGGGGCGCGGGGTCGCCCGGGGTTCAGCGGCGGGCGGCGGCGAGCAGGGCGGGGACGGTGGGGAGTTTGACGCGGGGGCGGCCGGTGGCCTCGCCGCGGGCGCGTTCGGCGCGGTCGATGGCGCGCAGCTGACGCAGGCCGAGGGCGTCGGGGCGGCGGGTGCGGACCAGGCGGTCGAAGGACCTGCGGTCGGCGGTGGGGACGGGCAGGGTGCCCGCGACGGCGTCGTCCATCAGGGCGTGCACGGTCTCCTCGGCGCAGGCGCGGTTGGCGCCGATGCCGCCGGAGGGTCCGCGCTTGGCCCAGCCGACCAGGTAGGTGCCGGGCAGCGGCCGGCCGGTCGCCGGGTCGAGGACGCGGCCGCCGGTGTGCGGGACGCTGCCGGCGGTGTCGTCGAAGGGCAGTCCGGGGACGGGCACGCCGCGGTGGCCGATGGAGCGCACGACCAGGGCGGTACGCAGGAGTTCGCCGGTGCCGGCGAGGCGGACCGCCTCGACCCGGCCGTCGCCGAGGAGTTCGGCGGGCGCGGCGTGGAAGCGCAGCACGATCCGCCGCCCGGGCCGGGGCGGCGCGCCGGTGTCGACGCGCTCCAGCGGGACGCCGGCCGGCAGCGCCGCGCCGCGGACCTCCGGACGGTCGTCCACCACGACGTCCACGCCCGGGAGTCGGGTGAGGGCGAGGAACTCGGGCGCGCTCCACGCGGCGTTCTCGGGCCCGCGCCGGGCGAGCAGGACGACCTCGCGGACCGCGCTGCCGCGCAGTGCGGCGAGCGCGTGGTCGGCGATGTCGGTGGCGGCGAGCCGGTCGGGGTCGGAGAGCAGGATCCGCGCGATGTCGACCGCGACGTTGCCGTTGCCGATCACCACCGCCCGGTCGGCGCCGCTCCCCGGCCCGCCGGACAGGGTCACCGCGTCGGCCGGCACCGTCGGTTCGGCGTTGTACCAGCGGACGAAGGTGGTGGCGGGAAGGCTGCCGGGCAGGTCCTCGCCGGGCACCCCGAGCCGGCGGTCGGCGGCGGCCCCGACCGCGTACACCACCGCGTGGTGGTGGGCGGCGAGTTCGGCGTGGCCGAGGTCGGTGCCGACCTCGACGTTGAGGTGGACCCGCAGCCGCGGGTCGTGGAAGACGGACGCGAAGCTCTCGGCGATCCGCTTGGTCGACTGGTGGTCCGGGGCGACCCCGTACCGCAGCAGCCCGCCGGCCACCGGCAGCCGGTCGAGCATGGTGACCTCGGCGCCGGTGGAGCGCAGCAGCGCCTGCGCGGTGTAGCTCGCGGACGGCCCGGTGCCGACGACGGCGACCCGCAGCGGGCCGGGCCCGAGGTCGAGGCCGGCGGGCAGGCTGCGCGGGAAGACGGGCGCGCCCCAGGCGTGGTCGGCGGGGTGGTCGCGGAAGAAGTCGCGGTTGAGCTCGGCGTGGGCGGCGTCGGGCCCCGTCAGCCGGTCGACCGGGAAGACCGCGTCCACCGGGCAGGCGTCCGCGCAGGCGCCGCAGTCGATGCAGGCGGCCGGGTCGATGTAGAGCATGTCGGTGCGGCCGAAGTCCGGCTCGTCCGGGGTGGGGTGGATGCAGTTGACGGGGCAGACGGACACGCACGAGGCGTCGTTGCAGCAGGTGCGGGTGATCGCGTAGGCCATGGCGGGGGTGGGGTCCTCGCTGCGCTGGGGCTGGGGCGGACGGGCGGGGCGTGGGAGGTGGGTCAGAGCATGTGGATGCGCCGGTAGAGCTTGGCCGCCGGACCGGTGATCAGGCCGTTCTCGGCGAGGAAGGCCATCAGGTGGCGGCTGCTGGTGCGCATCATGGCGCGCCGGTGCTCGCTGGCCCGGACCTCGGCGAGCGCCCGGGCGACGTCCAGCCCGGCGGCCTTGTACACGGACGGGTGAACCATGCTGGTGACGATGACGAAGGCGCCGGCCGCGATGCCGAAGGCGGCGTTGCGACGGCGCAGGGCGCCGGCTCCGCGCAGCCGTTCGCGGATCTCCTGGCGGGCGAACTTCATGTGCCGGGACTCCTCGACCACGTGGATCCGGGAGGTCCCGCGGACGATGTCGAGGACGTTCTCGCCGCGCATCCAGTCACGCTGCATGACGTCCAGCACCTCCTCGGCCACCAGGATGCCGCCGTAGGCGAGTTCGCCCCGGGCGAGGGACTTGTAGGCACGCCCGGCCTGGGCGACGAGCCGGTTCGGCCGGTACTGCGGGACGCCCATCCGCTCGCAGGCGCGGGCGAACATGATCGAGTGGCGGCACTCGTCGGCGATCTCGGTGAGCGCGAAGCGGAACCCGGCGCTGCCGGGGTCCTTGAGGTACTGGTCGCGCAGCACCATCTGCTGCAGGATCATCTCGAACCAGATGCCGGTGGTCATGATCGAGCCGACCTCGTGGCGGGTGAGGGTGACCCGCTGCTCCTCGGTCATCTCGGCCCAGAGCGGGGTTCCGTAGAGGGTGCTCCACTCGGGGTTGAGCCCGTAGTGCCCGGGCGGGAGCGGGGCGTCCCAGTCGATCTCGACGGACGGGTCGTAGGAGAGGGTCGCGGCCGAGTCGAGGAGCCGCTTCGCGACGTCGTCGTCGGCCGCGGTGCGGGTCCGGGTGGGGATGCGTTCCGCCGGGTGAGCCATGGCTGCCTCCGTCAGGTGCGTGGCCTGCGCGGGAACCCGCCGGCCCCGCTTATTGACGGAGATTACAATAAGAGTGGACGCCCGAGAACCCCCCGTGCAGCGCGCTGTCGCCGCCGGGAAACTGGCGGGCTCGCCGGGCCGGGGGATGATGGAGGGGTCGCGGCAGCGAACCCGCCGACGGAGAGGAGCGGACCGGATGGACACGGCGGACGCCCTGTACCGCGGCCGATCCCCCTTCGTCGTCAACGCCATGGGCGCCCTGCTCGACGCGGACGGCCGCATCGTCCGCTGGACCCCGGAGGCGGAACGGCTGCTCGCCCTCGGTGCCGCCCAGGTCCACGGCCGGCCGGTGCACGACCTGCTCGACGACCCCTCGGGGTGGCCGGCGATGTCCGAACTCACCGCGGAGCAGCAGGCCGAGGGCTGGTCCGGCGAGGCGGTGCTGCGCTCCGGCCGGGGCGAACGGCTCGCGCTCTCCTACCAGGTGCTGCCGCTGAACGCGCCCGCGGAGGACCCCCCGCCGGGCCCGGCGGGCACCGGCGCCCCCCGGTACTTCGTGCTCGCCGCCCCCACCGCGCTGATCGCCCGCTCGCGCCAGGACCAGGCCTTCACCCGCGAGCTGTTCCTCCAGGACCGGGTCGGCCTGGCCGTCTTCGACGAGCGGCTGCGCCTGATACGCACCAACACCCATCTGCTCCCCTACAGCGGCCTGCCGCCGGACCTGCGCGGGCGGCGCCTCGGCGACTTCCTGGAGGCGCAGGACGCCGCCGCCGTCGAACGCGGGCTGCAGGACGTGCTGCGCACCGGCCGGCCGCTGATCGGCGCGGAGGAGATCGTCCGCACCATCGAGGACCCGGCCGGCGGGGCGGTGATGGCGATCTCGGCGTTCCGGCTGCAGTCCCCCGACGGGCAGGTCATCGGGGTGACCGCGCTGTTCACCGACGTCACCGAGCTGCACCGGTCCGCCGAGCGGCTCGCCCTGCTGCACCGGGCGACGGCGGCCGTCGGCGGCTCGCTGTCGGTCACCGGGACGGTGGAGGAGCTGGCCGCCGTACTCGCCCCGCCGTCCCCGTCGGCCACGTCGGTCGCCGCGGCCCCGCCCTCCGCCACACCGTCCGCCCCGGGCGGGCCCTCGGCGGGCGACGGATCGGTGCCCGGGCTCGCCGACCTCGCGGTGATCGACGTCGCCGAGGCCGTGTTCACCGGCGGGGAGCCGTCCCCGGGCCGGGACGGCCGGGTGCCGCTGCGCCGCACCGCGGTCGCGAGCACGGCCAGGGCCGAGGCCGACGGAGCGGGGATCCCGGCGCCCCCGCCCACCGGGGTGACCCTGCACGCCGACCCCGGCGAGCAGACCACCCACACCGCGTTCCCGCCGTCGATGACCGTCCCGCTGCGCGCCGGCGGCAGTCTGCTCGGCCGGGTGAGCGTCCACCGCGCCCCGCACCGGCCGCCGTACCTGCCGGCCGACCTGGAGCTGCTGCGCGAGATCGCCGACCGCGCCGCCCTCGCCCTGGACAACGCCCGCCGCTACGCGCGCGAGCACCGCGCCGCCGTCGGCCTCCAGCGCAGCCTGCTGCCGCCCTCGCTGGCCGAGACCACCGCCGTCTCCACCGCCAGCGTCTACCTGCCCACCGACACGGCGAGCGGGATCGGCGGCGACTGGTTCGACGTGATCCCGCTGTCCTCCGCCCGGGTCGCGCTGGTCGCGGGGGACGTGGTCGGCCACGGGCTGGCCGCCAGCGCGACCATGGGCCGGCTGCGGACCGCCGTCCGGACCCTGGCCGATCTCGACCTGGAGCCGGACGAACTGCTGGTCCACCTCGACGACCTGGTCGCCCAGCTGATGGTGGAGGCCGAACGGCCGGACGAGGAGGAGGACGGCCCCGGCGCGGAGCCCGGGGCGACCGCGGCCACCCTGCCCCCGGTGAGCCACGGCGCGTGGAGCGACGGTGCCCACGACACCCCCGACGACCAGCAGACCGTGCCGTTCGGCGCCACCTGCGTGTACGCGGTGTACGACCCGGTGTCACGACGCTGCGCGATGGCCTCGGCGGGCCACCCGCCGCCCGCCGTCGCGGCACCGGACGGCCGGGTGCGGTACGTGCCGCTGCGGCCCGGGCCGCCGCTCGGCGTGAGCGGGCTGCCGTTCGAGGTGACCGAGGTCGACCTCGAACCCGGCAGCCTGCTGGCGCTGTACACCGACGGGCTGCTGCTCGGGTACGCGGACGACCTGGAGGAGGGCATGGACGAGCTGTCCCACCGGCTCGCCGCCGCGGCCGCCCCGCCGGACGGCTCCGTGCCCCCGGCCGGCGCCGCGCTGCGCGAGCTCGGCCGGGACCTCGTCGCCGACCTCCCGGCCCACCGGCTCACCGACGACGTCACCCTGCTGCTGGCCCGGACCCGGGCGGTGCCGCCGGAGGACACCGCGGGCTGGACGCTGGAGGCGGACCCGGCGGCGGTCGCGCGGGTCCGGGAGGCCGCGACCGCGCAGTTGCTGGCCTGGGGGCTGGAGGAGCTGGCGTTCACCACCGAACTGGTGCTGAGCGAGCTGGTCACCAACGCGATCCGCTACGCGGGCGGTCCGGTGGGCGTGCGCCTCATCCGCGCCGAACGGCTCACCTGCGAGGTCTCCGACCCCAGCGCCACCCAGCCCCGGATGCGCCGCGCCCGCCTGACGGACGAGGGCGGCCGCGGTCTCTACCTGGTCGCCCAGCTCACCACCCGCTGGGGCAGCCGCTACACCCGCCAGGGCAAGACCATCTGGGCCGAGCAGGACCTCCCGCCGGTCGGCTGACAGACCCCGTGCGCCGATCGGCGCACCCCGTACGGCGGGCGGTGGCGAAGACACGCCCTCGTTGCGAGCAATGCGCCGGGATCGCCACCCCTCACCGGTGTGATGGTGCTCTGATCTGCCAACTCATCCCCTCACAAGGAGAGACATGCGCACTCGCACCGCCCTCGCCGCCGGCATCCTCGCGTCGGCCGCCCTGCTGGCCGGCGGCGGCACCGCCGCCGCCGACTCCGTCGCCGAGGGCATCGCCGCCAACTCCCCCGGCGTCCTGTCCGGCAACCAGATCCAGATCCCGGTCCACATCCCGATCAACCTCTGTGGCAACTCGATCGACATCATCGGGCTGGCCAACCCGGCCTTCGGCAACGTCTGCATCAACAAGTAGGACCACCGGCACCGCGACGCGGGTCCGCCCACTCGGGCGGGCCCGCGTCCGCGCGTCGGCCGAAGAACGAACCGCGCCGCCCGGGAGCCCCGGGCGGCGCGGTGTCGATCAGGCGACCGGTCGTCAGACCGAGAACCAGCCGATCAGGTCGGCGACCACGTCGGTGCTGCCCCACTGGTTGGCGAACGACACGCGTCCGTCCACCACCGGGACCATCACCAGCGTGGAGACGACCTCACCCGGGCGGTAGTTGATGTTCGAGGCGTCCGGACGGTCCTGTCCGTGCGGATAGACCGTCAGGAAGCTGGTGTCGGTCGGCCACACCACGGTGACGTTCATCAGCACCGAGGTCACCCCGGTCGAGGGCACGCCCTCGACGCCGTCCACCCGCACGCTGAGCAGGTCTCCGTTCCCGCCCAGGGTGCCGATCCGGGCGCCCTCGCCGGTGCGGGTGTCCAGCAGCCGCACCAGGTTCGCCGGCGAGTAGGTGGCACCCGAGGCGCCGTAGTAGCCGACGATGTCGACCCCGAGGTCGATCTCACCCCAGGCGTTGTACAGGTCGACCCTGCCGTCCGCCCCGACCGGGACCGTCACCAGGTTCGACACGTTCTGCCCGGCCGCGAAGTTGACCACCGAGGCGTCCGGCACCGACTCGCCGTGCGGGTACGCCGTCACGAAGCCGGTCCGGGTCGGATTGACGGCCGTCACGCTCATCACGACCGCCGTCACCCCGCTCGTCGGCACCCCGGCCACGCCGGTCACCTTGAGCGGCACCACGCCGCCCCAGCCGACCCGGCCGGCCGGCGCGCCGACCCCGAGCACGGTGTTCAGGATGCGGGTCGGCGACACCGGGCTCAGCAGGGAGCCCTGGGTGGTGCTGTCGGTGTAGTAGCCGACGACGTCCACCCCGAGGTCGACCTCGCCCCAGGCGTTGCGCAGGTCGACCCTGCCGTTGGCCAGCGGCACCGTCACCAGGTTGGTGACGTTCTGCCCGGCCGCGAAGCTCACCGTCGGCAGGTCCGGCACCTTCTGGCCGCTCGGGTACGCCGAGACGGCGCTGGTGCGGGTCGGGTTGACGGCCGTCACGTTCATCACGACCGCCGTCGCCCCGGTGACCGGGACCCCGCCCGCACCGGCGACCTGGAGCGGCACCACGCCGCCCTGGCCGACCCGGCCGGCCGGCGCGCCGACCCCCAGCACGGTGTTCAGGATCCGCGCCGGCGAGACCGGCACGAACCGGCCCTTGGCCGCGGCCTGCTCGGGCGTCACAGTGAAGCCCTTGGCGAGGGTGACACCGATGCCCCCGTTGTCGAGCACCACGTCGTACGCCCCCGGCTGGAGGCCCCTGGTGTCGAACAGGACGTGCGCCTCGGTGCCCTCGGGGTTCACCGAGATCGGCTTGAGGTCGTACGGGTACGAGGCTCCGTTGCCGGCCAGCCGCAGCTTGCTGCCCAGGGTGAGGCCGGAGCCGCGGACCGCGACCTGGACCGAGGTCCCGGCCGCACCGGTGGCGGGGCTGACCGAGGTCAGCCTGACGGGGGCCGGCTGGCCGCTGCAGGTGGAGTAGAAGCGGTCGCACACGCCCTGGAGGGTGTACTCGACCGGCGTGACGGAGTTGCCGGGGGTGACCAGCAGGACCGCCTGCCCGGCGACCGCGTTGTAGGCGGAGTTGCACCGGCCGCCGAACTCACCGGAGTTGGTGCTGCAGGTGTAGGCGGGCGTGGACTCGTCCCACGTCCCCGGCCCCATGAGGTGCACCAGGGGCTTCTCCCCCGATCCCACCGAGGCGGTACCGAAGACGTTGAAGGACTGCGACGGCTTCATGTCGACCACCGCGCAGTACGCCGTCGACGATTCGGTGAGCACCCCGCTGCGCAGCGGGAAGCCCGACACCGAGACCGGACGGGCGGTGCACTCCGGGGCCCACCCGTCCGCGGTGCCCACCCGCCAGGTGTCCACGTTGGTGTGGATCGGGGCGCCGCCCTTGTAGCCGGCCGCGAGCACGACCATCGTGTACGAGGTCGAGCCGGTGACCTTGCAGGCGTAGCCGAACTGGACGCAGACCGTGCGGCCGCTGCCGTCCGCGACCTGGAGCTGCACCGTGGGGTCGTAGCGGCCCGCGGTCGACCGGGCGCTCAGCCAGAGCCGGTCGGTGGCGGCGGCGGACACCCGGATGCAGCGGGCGTCCAGCGCCGAGCCCAGGTCCAGCGGCAGCGAGCGGCCGCCGACCGTGGTCGAGCTCGGGGTGAGGCAGTTCGCGGTCGGCGAGATGTCCCGTCGGGCCAGCTTGTAGCCGTCGTCGTAGCGGCCCGCCAGCAGCGCCGTGTAGGACACGCCGTCGGTGAAGGCGCAGGTGAAGGCGCCGCCCTGGCAGACCACGTCGCCCTGCGGGTCGACCACCTGCAGCGAGGCGCCGCCGGTGTTGGTGGCGTTCGTGTAGTCGACGGCCTCGGCGGTGCTGTGCTGACCGGCCGGCAGGCCGAGGCAGATCTGCGGCACGGCCTCGGTGGGCGTGACCTCCGCGCCCCAGCCGCCGTCGAAGGCGCTGCGCGGCCAGGCCGTGCAGCCGGCCGTCTCACCGGTGCGGTGGACCACCAGCCGGTACGTCTCGGTCGGCGCACCGGTCGGCAGCACGCGGAACGGCGCCGTCCCGGTCAGCTTGCAGATCGTGGTGCCGTACGCGAAGGGGTTCTCGCACTGCTTCGCGCCGACCGCGTCGAGCACCGTGAAACCGGCCCCGGTCATGTCCTTCGGCGGCTGGTTGAGCAGGTAGACGCCGGTGCCGGTGGCGGTGGGCAGGAGGAGGCAGGAAGCCTGCCCGGTGGCGCCGAAGGAGCCGGTCGCCGGGCCGGACACCAGTCCGCTGTCACCGGTCGCCGCGCAGCCCCTGGTCTCCCCGGCCGAACGCAGGACCAGGCCGAAGCCCTGGTCGGCGGGGGTACCCGGGTCGACCACCCAGGTGTGGTCGCCCGGGGTCAGCTCACAGGTGTAGGCCGCTGTGCAGCCGACGTTCAGCCGGCTCCGGTCGGGCGCGAACAGCTCGCCGGTGAGCGCGGTGCCGCCCGCCGCGGTGACGGCGGCGAGGTAGTACTTGTCCTTCTCCGTGATCCGCAGCGTGCGGCAGCGGGCGACCTGGCCCAGGTCCGGGGAGGTGCCGTAGGCCTGCGGCTCCACGAGCACGCAGCCCTGGGTGCTGGCGAGGCGTGCCATGGTGAGGTCGTACGCCTGCGTCGAGCCGTAGCCGGCCTGCACCGTGAACCGGAACGGCGCCTGGCCGGCCGTCGTGCAGTCCAGCCGGAAGGAGTCCCAGCTGTTGGTACCGAAGCAGATCTGCCGGCCGGTCGCGTCGTAGAGGGCGCGGGCGGCGGAGTAGGCGCTGACGCGGGTCCGCAGCTGGTCCCCGGCCGCGAGGTCGGCGGCGACGTAGCACTCACCGGCGGAACCGGTCGGCAGCGAGCCGTGGAACGCGGTCGGTGCGGCGAGCGAGAGGTCGGCGGCGCTCACCGTCCGGCAGGCCCCGGGCGCGAGCAGCGGCAGGTACGAGATGGAGAGGCCGCCCGCCACGCCGTAGTCCTGGGTGACCTGGAGGGTGTGGTCGCCCGCCTGCGTGGTGACGCAGCGGCGCATCCCGCCGGACTGGTCCTCGCAGGTCGGCGCCGTGCCGTCGGGCGCGCGCAAGGTCCAGCGCGGCGAGCCGGTGGCGGTCAGGACCCGGACGAACAGCACGTCCTGGGGCTGGGGCAGGGTGAGGGAGAACGACTGCGGCTTGCCCGGTTCGACCGCGCACTCGGCGACCGCGCCGGCCGTGAGCGCCGTCGGGCAGGGGCCGGTCGGGTCGGCCTGCTGGAGTTCGCGGGCGGCGGCCGCGGCCTCGGCCTTCGGGTCCACCGGCGGCGCGGCCGTCGGCCCGGCGGTGGGAGCGGCACTCGGCGTCCGCGCGGTGGCGTCGGCGCCCGGCTGCGGCGAGGCGGTGGCCGCCGGCGGCGGCGCCACGGCGACGGCGGGGCCGGCCTGGCCCACCAGCGTCGCCAGGACGGCGAGCAACAGGGCGCCCGGAGCGGCGATGCGCTTCCTTCTTCGGCCCTGTCCCCCGCGGCTGCCCGATGGCAGCAACTTCATTGATGCCCCCTCATGTTCTACGGCCTCAACTCATATGACGATCACAGAGTTCGTAGGCAGCCGGATTCTAGCGATCGCCGGACACCGTGCCGACCGGATATCCCGGATGCCACAGGACGGCGCCCCGTCCCGCCCCAGGGGGGTGCGAGCACCGACCACCACGAGGGCCGCCGAGCACGACGACGCCGGGCACGACGACGCCGAGCACAACGGCGCCGGGCGCTACTCCGCGGGGGTGTCCGGCGTCGGGCGCCGCCCGGCGGGGTCGGTGGCCCACCGCGGGCCGATCAGGAGCTCGCCGAGCCGCTCGATGTCGGCGGCCATGTCGATCTCCGGGTCGAGCAGCCACTGGAGCTGGATGCCGTCGACGGCGGCGATGAAGATCCGGGCGAGCCAGGCCGGGTCCACCCCGTCGGCGACGTTCCGCTCGATGCGCTCCGCGAGCCGGGCGCGGAGGTCCGCGTAGCGCTGCTCGAAGAAGTCGTGCGCGGGATGGTCGGGTTCGGCCGCCGCCGCCGCGAGGTCGACGAAGAGCTTGACCAGCCCCGGGGTGGACGCGTTGTGCCGCAGGATCTCCGAGTGCGGCAGTCCGGTGCCGTCGGGGTCGGGTCCGAAGCGTTCCGCGGCCACCGCGTCCCGGGCCTCCAGGACGGCCGTGAGCAGGGCCTCCTTGCTGCCGAAGTGGTGCATGACCCCGGCGTAGGTCATCCCGACCCGCTGGGCGATGTCGCGCAGCGAGACGTTGCGGCTGCCGGCCTCCGCGTAGGCGGCGAGGGCGGCGTCGATGATCTGCTGCCGCTTGGCCGAGGTCTTGGCGTACGGCCCCCGAGGCTTGCTCATGGGCGGATCCTACCGGGCACGCCACAAAAACATATCGATGCCAGGTTTTCGGCGGCGAAAGCATTGCCCTGTCATGTTTTCGTGCTTATGGTGGGGCACCCCCGCGCAAACGCGGCCGGCCCGGCCGGCGGACCGCACCACGGAAGAGAGACCCGTCATGAGCGACGCGCCGATCACCTCCCTGCCCGAGGGCTTCCTCTGGGGCGCCTCCACCTCCGCCCACCAGACCGAGGGCGGCAACACCACCAGCGACTGGTGGCCGCTGGAGCGCGCCGCCGGCGAGGGCGGCCACATCAAGGAGCCCAGCGGCGACGCCTGCGACAGCTACCACCGCTGGCGCGAGGACATGGACCTGCTCGCCGAACTCGGCTTCACCGACTACCGGTTCAGCATCGAGTGGGCCCGGATCGAGCCCGAGCCCGGCGAGTTCTCGCGCGCCGCCCTCGCCCACTACCGGCGGATGGTGGAGGGCGCCCACGAGCGGGGCCTGCGGCCGATGGTGACCCTGCACCACTTCACCTCGCCGCGCTGGTTCGCCGAGCGCGGCGGCTGGGCCGCCCCGGACGCGGGCGAGCTGTTCGCCCGCTTCGTCGAGACCGCCGCGCCTGTCTACGCCGACGGCGTGGACCACGTCTGCACCATCAACGAGCCGAACATGGTCGCCACCATGGCCCCGCTGCTCGACCTGATGCTCGGCCGCGTCGACCCCTCCGAGCTGTCCCTCCCGCCGGCCGGCCTGCCGGCGCCGGACCCGCGGACCACCGAGGCCCTGGTCCGGGCCCACCGGCTGGCCGTCGAGGCGGTCAAGTCCCGGGCGCCGCACGTGCGGACCGGCTGGTCGGTGGCCAACCAGGTCAGCCACGCGCTGCCCGGCGTCGAGGGCGCCGAGCAGGCGCGCGCCGCGTACCTGCGTCCGCGCGAGGACGTCTTCCTGGAGGCGGCCCGCGGCGACGACTGGCTCGGCGTACAGTCCTACACCCGCACCCTGATCGGGGCGGACGGCCCGCTGCCGGTCCCCGAGGACGTCGAACGCACCCTCACGGGCTGGGAGTTCTACCCCGGCGCGCTCGGCGACGCGCTGCGCCACACCGCCGCCACCGCGCCCGGCGTACCGCTGATCGTCACCGAGAACGGCATCGCCACCGCCGACGACACCCGCCGCGTCGCCTACACCGCGGGCGCCCTGGAGGGCATGGCCGCCGCCATGGCCGACGGCGTCGACGTGCACGGCTACTTCCACTGGAGCGCCCTGGACAACTACGAGTGGGGCAGCTTCCTCCCCACCTTCGGCCTGATCGCGGTGGACCGGGAGACCTTCGTCCGCACCCCGAAGCCGTCCGCCGCCTGGCTGGGCGCCGCCGGCCGCAGCCGCGTCCTGCCCGTCGCCGGGGCCTGACCCGCGCCATCGACAACAGAAGGAGCACACCCATGACCGAGCAGAGCCACCACCCCGCCCTGAGCACCGAGCAGCAGGCCGCGCTGACCTCCGGCGGCGACTTCTGGCACACCCGCGCCCTGCCCGAGGCCGGCGTCGAGGGCATCATGCTCGCCGACGGCCCGCACGGCCTGCGCAAGCAGCCCGAGGACGGCGACGCCCTCGGCATCGGCACCAGCGAGCCGTCCACCTGCTACCCGCCCGCCTGCGCCCTCGGCTCCTCCTGGGACCCGGCGCTCGCCGAGCGGGTCGGCCGGGCCATCGCGCTGGAGGCCGTCGCCAAGAACGTCTCCGTCGTCCTCGGCCCCGGCGTCAACATCAAGCGCTCCCCGCTCGGCGGGCGCAACTTCGAGTACCTCGCCGAGGACCCGCTGCTCACCGCCCGGCTCGGCGCCGCGCTGGTGCACGGCGTGCAGTCCCGGGGCGTCGGCACCTCGCTCAAGCACTTCGCCGTCAACAGCCAGGAGACCGACCGGCTCCGGGTGAGCGCCGAGGTCGACGAGCGCACCCTGCGCGAGATCTACCTGCCCGCCTTCGAGCACATCGTCACCACCGCCCGGCCCACCACCGTGATGGCCGCCTACAACGCGGTCAACGGTGTACCGGCCGCCCGCAACCACTGGCTGCTGACCGAACTGCTGCGCGGCGAGTGGGGCTTCGACGGCCTGGTCGTCAGCGACTGGGGCGCGGTCGCCGACCGGGTCGCCTCGCTCGCCGCCGGGCTCGACCTGGAGATGCCGCCCTCCCGGCGGGAGGCGCAGGTCGTCGCGGCCGTCGAGGACGGCTCGCTGGACCCGGCCGCCCTGGACGCCGCCGCCCGGCGGGTCCTGGAGCTGCTGGAGCGCACCGCGGCCGCCCGGGTGCCCGGCGGGAGCTACGACGAGGACGAGCACCACGCGCTGGCCCGCGCCGTCGCCGCGCAGTGCGCCGTGCTGCTCAAGAACGACGGCGGCCTGCTGCCGCTCGCCCCCGACGGCACCGGAACCATCGCCGTCGTCGGCGAGTTCGCCCGCAGCCCGCGCTTCCAGGGCGGCGGCAGCTCGCACGTCGTGCCCACCCGGCTCGACACCGCCCTCGACGCGATCCGCGCCACCGTCACCGACCCGGAGCGGATCCGCTTCGCCCCCGGCTTCACCCTCGACGGGGCGGCCGACCCGGCGCTCGTCGCCGAGGCCGTCGAGGCGGTGCGCGCCGCCCGGCACGCGGTGCTCTTCCTCGGCCTGCCCGAGACCCACGAGTCCGAGGGCTTCGACCGCACGGACATCGACCTGCCCGCCGACCAGCTCGCCCTGCTCGACGCCGTCACCGCCGCCGCCGAGGCCTCCGGCGCCGACGTCACCGTGGTCCTCTCCAACGGCGCGCCGGTACGGCTCACCCCGTGGCAGGACCGGGTCGGCGCGGTCCTGGAGGGCTGGCTGCTCGGCCAGGCCGGCGGCTCCGCCATCGCCCGGCTGCTGTTCGGACTCGACAACCCCTCGGGCCGACTCGCCGAGACGATCCCGCTGCGGCTGGAGGACAACCCCAGCCACCTGCACTTCCCCGGCGCGGACGGCAAGGTCCACTACGGCGAGGGCGTGTACGTCGGCTACCGGTACTACGACACCCTGGGCCTGCCGGTCGCCCACCCCTTCGGCCACGGCCTGAGCTACACCACCTTCGGCTACGACGGCCTGGAGGTGACGCCCACCGGGACCAACCGCTTCGACGTCTCGTTCACGGTCACCAACACCGGCACCCGGGCCGGCGCCGAGGTCGCCCAGCTGTACGTGCACGAGTGCGCCCCGCGGCTGCGCCGCCCCGAGCACGAGCTGAAGGGCTTCGCCAAGGTCCACCTGGAGCCCGGCGAGAGCGCCCGGCTGACCATCGCGCTGGACGAGCGCTCCTTCGCCCACTGGTCGGTGCGCGACCACCGCTGGCGGGTCGATGGCGGCGAGTTCGAGCTGCGGATCGGCGCGTCCTCCCGGGACCTGCGGCTGCGCACCACGGTCGGCTGCCCCGGTGACGGCCACGTCCCCGAGCTCACCGCGGAGTCCACCCTCGGCGAGTGGCTGGCCGACCCGGTCGGGGCGCAGATCATCGGCGCGGCGATGCAGACGATGGCGGAGTCCATCGGCATCCCCGCCGACGACCCGATCGCCACCACCATGGGCGGCAGCCTGCCGGTCGGCCGCATCCCGGCGTTCGTGGACAGCGTGACGCCCGAGGACGTCGAGCGCCTGGTCGCCGCCCACCGCGAGCTGACCGCCGCGCGCGCCGCCGGGGCCGGGGCCGACCGGGTCTGACGTTCGGCCCCGGGCGTTCCGCTCCCGGCATTCGGCCCCGGGTGTTCAGCCCCCGGCGCCGTCCGGTCGCGGCTGGTCCCGGTCCGGCCACACCTCGATGTGGCCGGCCGCCAGGACCAGCCGCACCCGGTGCGCCAGTCCCAGCGACTCGGTGGACTCACGCGGCAGTTGGAGCCGGCCGACCCGGTCCGGCACCGTGTGCTCCTGGGCCGTGAGGCCGCCGCCGGCGCCCGGGGCGGCCGGGTGGCGCAGCCCCTCCGTGGACGTGCGGCCGTCGCGGATCCGCACCGTGCGGTGGACCTGCTCGGCCACCAGCGGGTCGTGGGTGACGATCAGCACGGTGGTGCCCAGCTCGCCGTTGGCGGCGCGCAGGGCGTCGAGGATCTCCTCCGAGGTGGCGGTGTCCAGCTCGCCGGTGGGTTCCGCACAGGTTCGCCGGGTTGCGCAGCCGCTGGCCGCGTTTTGTCCTCATCACCGGGCCGGAACCAGCAACCATCCGGTCACAGCACCAACGGCTCACGGCCCAGTGGAGTCAGGGACGGCATGCAGGGACAGGACCGCGACGTCGCCGCCGAAGCCCACCACGAGCGAGCCTTCCGGGGTCACGGTCAGCGCATGGACTGGCGCGGGAAACACCAGCTCCCGGCCGATCTGCCGCCCGGCGGCCGGCTCCCACAGGCACACCGTTCCATCCGAACCACCGGTGACGACCCGGAGTTCTCCACCGATCGCCGCGGTCACCACCGCGGACACGGTGCCTTCGTGGCCGACCAGCCTGCCGACTTCCCGTCCCATGACCAGGTCCCACACACGCACGGTGGCGTCGTAACCCGCCGTGATCGCGTGGGCCCTGTCGCCGACGACCGCTGTCGCGACCGCCCACGCCTCGCCGTCGTGGCCCGGCAGGGGCTCCCCGACCGGTTGTCCGGTGGTCAGGTCCCACTGCCAGACCTTGCCACCGCTCGTACAGCCCACCGCATGGGGCCTGTCATCGATCACCAGCGTGTCGATGGCCATCAGGAAGTCGTCGTGTCCGGTGAGTTCGCCGACCTGTTCCCCACTGGCCAGATCCCAGACCCGCACGGACACGTCGTCGTCGCTGGCGAGCGCACACGGTCGCCCCTGGACGACAGCCGTGCCCAGACACCACACCTCACCGTTGATCCCCGGCAGCTCGCCCGTCTGCCGGCGGGTGGCCAGGTCCCACGCGAGTACCGCCCAGTCGCCGGCCGTGACGACGCACGGCCGACCGTCCACGACCTCCGTCGCCACCGCCCACACTCTGCCGTTGAAGTCGCTCATCGGCCCGCCGACCGGTTGGCCGGTCTCAAGGTCCCGCACCCGGACCGTCTGGTCCTTGCTGCCGGTGACCACGACGTGGCGGCCGTCCGAGAAGGTTGTCACCACCGCGTCAACACCGCCGGTGTGACCGGACGGGTTCATCTGGAAGTGCGGGTCACTCTGCGCGCCGGTGGACCACAGCACCCGCCATGGCTCGGTGTCGACATCATCCACTGACACGGCGGCAATCCGTGCCGACAACTCCCGGTCCCCGTACCGAGCCGCGTCCAGGGCCAGCAGCTGCCGCCGCACCCACGGTGGCGCGTCCCGGTGTACGTCCACCGACGCCCGGTAGACCGCAGCCATCAGTCGCGCGTCGGAATCCGCATCGGAAGCCGGCAGCCCCAGAACCCGCTCCGGATCGGCGTTCACCAGCCATGGCAGGTCCGTCCACCACCCTTCCGCCCCCGACGGATCCGATGCCGAAGCGGTCATATGAACGTCGTCACTCACGGCCGAAACTCTAGTGATGCGGCCGGACAGGTCCGCGCACCGAACTCGTACTGCCGCGGCGAACGATCCGCTGCAGTTTCCGCCCTTCCTGGTTGGTCGGTCTGCGCACACGGACAGGCTCGGCCACCGCGCCTCCAGCGGTCGGATCGGACGTCACCGCACATCCAACCGCCATGACGTCCAACGCCGCGAACCCATGCGGTCAGAGCACTAGATCTCGATCCCCAACGAGCTGGTCAACTGGGCGAGTTCGGCTTGGAAGAGCTTGTCCGGCGCGGAGGTCTGGGCCCGCAGGTGGCCGTAGACCTCCAGCACGACCAGGCCGTGCAGACGGCCCCAGATCCGCAGCGCCAGGGCCACCCCGGCCGGCGGCAGCGCGGGGAACGCGGGGCGGACCTTGTCGAGCAGGCCGGGATCGAAGTCCTCCCAGTCGAAGCCGTCGCCCGCACCGGCCCCCGCACCGGCCCCCGCACCCGCGGCGCCGCCCCAGGCGGTGTCGGCGAGCGCGGCGATGCCGACGCAGACCCGTCGGGCGGCGTCGGGCGCGGCCCCGCCCTCCGGAGCGCGGTAGCCGGGGACGGGGTCGCCGTAGATCAGCCGGAAGCCCTCGGGGTTGGCCAGCGCCCAGCTGCGGAAGGCGTGCGCCCAGGCCTGGATCCGCCCCGCCGGGGCGTCCTGCGCGGAAGCGGCCCAGGCGGCGTCGAGGGCGTCGGCGAGCGCCGTGTAGACGTCCGCGACGAGGGCGGTGACCAGGTCGTCGCGGGTGGCGAAGTAGCCGTAGATGGCGTTGGCGGTCATGCCCATCTCGCGGGCGATGGCCCGCAGGGTGATCGCGTCGGGACCGCCGGAGCGCATCAACTCCAGTGCGGTGCGCTTGATCTCGGCGGTCGTCTCGATCCGCAGTCGCTCGCGTCGTCCGGTGCTCGGGGTGGCTGCCACGGCGTCACTCTACAGCGTCACCTCACTGATTGCCGTGCGAAAACTTCACGCCGTATAGTTCCAGCACGGCGTGAAGGGCAGGCTTGAGGAAACGCTGTCCCGATCCGCCGTTTCGGCCTTGACCGTGGCATGAACCAAGGGGAGAACCATGCACATCGGCATCATCGGAGCCACCGGCACCATCGGCAGCCGGATCGTCACCGAGGCCCTCGGGCGCGGACACCGCGTCTCGGCGTTCAGCCGGGACGCCTCCGCGATCACCGACCGGCGCGAGAACCTGAGCTGGGCGAGCCTCGACGTCCTGGACCCGGCGGGCGTCGCCGCCGTCCTGCCCGGCCTGGACGTCCTGATCAGCGGCTTCCAGCCCGGCAACGCGGCGAAGGACTTCGCCGACACCGTCCGGCGCTCGATCGCCGACCCGACCGTCTACGCGGCCGCCGCCCGGTCGCTGCTCAAGGCGCTGGAGAGCCACCCCCGCACCCGGCTGATCGTCATCGGCGGCGCCGGCAGCCTGGAGATCGAGCCTGGCGTCGTCCGCGCCGACCACGACGAGCTCCTGCACGCCGCGCTGGACGAACTCGGCCTGCCCCGCGAGTACGGCGCCGCCGTGCGCGGCCACCGGGAGGCGCTGGACGTGCTGCGCCTGTCCAACCGGCTCTGGACGTACTTCAGCCCCGCCGAGCAGATCGGCCCCGGCGAGCGCACCGGCCGCTTCCGGATCGGCGGCGACCAGGTCGTACTGGACGCCGACGGCCGAAGCCGGATCTCGGCGGAGGACGCCGCGGTCGCGCTGGTGGACGAGGCGGAACTGCCCCGCTTCGTCCAGCGCCGGTTCACCGCCGGCTACTGAGCCGACGACGGCCGCCGGGCCGACGGCAACCACCGGGCCGGACCCGGCCGCGCCGCCGCACGGCCGGTCCGGTTCCCCGGATCAGGGGACGGCGGGAAGGGCCGGGTCGAGCACAGGCCCGTCCGGGACGAGGACGGGCCCGTCCGGGTCGGTCACGGGCCCGGTCGGGATGACGGGCCCGGTCGGGACGTGGACGGGATCGATCGGGACGTAGTTCGCGTCACCGGCGAAGAAGATCTGCGCGCCGGTCGCGAGGGTGGTCGGCGCGCTGAGACAGAGCTTCAGCTGGGTGACGGCGAACGGCCCGCCGCCGACCCAGTAGTTGACGTTGTACGCGGCCATGCACTGCTGCTTCCGCGAGAGCTGCAGCATCGAGGGGTTCGACGGCAGGATCGTGAAGTCGGGTGCGGGTGCCACGGCGGTCACGGGTCCGGGGTCGGTGGCGGGCCCCTGCGCGGCCTGCGCGGTTCCGGCGGCCAGCGCCAGCAGCGGGGCGAGCACCGCCACGGTGGCCACCGCGGAGACCGATCGGCGAAGACTCATGGGAAGAACGCTCCTTCGGGAGGACGGAATCGCCGGCGCCCGGCACCCGTTCGGCGACGGACGGCCTGGACCGCATCCTCGCCGCCCTGGCGGGTGCGGCGACATCCCATGTTTCTGGGCCGTTTCCCGCCGCGACGTGTCGCCCCGTCAGGTGCCCGGCAGTCCGCAGTCATTTGACTGATGCCGCCGCCTCCCCCGCACGGGCAGTCTCGTGGTGCGGCGAGCCCGGCCCGGGGCCCGCCGCGCACGAGTACTGTCACCCGCCCGCGTCACAGCCGTGGGCAGACCCCGAAAGCGAGTTCCACCATGGCCCTCAAATCCTTCAAGCTGGCGACCACCGCCGTCGCGGGCGCGATCGCCGGGGCGATGATGTTCCTGTCGGCCGCGCCGGCCTCCGCCGCCAACCCCCCGTACGACGGGTGCCCGGGCTGGGCGCTCTGCCTCTACCAGAACAGCGGCGGCACGGGTTCGAAGGCGATCGTGACCCCGCCCCCCGCCGGCAGCGGCAGCCTGATCGTGCGGCTGAACCAGGTCCACTTCCTGAACGGGGTCCTGGCCGACAACCAGGTGTCCTCCTGGATCAACAACTCGCAGTGCTCGGTCGAGTTCTGGGACGACCCCTACGGCGAGCTGCACCCGTCCCAGGTCGACTACGCCCAGGCCTGGAGCTGGGGCACCAAGGGCGACTACGACGCGGGCGGCTCCGACTACTACAAGAACGACCGGATCTCCAGCCTGCGGTTCGGCTGCTTCAACAACTAGCTAGTCGTCGCCGGTCCGCGGGCACCACTCCCGGCGGACCGGACCGTCCAGCACACCGCCCCCGTCTCGTCCAAGGAGCCGGGGGCACTTCTGCGACCCCCCGGAACGAGGTCCCGTGAAACGTCTACGACCATCGGCCGCGCTGCTGTCCGGCCTGCTGCTCTCCCTCACCCTCCCGGCGCTCGCCCCGGCGGCACCGGCCTCCGCGGCCCCGGCCGGCTCCGTCACGGCCGGTCCCGGAGCCGAGGGCCCGGACCTGAGCTACGCCAACCGCACCGGACCGGCCCCCGGCATGCCCGACTGGTCCCGGGTGGGCTTCCGCGGCGGCCGGCCGCTGCCCGGCGACGGCGACCTGACCACGAACGCCGATTGCCGCATCACCCCCGACCGGCTCGCCTCCCAGTACGGCGTGCGGGCGGACGACGGCGCCGACGACACCACCGGCCTGCAGCGGGCGATCGACGACATCAAGGCCAACTGCTCGCCGGGCGCCAACTTCAACAGCCTCTCGCTGATCTCCCTGCCGGCCGGCCGGATCGACGTCTCCCGGCAGATCTACGTGGACGCCGACTTCCTCGTCCTGCGCGGCCAGGGCTCCGGCGCCGGCGGCACCCGCCTGGTGTTCCGGCCCGACGTCAACACCCGCTACGACACCCTGGTCAACGGCCGCTGGGACCAGGACAGCATGAAGGCCGGCAGTGGCAGCGACGTCGGCACCGGCGGCTGGATCTGGCCGGGCCGCGGCCTGTTCCGGGTCCAGACCCGGGACATCGCCGAGCGCTACCAGGACGACTGGGCCGCCGCCCCGGCGAACCGCAAGGACATCTTCGAGGGCAGCGTCAACCAGCACTGGGCCTCCGGCATCAAGGTCGCCGCCAAGACGGCCGACCCGGGCTGGGCGGGCCGGCAGGGCCAGGACGTCGTGCAGCTGGACCCCAAGGCCGACATGAAGAAGTTCTCCCTGGGCGGCTACGTCTGGGTCGGCGCGGCCAACAGCGTCAAGTTCTACGAGCAGCAGGGCGTCTCCGACCGCAGCCAGATGGACAACCTCCACATGCGGCAGCAGATGTTCCGGGTCAACGCGATCGACGCCGCGGCGAAGACGGTCACCCTGGACCGCCCGCTGGAGTGGGACCTGCCGGTCGACTCCACCTCGGACGGCTCCACCCCGCTCGGCGACAAGCCCTACGCCAGCAAGGTCACCCCGCTGAAGGTGGTCGAGGGTGTCGGCTTCGAGGACTTCGCCTTCACCCAGGACATGAACGGCCTGCCCAAGCTCGGCGGCGGCACCTACGACCTGACCCCCGCCCAGGCCGTACACAACTACGGCAACATGGCGCCCGAGTACGCGATGCACGGCATCGTCTTCAAGTGGGCCGCCAACGACTGGGCCCGCGGGCTGAAGGCCGAGATGACCGGCTCGCACCCGATCGTCACCGAGGACGCCCGCAACGTCCAGATCGAGCGCAACAGCTTCGACGGCGCCTGGAACAAGGGCAAGGGCGGCAACGGCTACCTGCGCGGCAGCCGGGTCTGGGACTCGCTGTACGCCTACAACCTCAGCCGCAACCTGCGCCACTTCACCTTCCAGTGGTCGGCCGGCGGCAACGTCGCCTTCCGCAACGACCTCGACTCCGACCTCAACCTGCACGGCGGGTGGGAGCACAACAACCTGTTCGAGCAGAACACCCTGCGCGTCCCCTACGAGCACCGCTCGGGCAGCTGCACGACCAACTGCGGCGGCGAGGGCGGCGAGATCGACGAGGGGACGTGGTACCCGGTCTGGTGGGCGGCCGGCCCCAAGGCGGTCAAGTGGTCCGGCTCCTCGGGCCCGCAGAACGTCTTCTACAACAACACGATGGTCAAGCAGACGGCACCGGGCGGACCGTACGTGCCCTACACCCCGTACGGCACCCAGTCCGGCACCGCCTTCCAGTTCGGCTCCGCCAACGGCTCCCCGAGCACGTTCCAGCCGCTGAGCCAGGGCGGCCAGGCGATCCCGGACTGGACCGGCCGGGAGACCCTCGACTTCACCGGCCAGGGCGTCGTCCCCGCCGACGTCGGCAAGCGGCCGTCGCTGTTCCTGCGGGACACCGGCGGTGATCTCGACCCCCGTGCGGGCAACCGCCGCACGATCGCCACCTGGAACATGCAGGGCGCGGGCACCGGCGGCGGGACGGGCGAGGACTCCTCCGCCTACGAGAGCAAGTACACGCTGGGGGTGAACCAGCTGGCACGGCAGAACCAGGCCGACATCATCGCCCTCCAGGAGGCCGGTGCCCCGCCGAGCGGCGCCGGGTTCGAGCAGGACATCCCGCAGAACCCGCCGGTCTTCTTCGACTGGGCCGGCCGCACACCCCCGGTCCGCGAGTACCGGTACGGCGGAACGGGCGCCAGGCCGCAGGGCTACCTGTACTGGCTGCACACGGACACCGACCCCAACACCGACACGGGCCGGGTCAACCTGGCCATCCTGAGCCGTACCCGGGTCCAGCCGCAGGACGTGTACGTCATCGAGGCGGGGCGGGACAACGGCTTCACCGGCCGGCCCGCGCTCGGCGTCAACGTCGACGGCGTCGTGTACTTCACGGTGCACGGCCTCTCGGGCAGCGGCAACGACGACCCCGGGCTGCTGCGCAACATCCGGCAGCGGATGGCCACCGCGGGCCCCAACCAGAGCCCGCTGCCCTGGATCGCCCTCGGCGACTACAACCGCGCGCCGCTGCCCCCGGCCAATCCGAACGAAGCGGACAGGTCGCTGGCCACCGCGGTCGCCGGCGAGTTCACGGTGCACGCCCCCGCGCTGCCGACCCATCCGACCGTCCGGCGCCTGAACTCGAACACCCCGGACCGCGTCCTCGACTACGTGGCCGTTCCCGTCGGCAACACGAACCCCAGCGTCCTGGGAATGAACCGGGTCGGACAGATGCTGCTGTCGGACCACTACCCCGTCGTGATGGAGGTCGGCAACCTGCCGAACCCGCCACGGTCCCAGACCGTGACGGTGCCGGTGCAGAGCCCCGCCGTGCTGCGCAACGCCGCCACCACCAACGTGGCCGCCCCCGGCAGCAGCACCCACGCGGTCAGTGACCAGCCGATCAACCCGGCCGGTATCCAGACGCAGGTGTTCAACCTGTCGCCCGACCCGGAGTACAGCGGCTTCTACCGCCTGTTCCACGCCAACGCGCCCTACGCCGGCCGCTACCTCGGCCAGGAGGGCGGAGCCCGCGACGCACGGACGGTGCTGTGGCCGAACGCGGCGCTCGACCAGCTCTGGCAGCCGGTCCCCCAGGGCGACGGCACCTGGACCCTGCAGAACTACGTCACCCGCCAGTTCCTCACCGACCTCGGCCCGGGCCTCGGCATCGTGGCCCGTGACCAGGACGGCTCGGCCGCCCAGCTCTGGTTCCTCCAGGACCCCCAGGAGAGCACCCGGCTCACCGAGATCGTCGCGACGGACTCCGGCGGCTCGGCCCCGGCGCTCTCGGTCGACGACCTGGAGGTCGCGCCCTACCCCGTCTACCTGGCCCCGGACTCGCACGGGAACCACCAGCGGTTCAGCGCCATCTCCGCGGGCCCGGACGGCGCCGACAACTGCGTCTACCTCGTCTACGGCCGCCAGTACGTCAACTCCACGGCGGCCCACCCCCAGGCCCCGCAGAACGGCGACTACGTCACCATGGGCGCCTACCGCCCCAATGACAACGGCTACCTGTGGTGCAAGACCGACGACGGCCCCAACGGAACGCTGCTGTCCAACTTCGCCAGCCCCTACGACCACCTCGACCTGACCCGCAGCACCCTGGTCGACACGGTCACCATCACCCGCCCCGGAGCCGCCACCGCCCGACTCCACTGGCTCTTCCGCACGGTCACCCAGTGACCGGATCCCCACGGTGAGCCCGGCCCCCCGCACGAACGCGGGGGGCCGGTCCGCTTCCCGGGCACGACCCGTTCGGACGGCGCACGACCCGACCGCACGGCGTGGCGGCGCCCCTCCCGCCACCGCACTCGTAGCCTCCCGAGTGTTCCGGGGGTTCCTCCCCCATTCACGCCCATCGAGCGAGCCCGAGGTGAACGGAGCATGGCCCCGACCCCCCTGCGCGGAGGATCCCCCGATGCCTGAACTGACGCCCGACACCGCCCGCGAGATCGTCGCGCTCTACCACCGCGCGGAGCGGGAGCCCGGGGCGGCGCCGCCCGCGCTGGGCATGACGCCCGTGGCGGAGTTCGCCGTCGGGGCCTCGGCGCGCGGCCTGACCGAGCCCGGGTTCGACTGGATGAACTGGGCCCCGTACCAGGACGGCCGGATCTCCGACCCCGAGTTCATCGCCTCGGCCGACGCCACCACGCTTCGCCGGATCGCCACCGCCCACCTGCGGCTCGACCGCTTCGCCGGCGGCCACCTCGAAGCCGCCGAGGAGAACGGGATCCTCGGCGCGGTCGTCGATCGTCTGGAGCAACTGGCGGACAGCGACGCGCTGTGACGCCCGGGACGCCGCCCCGGCGCCGTCCGGGCCGGCGCCCGTGAGAGGGTCGTCCC
Organism: Kitasatospora sp. NPDC057595; assembly: GCF_042800875.1. Taxonomy (NCBI): domain Bacteria; kingdom Bacillati; phylum Actinomycetota; class Actinomycetes; order Kitasatosporales; family Streptomycetaceae; genus Kitasatospora; species Kitasatospora sp. NPDC057595. Next base: position 72,767 of record NZ_JBHVGL010000007.1, on the reverse strand, counting down.
CGAGGGGCGGGGGGTACTCGGGATGTCGGACGGGGCGGTGGGCGTGGACGGCGAGGCGTTCGCCGCGGAGGCCCGAGCGGTACCGGTCGGAGCTGCGGGTGCACTGCTACCGGATGCTGCGCTCCTACGACGAGGCCGAGGACCTGGTGCAGGAGGCGCTGCTCCGGGCGTGGCGCTACCGTGCGAGCTTCCGGGGACGCTCCTCCCTCCGGGCCTGGCTGTACCGGATCGCCACCAACGCCTGCCTGGACTTCCTCGACCGGCATCCTCGGCGGCCGAAGCCCGACGGGGGCGGCCGGCCGGCCGAGGTGGCCTGGCTGCATCCCTTCCCGGACCGGCTGTTGGAGCCGGTGGCCGCCCGGGAGGCGGAACCGGAGGCGGTGGTCGTCGCCAGGGAGACCGTCGAGCTGGCCTTCGTGGTGGCCGTCCAGCACCTGCCGCCCCGCCAGCGGGCGGTGCTGCTCCTGCGGGACGTGCTCGGCTGGTCCCCGGTGGCTCCACGGCCGCCGAGTTCACCGACCGGGGCCGGTCCTGACGAGCGCGGGCGACCGGCCCTGCGGGCGCGGTGGCGCCGCGCCCGCAGGGCCTCCGGGTCAGCCGATCAGGGTCTCTTCCAGCCAGGGGACGATCACGGCCCGGGCCGTCGAGCGCGGTGAGCTCCCGCCGGGCACCGACACGGCACTGGCCCTGGAACTGCTCTGCGCCCCGCTCCAGACCCGCGCCCCGCTCCAGACCCGCGCCCTGCTCGGCCCCGCCCGGTCGGACCGCACCTGCCGGAGCGTCTGGCGGACCCGGTACTGAACGGCCTGAGGGCGCGGAGTCAGCTCCCCTCACTCGTTCGAGTGCAGCTGACGGCCCTTCGGTTTCCGGCCCTCCCCTCGGGTCCATGATCCGCCTGGACGGCGCCCCCATCGGGCGTCCCGACCTTCCAGGAAAGGGCAGTTCACATGACCACTGAGGGCGGAGAGCCGACCGCGGCGATCACCGATGCGACACTCGCCGACATCGCCGCCAACGGGATCTGGCGCGGCGCGAGCCTCGACATCAACCCGGCGGTGCTCGCCATCGCCCGGGCGCTGCTCGCCGCCCTCCAGGGCACGGCCCCGGCCGCCGCGCTCCCCGAGGACCTGCGGAAGCTGGTGGAGCAGATCCTGCGGGATGCCGGGGTCACCTTCCCGCGCATCCCCGTGACGGAGGAGGTCAGCCTCTCCGCGTTCGCGATCGAGCAGAAGACCTCCGAGCCGCGCCCGGTCGTGATCGTGCCCGCCGGCTGGAACCCGTACGGCTGGCTGCCGTTCCTGGTCGGCTACCTCTCCCTGGCCGCCCGCGGCTACCACGTGCTGGCGTACACCCCCCGGGGGTTCGGCGCGCCGGGCGAGCTCTACAGCTCCAACGGCTTCATCGGCGTCGCCGGGCGGGACGACTGGGAGGACGGGTCGCTGGTGATCGACCACGCGGAGGGGCTGTTCTCCCCGAGCAAGGTCGGGTTCCTGGGCCTGTCCTACGGCTCTGGGATCAGCCAGCTGGTCGCCGCGCACGACCAGCAGAACCGGGTCTCCGCCGTGGCCGCCCTGAGCACCTGGGGCAACCTGGCCACCAGCCTCTACGACCACGGCACCCGGCACCTCAAGGCCGTGGAGCTGCTGATCAAGTTCACCGGAGCCGAGGAGGGCAAGGAACACGAAAGGTTCGACGAGGAGACCTGGCGCATCCTCCAGAACTTCCTGAAGGGGCAGGAGATGGAGGAGGTGGTGCGCTGGGGCCACGCACGCTCCCCGGAGACCTACGTCGACCTCACCAACTCCCAGGGCGTCCCCACCTTCTACTCGAACACCTGGCACGAGAGCCTGTTCCCGGCCGGTGAGGCGATCGCCACCTTCGAGAAGCTCACCGTCCCCAAGCACCTGAACCTGTGGATCGGCGACCACGGCGCCCCGGAAGGCCTCGGCATCACCGGCTTCCCGAGCGGAACGCCCTTCGTCGGCTCGCTGACGCCGACGCTGGAGACCTTCGCCTGGCTCGACCACCACCTGCTCGGCAAGGCCAACGAGGTGCCGAACTGGCCGGTGGTCAACAGCCAGGTGATGTTCACCTACGACACCGCCCCGGCCATCGGCGGCGGCAGGCGGATCACCAAGGCGGCCCGGCGCGAACCCCTCGATTCCTGGTCCGAGGCCACCACCGACACCGAGGCCTGGTACCTGAGCGGCACCAACGGCAACGGCGACGGAGCCCTGTCCGACAAGCCGTCCGCGGGCTGGAGCCGCACGTTCACCGCCGGGAGCGAGACCAGCGCCACCGCGATGGACGACATCATGGAGACCGGGCAGAAGGAGTGGTTCGGCAACCCGAAGGCCTACGACCCGGCCGGCTTCGAGCGCGACCGGCTGCTCGTCTGGTCCACCGAGGCGCTGGCGGGCGGGCGCCGGATCCGCGGCGCCGCCACGCTCCGGCTCGCCGTGGGCGTCGAAGCGGGCGACGCCGCGTCCCTGGTCGCCTACCTCTTCGACCTCGACCCGGACGGCTCCGCCCGGATCATCACCCACGAGCCCCTCACCGTCACCGGTCTGAGCGCCGGCACGGAACGGACCGTCGACTGGACGCTCCAGCCCGCCGCCTACGACCTGGGCGACGGCCACCGGCTCGCCCTGGTCGTCAACAGCCGCGACCGGCTCTACTCCTTCGTCGGCGGCGAGGTTGGCACCGGCAGGACCACCGTCACCTCCCTGAGCAGGGAGGAAGCCCTCCTGAAGCTGCCGCTCGGCTGAGCGGCACGACCTGGAACAGGAGCGGCCGGTCGGTTCGGGGAGCGACCGGCCGCTCTCCGCGCGGCGGGTCAGCCGGCGAACCCCGGCACCACCAGGCCCGACTCGTACGCGATCACCACGGCGTGGGTCCGGTTCTGCGCGCCGAGCTTGGTCAGCACGTTGCCGACGTGCGTCTTCACCGTCTCCAGGCTCACCACCAGCGACTGCGCGATCTCCGGATTGGACAGGCCGGTGGCCATCAGCCGCAGCACCTCCTCCTCCCGTCCCGTCAGCGCCGCCTTCGGCAGCGCCTCGGCGGAGTCCAGCGGGCGGGCGGCGACCATCCGGCGCAGCGCCGCCGGGAAGAGGATCGCCTCCCCCGCGGCCACCACCCGCACCGCCTCGGCGATCTGCCGGACCGGGAGCCGCTTGAGCACGAAGCCGCTGGCCCCGGCGCCGAGCGCGGCGGTGACGTAGCCGTCGTTCTCGAAGGTGGTGATCACCACGACCTTCGGCGGTTCGGCGCACTCGGTGGACCCGGCGGCCAGCAGCTGCCGGGTAGCCTCGATCCCGTTGAGGCGCGGCATCCGCACGTCCATCAGGACCACGTCCGGCCGCAGCCGTCGTGCCTGCTCCACCGCCTCGATGCCGTCGGCGGCCTCTCCGACCACGGTGATCCCCGGCTGTGCCGCGAGCAGCATACGCAGTCCGCTGCGGGTGATCTCGTCGTCGTCCGCGATCAGCAGCGTTACGCGGTCGCCGCCGGGGCCGGTCGCCTCCGGGTGGATCACGCCGACACCCGTACCGGCAGCCGGACCGCCAGCCGCCAGTGCTGCGGCCCGTCCGGCCCGGCCTCGAACTCGCCGTGCAGCAGCCGCACCCGCTCGGCCAGCCCGGGCAGGCCGTGCCCGGACGTCGGGAAGGCCCGCTGATTCCTGCCGGTGGCCACCGCCCCGGTCCGGTTGACCACGCGGAGCTCCAGCGCGTCCGGCCCCGCCACCACCCGGACCTCGATCGGACCGCCCGCCCCGTGCCGCAGGGCGTTGGTCAGCCCCTCCTGGAGGATCCGGTACGCCGCCCGGGAGACCGTGCCCTGCACCTGCGCCCACTCGCCCGACAGCTCCGGTTCCACCATCGCGCCCGCGTGCCGCAGCCGGTCCAGCAGTTCGGGCAGGTCGGCCAGGGTGCGGACCGGCGCCGTCCCCGCCTCCTCCTCGCGCAGCACGCCCAGCACGTAGTCCAGGTCCTCCAGCGCGGCCCGGGTCGACTCCTCGATGCTGCGCATGGCCGCCCGCGCCGCCACCGGGTCCACGGCGAGCACCTCGCCCGCCACCGCGGCCTGGATGGTGGCCGCCGTCAGGGTGTGCCCGATGGAGTCGTGCAACTCATGGGCCAGCCGGTTGCGTTCGGCCAGCAGCTGCTCCCGTTCGGCCGCCAGCGCCAGCCGCTCGGCCGCCGACGGGCCCAGCAGCCGGGGCGCCGTCCACCGCAGCACGCCCGTCACCACCCCGCACACCACCGCCGCCAGCAGCAGGCAGCCGGCCGCCGCCGGCCAGCTCCACCAGCCGTCCGCCAGATCCGTCGACCGGTCGAACAGCTTCAGCCGCGCCGTACCGCCGAGCCAGTTCCCCGGCAGCGACAGGCCCAGGAGCAGCAACAGCCCGGCCGTCGGCGCGCCCGTCCACCCCAGCGCCACGAGCAGCACCAGCCAGACCGGGGTCCGCAGCCGGTCCGCGGCGGACCGGCTGCCGGCCGCCGGATCCGGCAGCGGCACTCTCAGCGCTCGGCGGGCGGACACGATCAGCACCCGCCGTGTGGTGCGGGCCAGGCCGACCAGGCCGAGCAGCAACGACCAGGCCAGCAGGGTCAGCACGGCCTGCACCGCGTACGGAGCCGAACTCCACAGCAACGCCGGCAGCGTGGCGAACGGCAGCAGCGGAAGGCTCGCCAACGCGCCGCAGAGGGCGAACAGCACGCCCGTGTACGTGGAGCCGCTCAGCAGCGGCCGGATTCCCCTGATCATGATCGCCAGTATGGGCGGGCATCTCGCCGGGGGCCTCCCCCGATCGAGGGATCGCGCTTTCCCGCCTTTCCGCGATGTGCGCCGCAGGCCCCGGATCCCATGATCGTGCCGCTACCACTTCTCCCAGCGATTCCCAGGAGTTGACCCATGCGTGAGCAGTCGAGGCTGAGGCTTCGTTCCCTGTCGGCCGCCGCCGCGGTGGCCGTCGCCGCCCTGACGGCGGGTGTCCTCGCGCCGCCGGCCGCGTCCGCCGCACCCGCCGTCGGCCGGCCCGACACCGTGCAGCGGGGTCTCGACGCGCTGGTGCGTGACGACGGCCTGCCCGCCGCGCTGGCGAGCGCCAAGGACCGTACCGGCCGCACCCGCACCTACACGGCGGGCGTCGGCGACCTGGCCACCGGCGCGAAGGTGCCCGGGGACGGCCAGGTCCGGATCGGCAGCAACACCAAGACGTTCACCGCGGTGGTCGCGCTGCAGCTGGTCGGCGAAGGGAAGGTCGACCTCGACGCCGCCGTCGACAGCTACCTGCCGGGCCTGGTGCGCGGGGACGGGATCGACGGCCGGCACATCACCGTGCGTCAGCTCCTCCAGCACACCAGCGGACTGCCCGAGTACGAGGGCTACATCAGCGAGTCGGAGATCCGCAGCCGCTACTACGAGCCGCGCGACATCCTGGACATCGCCTTCCAGCACAAGGCCGACTTCGCGCCCGGGGCGAGGTTCGCGTACAGCAGCACCAACTACGTGCTGGTCGGTCTGATCGTCCAGAAGGTAACCGGCCGCCCGATCGCCGAGGAGATCGGGCGGCGTGTGCTCCAGCCCCTCGGGCTGCGGCACACCTACTTCCCCACCGCCGGCGACCGGACCGTCCGGGAAGCCCACCCGAAGGGGTACTACCGGGAGTCGGCGGCCGAACCCCTGCGCGACATCACGGAACTGGACCCCTCGGTGGCCTGGGCGGCGGGCCAGATGGTCTCCACCAACGCCGACCTCAACCAGTTCTTCGCCGCCCTCCTCGCCGGCCGCCTCCTCCCGGCGGCCCAGCTCGCCCAGATGCGCACCACCGTGCCGATCGGGAACAGCGGCGCCGGCTACGGGTTGGGGCTGATCAGCCGCCCACTGTCGTGCGGCGGGGTCTACTGGGGGCACGGCGGCGACATCCCGGGCTACGAGACCCGGGGCGGAGCGACGGACGACGGGCGCGCCGTCAACATCGCGGTGACCACCGTCCCCACGGACGAGGCGGTCACGGCGCACCTCGAAGACGTCGTGGACACCGCCCTCTGCCGCTGAGCCGCATCGCCCGCGCAGTAGCGTGGCCGACCGACCCGACAGTCTTCGGGTCTGTCGGCCGTCACCCGTGACGTGCACAATCAGCCGTATGACGATCACCGCGGTCGCGCCACCCACGCGCACCAGGCCTGCCGGCCTCGCACGGGGATTCCTGACAGGTGGCGTGACCGGGGTGTCGCTGACCGCGTTCATCAGCGGATGCGTCGTCGGGAAGGCACCGCTGATCATCATCGGCCTGGTTCTGCCTGCGGTCTACGGCCTGGTCCTCCACCTCTGCACCCTGCCGCGCCGCTCCCGCGAAGAGGCCGTTGCGCCGCGCACGGCGCTCGCGATGATCGAGAGCCTGGAGGCCGTCGGGAGCGACACCAGTGATGTGCCGGTGCGGTTCGAGCTGACCGTCGCACCGGACGACGCGCCGGCGTACCGCGTCGAGATCCGACAGGGCATCAACCTCGTGGAGCTTCCCGACTACCGCCCGCGCGGGATCGTGGTGGTCGAGTACCCGCCGGACCGGCCGTGGAAGTGCCGGATCGTGAAGCGGCCGACGCCGGCCTGGGAGGAACGGGCGGCCGGCGCGTACCTGGACTCGGCGCCCGGTCCGGTCATGAAGGACGATCCCCCGACGGGCCGTGCCGGCGGGTTTCTCACTCTTCTCGGCCTGCTGCTCGGCGTGGGCGCCGTGCTCCTGCTCTTCCGCGCCGACCTGTTCGGCCCCGACGCGAGCAGCACCGCCCCGAAGCCGTCCGCTTCCACCTCGTCCACGACCACCGTGACATCGGCGACCGGCACGGTCACCCTCGGTCCGGGCCGGTCGATGCTCGATCACGGCGAACTTCGCAGGGCCGTGGAGTCGTTGACGCAGGACGGGGAGACGCGCCAGGCACTCACCGTCGTCGTGCAGGACCGGCTGCTGACGGTCGTCTTCTCCCCCACCGGCGTGCGGACCTCCGGGTTCGACCCGCGTTCGCTGCCCTTCGATCGTGTGGCCGCGCTGGTCGAGGAGGCCAGGAGCACCCTCGGCGTCGATTCCCCGCGCAGCTGGCAGCTGACCGCCGACGGCGTCACCGGCTCGCTCGCGCTCAGGGTCGTGGTGACCGGTGACGGCGGCACCGGAAGCCTGGAGGCGGACGGGCAGGGCACAGTACTCCGGCGCAACGGCAGTTGACCGGATCGGATCGGATCGGCCGGAGGAGAGCGCATGGGGTGGCACGAGTCACTGGTGCTGTGGTGTGCGGTGTGGGGTGCGGCGGCGGTGACCGGGGCCGGTATGTCTCTGGCCGGTGTGACCAAGGCGCAGCGGACCGTCCGGCTCACGGCGCGGATCGAGCGGGTGCGGGTACCCCGGCACGGTGGGTCCCGGGACGGCGGGATATCGGTGGTCGTCTCCTATCGCGACCCGGCCTCCGGGCAGGACATCGTCGTGACGAACGACGGTGAGCGCGGCGAGATGATCACCGTGGCGTGGGAGGGCCGGGAGGTCGGGCTCAACCATCCGCGGGGCAGACCGCACGCCTACCGGTTCTCCAACGTCCCCGAGAAGCCCACGCGCGGGCTGGGCCGGCCGAGCTGCGCGGCCTTCCTGGCCTACGTCGGGCTGGTGGTCCTCGCCGCGGTCGACTGGGGGTGGCCGTGGGCGCTGATCGGTGCCGGCGGGCCGTTGGCGCTGCTCGGTGCCGTTCAGCTGCCCGGGGCGGTGCGCGCCGGGAACGACCGCCTCGGCAGGCTGGCCGTGATGGAGACCGCACCGGGGCGGATCGTCGCCGTCCTGAAGGACGTCACCGTCGACGAGGACGACGGCCACACCAGGACCACGATCACCCCGGTGGTGTCGTTCGTCACCCGCGAGGGCGCCGTCGTCACGGCCCACTGCACGTCGAACCTTCCGGACCCCGCCGACGCGTACGGCCGTGATGTCACGGTCCACTACACGGCTGCGGACCCGGCCGAGTTCACCCTGGACCCGGCCGCGGAACGCCGCTCGGAGAAGTGGGACGTGAGGATCCACGCCCTGGTGATCGCCGTGCTCGCGGCAGTGGCCGTGGCGGGCGTGGTGTTCCTCCGGGCCTGAAGAACAGAACGGCCGGTCGATCCGAAGATCGACCGGCCGTTCATTTGTGCGCGAGGGGGGAGTTGAACCCCCACGCCCTTTCGGGCACTGGAACCTGAATCCAGCGCGTCTGCCTATTCCGCCACCCGCGCAACTGGGTGATGGGTAAATAGTAGCCCATCCCCAGGGGTGGTCCTAACCAACGGGGAGGGAGCCGTCCCGGAGGGAGGTGAGGAAGGACTGCCAGGAGGCGGAGGTGAAGAGGAGGACCGGCCCGGAGGGGTCCTTGGAGTCACGCACCGGAACGACGCCGGGGAGGGAGGAGACGAGGGCCACCTCGACGCACTCGCCCCCGTGATCTGCGCTGTAACTGCTCGTCCGCCACACCGCCGCGCTGAGATTGACGCTCCTCATACCGGTACTCCTCCATCGCATCGGCGATCAGCGCCCGAGAGTCGCTCACCGAGAGTACGTGTCCGCGCAGCAGGTCATAGTCACCCCGATGCTCCGCGACGACCGACGGCGAATCACTGAAGTGCCCGCGGTAGAGGCTCTCCGAGTAAAGCCACTCGGTGCCATCCGGCATCTCCATCAGGAACATTGAAGTGGCGGGACGCCTGCTCGGCACGCAGCCGAAGGGCGCCACCTGAATACTGATGTTGGGCCGCTCGCCAACCTCCAGCAGATGTTCCATCTGGCGCCGCATCACCGAAGCTCGCCCCCGCCTGATCTTCCCCCAACGGGCGACTTGCCCCGACCTCCAGCCGCGCGGAGGCTTCCGCGCGGCCGAGTCGATGCCACAACCGCCTTCACAGGCTTCCGGATTGCCGGTGGATGGAGGAGTACTGGTTCGCCACAACAGTCGGCCACGCCTGGCCCGTTGCGAGATGATCCAGCTGTGACACCAGATTCACGAGATCGGCGCCGGACGAAACCCCCCGTGGCGCATCCTCAAGTGAAGGCCAAACCGTCGAGTGATGACGAGCTTGAAGTGGTCTACTTCCAACGCCATCATGACGATGATCCCGAGCAGCAGGCTCCGGGGAGAGCTTTCCTGAACGAGGTCTGCCCGCCCGGCGTCAGGGCCAAGATGCGCGCCGTGCTCGTCGCCGTCGCGGCCGCACCCCCGAAGCACTTTGCCGGTGGCGGCTACTGGGAGGCCATGAAGGGCGACATGGCCGGCTGGTTCGAGGTCCGGGTGGACGGGCCGAAGAGACACCACTACCGGCTCTTCTGCCTCCTCGACTACGAGGCCGCCGGGGCTGCGAAGCCCTTGCTCGTGGTCGTCTCCGGACTGGACAGACCCTTCAAAACCGTACTGTCGGATACCGACTACGAGGATGTCCGGGAACTCGGCTCCGAATACCGGAAACGCAACCCTCGTTCGACGCTCTAGCGTCCGGGCGGGGTCAGGCGGCGGAGCGAGAATGGGACTTCGTCTCGCGCATGGCGGTCAGGTGCTCCGCCAGCGTTTGCACGTCCGCCGCCTGCCCGTCCAGGAGTGGAGTGGTGATCGACTCACGCTCGGCATCGGGCAGTGGCTCCAACGTAATGCGCATTCCCAGGGCCGCCGCGACCTCCGCGAGCGTCCCCAAGGTCGGATTCACGTGCCCTGCCGAGAAGAGGCGCCGAACAACCGCCGGTTCCGCGCTGATGGCTCTCGCCAGGGCCGCCTTCGAGAGGTCGGCCGCTTCGCGAGCCTCGTCGAGCTCGTTGACGATGCGGTCGATCGTGGCGATCCGCATCGACTCAACCACGTACTCGCGAAGGAAGTCGGGGTCCTGAAGATCCCGAATGAGGTCGTCCCAAAAGGCGCCTTGGGTCATCACGTGCCACTCCCTCCATCAACCTCCACCAGAGCGTACCATTTATGTTACACACCGCCCAGGTGTCGCCGCGCGTGTCCGCCGTCGGCGACTGCCTTCGGGGTCGCACCCCCGGCAACCTCCCGCCCCGCACCACGGGATCGGATGGGCCCGGCCGCGCGGAAGCCTCCGCACGGCCGGGGCCTCCGGCGTGGTGCACACCTCGGTCAGCCCGACAACGGCGCTGCTGCCAGGCGCAGTTGAATGAGGGGGCTCTCAGGGGTGGCGTCATCCTTCGTGATGATCCGGGGCCTCCTCACGCTTCGCAGGATGGCTCGGTACGAACAAGTCGGTTCACCCCCTGGAGCGCCACGTGAGTATCCGCGTCCGCACCGCCCTTGCCGCCGCGCTCGTACTGGGCCTCGGTACCGCTGTTCCGCTGACCGTCGTGGCCACCGCGCAGGCTGCGGCGAGCCGGCTTCCCGGCCAGGACGTGGAGTCGCTGGAGGACGCCCTGCTCGGGCTCCCCGGCGCGGACGCGACGGCGGCGCTCGTACGTGTCGGCGGCAGCGACGGGAGCTGGCGCGGGAGCGCGGGGGTGCACGATCTGGAGAGCGGCCGCAGGGCGGTGGAGGAGGCCCGGTTCCGGGCCGGGTCCACCACCAAGGTGGTCACCTCGGCCGTCGTCCTGCAGCTCGCCGCCGAGGGCAGGGTGGACCTGGGCGGCACCGTCCAGCAGTACCTGCCCGGCCTGCTGACCGATGCCTTCGAGCCGATCACCGTACGGCAGTTGCTCACCTTCACCAGCGGACTCCAGCCGGGTTCCTCCCTGGGACCGGAGAACGCCGAGGGCTACGAGAACCGCTTCCGGACGCTGCGCCCCGAGGACGTCGTCGCGGCGTCGGTCGCCAAGGGCCCACCGGGGAGCGGGAGAAGGCCCGGGCAGGAAGCAGCGGTACAGCAACATCGACTACACGGTCCTCGGCCTGCTGATCGAGAGGATCACCGGGGACACCTACGAACACCAAGCGCAGGTGCGCATCCTCCGCCCGGCCGGCATGCGGCACACCTCCTTCCCCGGCGGCCCCGACCCCCGCATCCAGGGCGCCCACAACCGGGGCTACCAGCGGCTCGCGGACGGCAGGCTCGTGGACGCGACCGAGTGGAACATGTCGGACCGCTGGGCGGCGGGCGACATGATCTCCACCACCGCGGACCTGGAGAGGTTCCTCGTCGCGCTGTTCAGCGGCAAGCTCGTGCCCCAGCCGCTCCTGGAGCGGGAGATGTTCACCGTGCCGGACATCGAGGGCGCCGTGATGAGCGCGGGGCTCCAGCGCTACCACGACGAGGCCTCCGGGCAGGTCATCTGGCTCAAGACCGGATCCCGGCCCGGTTACAGCACGCTCGTCGCGGCGACCAGGGACCTGTCCCGCACCCTCGTCTACTCGGTCAACGCGACCGACGCCAAGGGCTCGGGCATGAACCCGGTCGGCGAGCGCATCCTCCGGGCCGCCTTCCCCCGGCCCGCCGACCACTAGGCTCGGGTCGCCCAACCAGTCGAGGAGGCAAGGGTGTTCCGAGGCAGGCCGCCGAAGGGCTTCCGGATTCCCACCGACCGGGAGACGGCGCTGGCGTTCGGTGAGCCGGCGGCCGTCCTGCGGGACGCGCCCGCCGAGTGGGTCGTCACCGTGGGGCGGCAGGGCGTCGACGGCTTCGTGTACCGGATCGACGTCGGCTACCACCTTCCGGGCGGCGGACCGGTGGCCACGGTGTCGACCGTCCGCTCGTCGCCCGAGCACCCGCACCTTCCGCAATACCTCGATCCGACCGAGGAGTTGCACACCTTCCTGGTCAACAGTGACCGGCCCGCCGAGGACGTCGGCCGGGTCCCCTACCTCAGCCGGGACGCGCGGCTCGGCCCCCTGCGGATCCCCGTGCACGTCCACCACCGCCAGGACTGCTTCGGCACCCGCCTCCCCAGGTTCCCCCACGAGACCGGCTGCATCGTGGTGACCGGGCTGACGGCGCACTGGCCCGTGCTGTCCACGCTCGTGCTGCGCGAGCCCGCCGACTTCCCGGACACCCACTTTCGCAGCCGGTAGCCGCCCGCACCCATTCGTATGCATGCGTATCGCCCGCTCGGCGCGCGCGGATTGCGGCCACTCCTGGCGGCGGAGACGTTGTGTTCGGGGCACCGACGCCCCGGCACCCACCCCCTCTCCCCCAAGGAGCAGCATCCATGCGACGTCTCGCGACCGTTCTCGGCACCCTCGCCGCCGCCGGGACCGCGGCCCTCGCCCTGCCCACCACGGCCCTCGCCGCCACCGGAGAACTCGTCATCGCGCCGGACACGGTCATCACCAACCCGAGCGGCTGCTACAACTCGACGATCGCCCCGCTCATCGTGTTCAACGAGACCGACGGGTTCGCCCTCGTGTACAGCGGCCCGAACTGTACCGGCAACGTGATCGCGGTCGTTCCCCCCGGTGGCGGGACGACCCAGGAGTTCGGCTCCTCCGTGTACGTCAAGTAGGACCCGCCGCGCAGGAAGTCGGCCGGTCCGACTTCCTGCGCAACCGTGCCGGCCTCACACCTCGGCACCGGCCGCCGCCTCCAGGGTGGCGCGCCACAGCGGGCTCTCCACGTAGTGGTTGTCGTACCGCTCGGAGGAGTCCTTGATCTCCTGCGGGCTCGCCTCGCCCCGCATCACCCGGCCGAGCAGGCGCAGGTAGTCGAAGCGCGGCATGCCCGGGGTGAAGACGAACAGGACGTCGGCCTCGGAGCCGGGGGCGGCGGCGAAGGCGTGCGGGGTGTGCGGCGGGACGAGCAGGAAGTCACCGGCGCCGAGCAGTTCGACCTTCTCGTCCAGCAGGACCTGGAGCGAGCCGCCGATCACGAAGAACAGCTCGGAGGCCCGGGTGTGGAAGTGGGCCGGCGCGCCGACCGCGCCCTTGGCGAAGGTGGAGCGGTAGCTGGTGATCGGGCTGCCGTCGGTGCCGCAGTCGGCGAGCAGGGTCATCACGCTGCTCGGGTCGCTGGTGGTCTCGGCGGTGGCAGCGCGGGTCAGCAGCGGCTTCAGCGGTGCGGCGTTCACGGTGGTCTCCCCGGTCTCGGGCGGTCCCGGCTCCCCTGCCGCGACCTTGTGATGATCACTCTAGGGACGCGATCGACCGTCTCCGAGGTGCATTCTCCTTTCGAAATCATGGGTCAATTTCCACTTCGCCAGGGCCCCGAGCACGCCCGAGGGCCGCACCCCGCACCAGCGGAGTACGGCCCTCGGAAGGCGTTGCCGTGCGCGTCAGGCAGCCAGGCGCTCCGCCGCCGCGTCCAGACGGGCCAGGGTCCGCTCGCGGCCCAGCACCTCCAGCGACTCGAACAGCGGCAGGCCCACCGTGCGGCCGGTGACCGCGACCCGGATCGGCGCCTGCGCCTTGCCCAGCTTCAGCCCGTGCTCGGCGGCCACGGCCTCCAGCTCCTCCTTCAGCGCGGCGGCCTGCCAGGCCTCCAGCGCGGCGAGCTTCTCGCGGGCGGTGCCCAGCAGGGCGAGCGCGACGTCCTTGTTCTTCATCGCCTTCGCCCACGACTGCTCGTCCTGGACCGGCTCGGCCAGGAACAGGAAGTCGACCTGCTCGACGATCTCGCTCAGCACCGCGATCCGGGACTGCGCGAGCGGCGCCAGCTCGGCGTAGGCCGCGGCGTCGAAGGACTCGGCCGGCCACGGCGCCCGGTCGGCGGCCAGGTACGGCGCGGTCGCGTCGATGAACGCGTCCACCGACAGCGCGCGGATGTACTCGCCGTTGAACGAGCGCAGCTTCTGCACGTCGAAGAAGGCCGAGGCCGCGTTCACCTCGGAGATCCGGAACAGCTGCTCCAGCTCGGCGTACGGACGGATCTCGACGTCGTCCTTCGGGCCCCAGCCCAGCAGCATCAGGTAGTTCACCATCGCCTCGGGCAGGTAGCCCTCGGCCAGGTAGTCCTCCAGCGCCACCTTGTCACGGCGCTTGGACAGCTTCTGCCGCTTCTCGTTGACGATCACCGGCAGGTGCGCCCAGACCGGCGGGACGGCGCCGAGCGCCTCCCACAGCAGCTGCTGCTTCGGGGTGTTCGACAGGTGCTCCTCGCCGCGGATGACCTCCGTGACGCCCTGCTCCAGGTCGTCGACCACGTTGGCCAGCAGGAACACCGGGCTGCCGTCACCGCGGGCGATGACGAAGTCCTCGATCGCGGAGTTCGGGAAGGCCGGCTCACCGCGGATGAGGTCCACCACGACGGTGGTGCCCTCGTCCGGGGTGCGGAAGCGCAGCGCGCGGCCCTCGGCGTACTCCAGGCCCCGCTCGCGGCAGAAGCCGTCGTAGCCGGTCTGGGCGGAGCCGGAGCGCTCGGCGGCCTGCTCGCGGGTGCAGTCGCAGTAGTAGGCCCGGCCGGCCGCGTACAGCTTCTCGGCGGCGGCGCGGTGGCTGTCGGCGTTGGCGGACTGGAAGTACGGGCCCTCGAAGCCCGGGTCGCCCTCGTGGATGCCGATCGCGGCGAGGGCACTGATGATGCCGTCGGTCCACTCGGGCTTGTTGCGGGCTGCGTCGGTGTCCTCGATCCGCAGGACGAAGACACCGCCCTGCTGTCGTGCCGTCGCCCAGTTGTAGAGCGCCGAGCGGGCACCGCCGACGTGGAACATGCCGGTGGGGCTCGGAGCGAAACGGACGCGGACGGGACGGGATACCTCGGTCATGAAACCCAAGGGTATCGGGCCGGAGCGGGGTGCCCGGCACCCGCACCCCCCGCCCCGTGCCCGCCCCGCACCCGCTGCGGGGGCCTACGCGGCGTCCAGGGTGATCGCGTTCTTCGCCCGCTCGACCGACTCCTCGGCCGCCGGGCCGCCGGGGTTCTCGGTGGCGAGGGCCTGGTTGAGGGCGACGAACGGGCGCATCCGCCGCTCGTAGCGCGCGAAGGCGGCGCGGTGGTCCGGCCCTGCGGCGAGCTCGTCGGCGAGGACGTAGGCGCCGACCAGGGCGAGGCCGGTGCCCTGGCCGGAGAGCGGGGAGGCGCAGTAGCCGGCGTCGCCGACCAGGACGGTGCGGCCGGTGGACCACGCGTCCAGGTGGACCTGGGCCATCACGTCGGCGTAGAAGTCGGTCGAGCGGTGCAGCGCGTCCAGCAGGCGCGGCGTCTCCCAGCGCAGCGCGCCCATCCGCTCGGCGACCCGCTCGCGCGCCGCCGCGGGGTCGCGCTCGGCGGGCGCGTCGTCCGCCCAGCCGAAGCAGACCCGCAGCTCGCGGTTGCCGCGCACCGGGTAGACGCCGTAGCCGGCGTCGCCGTCGCGCTGCCAGAGCTGCCAGTCCGCCAGGCCGAGGAAGTTGTCGGCGGAGAAGACCGCGAGGTGGGTGCCGAGCGGGCGCAGGAACTCCCCCTCCGGGCCGAAGGCCAGCCGGCGCACGCGCGAGTGGAGGCCGTCGGCGCCGACCACCAGGTCGAAGGTGCGGGGCTGCCCGTGGGTGAAGGAGGCGTGCACGCCGCGCTCGTCCTCGCGCAGTGCGGCGATGCTGTCGCCGTGGACGAACTCGACGCCGTCCAGGGCGTGTTGGTGCAGGAGAGTGAGCAGGTCGCTGCGCAGCAGCTCGACGTCCCCGCTGTCGAGCCGGCCGCTGCTGAACGTCGCCTCGGTCGAGCGGTGCACCTCGGTGCCGTCGGCGTCGAGCACGGACATGCCGCGCATCCGGGTGCGGACGGCGCGCACCCGCTCGGTGAGGCCCATCCGGTCGATCACGTCGAGGGCGGTGCCGCGGATGTCGATCGCCTGACCGCCGGAGCGCGGGGCGGGGGCCTGCTCGACGACCGTCGGCGCGAAGCCGCGGCGGGCCAGCCAGTGGGCGAGGACGGTACCGGCGATTCCGCCGCCGGAGACGAGGACGTTCTGCACGCGTGGGCCCCCAAGGGTGTCGGCGCGGCGTTCCCGTACGCCGCGAGGTCTCTGAATGTACGACGTACAGACTGTGCTTGCAACGTACAAACATGCAGGTAAAAGCGCTATCTGAGCTAGTACAGCGGGCCGAATCCGGCGATCCTCCCTGGTAGCGTCTGCGCTAGTACAGTCACGGCGACGACGGCGGAGAAGGACGACACCATGGCCCCCGAGACGGACCCGCCGTTCCGGCGCATCGCCGCCGACCTCCGGCGCCGCATCACCAGCGGCGAACTCGCCCCCGGCGACCGCGTCCCCTCCAACCGGCGGCTCGCCCAGGACTGGGGCGTCGCCCTCGCCACCGCCACCAAGGCCCTCACCGTGCTGCGCCAGGAAGGCCTGGTGGAGGCCCACCCCAGGATCGGCACCGTGGTCGCCACCGCCCCATCGACGTCCCAACCCGCCACCACGTCTGTGGAGTTCAGCCGCGACCGACTGATCCACGCGGCCCTGGAGATCGCCGACGCCGAAGGGCTCGCCGCCCTCTCGATGCGCGCCGTCGCCGCCCGGCTCGGCGTCTCCGCGATGTCCGTGTACCGGTACGTCACCAGCAAGGACGAACTCGTCCTCCTCGCCGCCGACGCCGCCTTCGGCGAGGCCGGCTACCCCGCCGATCCCCCCACCGGCTGGCGCCCCCGCCTGGAACTCGGCGCCCGCACCCTGTGGACCCTCTTCCGCCGCCACCCCTGGCTCGCCCACCTCAGCCCGCTCACCCGCCCGTTGCTGCTCCCCAACCTGCTCACCCACGCCGAGTGGGCGCTCGCCGCCCTCGACGGCCACGGCCTCTCCCCCACGGCCGCGCTCGACATCCACGTCCTGCTCTACAGCCACGTCGAGGGCATCGCCGTGAACCTCGAACGCGAGACCCAGGCCCGCGCCACCACCGGCCTCACCGACGACCAGTGGACCGACACCCGCCTCGCCGCCTTCGCCACCCCCGGCGCCGCCACCCGCTTCCCGGTCTTCACCCGCCTGACGGCCGAACTCACCGACGGCTACGACCTCGACCTCGACGCCCTCTTCGAACTCGGCCTCGCCACCCTCCTCGACGGCCTCACCCCCCGCATCGACGCCGCCACCGCCGACCGCTAACGCGAAGTCTGCGAAGGCAGTGCCGGCACCGCCCCCGACTCCAACTGCACCAGGTGGCTCTGGAATTCGGCCACCCACATCATCGTCTCGTTCTCCACCACCAACGCGAACTCATCCACGAACCGCGCCAACTCCTGAGCCGCGGCCGCGAACCCCTCCTGACTGGGATCCGCCGCGAACCGCGCCTCGATCCGCGGCCAGGCCGCCTGGAACCGCACCAGCTGGCGGTTCAGCGCCATCGCCGTCGACACGTACCGCATCCACGCGGACGAGTAGCCGTACACCCGGTCCATCGCCACGAAGCACGCGCCGATCCCGATCAGCCCGTACCCCCAGATCGACTCCCCCGCCCACCCCATTCCCACCGCCACCACCGGCGTCACCGTCCCCCCGGCGATGCTGAGCACCGCCGCCACCCGCAGGAACTTCGACCACCGCGCCTTGGACACCTTCTCCTCGGTGTACCAGTTGATCGACTCGACCGCGTACGCCTCCACCCACAGGTACAGCTCCCGCAGCCCGACCCGCAGATCCGCCGTGTTCGACAGATCCGGCAACCGCACCGCCCGCAGATCCCCCGCCGCCGTGACGCGCGGGTCGGGCCGCGTCGCATCCTCGTGCTCTACGGTTGTCATCGATTCCCCCAGCGCCGCTGCCACTTCCTGGTGTCGAAGAACTCCACCGCGCTCTCCTCGGACCGCGCGATCGTCGAGAACCTCTCCCAGTCGACGAGTCCGATGAGGCCTGCCTGCCGGACGAACCCCTCCAGGTCAGTGATGGACATGACCCTCTTCATCTCCCACCCGCGGGATTCAGCGCTGTCGATCCGCTGGGAAATCAACCAGGAAAGGACCGCGATCCGCTTGTCCGACTGTTCCACCGGGGCGGCCAGGATGTCATCCACCATCTCCTGCCAGGGATGGCCGCGCAAGAGGTACTTGGTGTCACCGACGATGAACCCGCGGACATCCCGGCTGAATCCGCTCTCCTCCACGCCGCGCAGTGGGATTCTGACCAATTGATCGGGGACGACGTAACCCTCGGCCTGCCGAAAGAGGTATTTCATGACATCGAGCCCGTGGCGGACGTCGTCCCACCGGGGCAGGCCCTCCTTTTTGACCCATCTGACGCTGCACACGCGGTTCTCGAGGTCACCGAACACCCTGCCGACCTCCCAGTCGGCAAGCAGCATCGCATCGATCAGCGCTGCCTTGCCGAGCCGATGGCAGAGCACCGGAACCTTCTTCTGCGACCGCGAGCCGCTCGCCGTGAAGAGCGTTTCCCGGGTCCCCCCGGGCAGTTCCCTGAGCAGGGACTCCACGTGTTCGGTCACCACGCTCTCCACGGTCTCGATTTCCGCCAGCGCACGTAGCTCGTCCACCGCGAGGCCCCTTCTCACTCCCCCCTCCTCGATGAGGAAGAAGGGAATCCGCCGGACCTCCTCCCACAGTGCCTGCGGCAGGACCGCCTCGCTCTTGTCCATCAGGGGACCGGCGATGAAAGCGGCTTCCTGCGTCGCCCAGGTGATCGAATGCCCTCGCTCCGCCTGGATCAGCTCGATCTCCTCGGCCACGTGATCGCAGTAGGCCGCATAGCAGGTCCGCATGAAGGCCGCTAGTTCCGGAGTGGGTTCCAACGCCGACCTCGCCACATTGGTACGCGGCGATCCTCTCCCGGAAGCGTTGGCCAGCGCGGCAAAAGGTCCGCTCTGTCGGAAACCCGGCGTTGTCGAGTTCACTCGGATTCCGGCCACACAGACGCCTCCGACCGGCACTCCGAAGAAAATCCACTCCCGGAAGTACTCGTTCCAACCGAGGGCGTACGCGATCGCCATGTCGCCGATCAGCCGCTCGACGATCCTGACCGTCCCCTTTTCGAGATCCCGGGCGAGGGCGGGGTTCGATCGTTCGAGCGAGCCACGCAGCGCCGCTCCGACGGACCTGTACCCGATTTCCTCCTCGACACCGCCGTCCTCCCGGACCGTGACCATGCACTCGGGCAGGACCACGAAGTGTCGAGCGGTCTCCATCACGCCCCTGAGCTGGGCACTCGGCCTGAGCGTCAGCCGCACGATGGTCCCGTGCGACCGGATCTGCTCGGGCACGTCCTGGTTCTTTTCGAGGGTGCGCACCAGGTACTGGCCGTGGACCGAGCGCAGCGACAGCCGCCGGGCCTTCTCCTCCTCGGGGTGGCAAGTGATGATCTCCACCTGATCCGCCACCATGAAGGTGGACAGCACGCCGATGCCGAAGCGGCTGATGGGGTTGAAATCCGGGTTCTGCTTCCGGAACTCCGGGTCCTGGTAACGGCTGGAGCCGGCCTTCAAGAGGTTGTTCTCGATAACGCTCTGCGTCATGCCCGTGCCGTTGTCGCAGATCTCCAAAGTCCGTTCAGCGCTGTCCCAACGGACCTCGACCCTGCCGAACTCGGGCGACCGGGCACCGTACTGAAGCCGCACCGCGTCGATCGAGTTCTGAAGGAGCTCCCGCAGAACGACGTTGGTGTCGTTGTAGAGCGTGTGGCCGGTGAGGAGGTCCAGGATCTTCTGGTGATCGATGGTGAACTGGAAGGGCTCAGTGAGGAACCCCTCCGCCTCCACATGGCTCGTGTCGATGAACCGCCAGGGGAAGTAGTACTTCGAGCCTTCCTTCGCGTTGGAGTGCTGCGCCCAGGTGTGGCTCTTCCGCAGCTGCTCCTCCGCGTACTTCAGGTAGGAGGTGAGGCCGAAGAAGCCGTTCTCGGCGGTGA
This sequence comes from Kitasatospora sp. NPDC057595, assembly GCF_042800875.1. Lineage (NCBI taxonomy): Bacteria > Bacillati > Actinomycetota > Actinomycetes > Kitasatosporales > Streptomycetaceae > Kitasatospora > Kitasatospora sp. NPDC057595. The sequence continues at coordinate 53,056 of NZ_JBHVGL010000007.1, read as the reverse complement.
ACCTCGCGTGGACGCCAACGGTGTCCTGCGGCGCGTCCTCGGAGAGGGCGCCGTCCTTGTCCAGCCCCTTCATGGCGACGACGGCCCGGACCGCGCGCTGCTTGGCCCATTCGTTCTGGCTGATCGGGTCCATCGGATTGAAGAGCCGGAAGGCCACCGACGGGGTGCGGTCGCTCGTGATGTGGAGGAGGTCGGCCGAGCGGAGCAGGATCGCCGCGAACTGAACGTTGGCCCGCTCGCGTTCGGACGAGCCGTAGTAGCGCTCGACCGGGTACTTCTTCACCTCGTAGAGGTCGTCCAGGTGGTGGCTCTCGCACACCATCGCGAGGTCTGCCCGGAAGACCGGCTCGACCTGCCGGAGGAGGCCCTGGATCTCCGTGACGACCTTGTCCGTCGCGCCCAGGTTCGGCGAGAAGTCCCCCGTGATCCATTTCCGCACCCGCGCGGCATGGTGGTGGCGCACGAACTCCTGGTAGAGGAACTTCTCCCGCTCCTCCGCGCCCAGCACGTTCAGTCGCGCCAGGTAGTCCCGGCCGTCGGGGTCCGAGGCGTTGAGGGCGTCCTGCCGGAACTGCGGGAAGTCCGACTCCTCCCGACGCCGGTACTCGCTCTTGGTGACCAGCATGCCGAGGTCGTGGAAGTAGACCGCGAGCACGACCAGCAGCCAGTCCGCCGGCGTCATCGCCTCGCGGGTCTTCGCCGTGACCAGCCAGTCGAGCTTGCCGAGCATCGCGTCGATGTGCGAGATGTCGTGCTTGGTGTACTCGTCGAAGAAGCCGAAGCTGCCGATCTTCCCGAGGATTTCCCCCAGGTCCTTCCTGGTCTGCGCCAGGCTGATCCCGCCGAAGGCCGGCAGGTCACTAGCCTCGCTCGCATACCGCTCGGCTTCCGAAGGAAAGACGTTCAATCCAACTCCCAGGGCTTCGGTCGCTGAATGTTAGCGCCACCTGACAAGCACGTCAGGGAGTTTGACGGATCACCAGATCACCGCCATCACCCCACGTCACGCCCCCGGAACGTCCGCCGGTACTCCCTCGGCGGGATGCCCAGGCGGGCGGTGAAGGGTGGGCGCAGGGAGACGGCGGAGGAGAAGCCGCAGCGGGTGGCGACCGTGTCGACGGGGAGGTCGGTGTCCTCCAGGAGGTGCTGGGCGGTGAGGATGCGCTGGTCGAGGAGCCAGCGCAGCGGGGTGGTGCCGGTGGTGGCGGCGAAGTGGCGGGCGAAGGTGCGTTCGGACATGACGGCGAGGGCGGCCATCCGGCGCACGGTCCAGGGGGTGTCCAGGGCGGCGAGGACCTCGGTGCGGACGCGCGCCAGGGGGTCGTCGGAGTCGGCGGGCTCCGGGACCGGGGAGGGGATGAACTGGGCCTGCCCGCCGGAGCGGAAGGGTGCGGTGACCATGGCGCGGGCGATGGCCGCCGCCGCGCGTTCGCCGTGGGCGGCGCGGACCAGGTGCAGGCAGAGGTCGATGCCGGCCGCCACCCCGGCGGAGGTCCAGAGCCGGTCCTCGCCGGTGAACAGCACCTCGGGGCGGACGTCCACCGCCGGAAAGCGGCGGGCCAGCAGATCGGTGAACGCCCAGTGGGTGGTGGCGGCGCGGCCGTCGAGGAGGCCGGCCTCGGCGAGCAGGAAGGAGCCCGCGCAGAGCGAGGCGAGGGTGACGCCGTGCTCGTGGGCGGCGCGCAGGGCGGTGAGGACGGCGGGATCGGCGGGCTCGTCGGGCCGTTGCATGCCGGGCACGACGACGAGGTCGCAGTCGGCGAGCGCGTCCAGCCCGAAGTCCGGGACGCGCTCCAGCCCGCCGGCGAACCGGACCCGGGCGCCCTCCGGTCCGCAGATCCGCAGCTCGAACGCGGGCAGGCCGGGGCGGCTCTCCCGGTTCGCCCAGACCTCGCCGATCACGGCGTAGTCGAAGGGCCGGACATCGTCGAAGATCACGCATCCCACCGTCCGCATGGACGGGATCGTAGTGGCAGGACCCGTAGTGGCAGGATCGTATCGATGGGTGGCTCCACTGCCGCTCACGGCGGCGCCCGGGCCCGCCGCAGCATGGACGCATGACGAACACCAGCGCTCTCGACGCCCCGCTCACCATCGACTCCGACGCCGTCCTGGTCGTCATCGACGTCCAGAAGGGCTTCGAGGACCACACCTTCTGGGGCGAGCGCGACAACCCCGGGGCCGAGCAGCGGATCGGCGAGCTGATCGAGGTGTGGCAGGCCACCGGACGGCCGGTCGTGACCGTGCAGCACGCCTCCCCGGCCGGCCCGCTCGCGACGGGCACGCCCGGGTACGAGCTGAAGGACTTCGTGGCGGCGATCACGCCCGACCTGCACATCACCAAGACCGTGAACAGCGCCTTCTACGGCACCCCGGACCTGCACGCCTGGCTCCAGGAGCGGGGTGCCCGGCAGGTGGTGATCACCGGGATCATCACCAACGTCTGCAACGAGACCACGGCGCGGATGGCGGGCAACCTCGGCTACGACGCGGTCTTCCCGCTCGACGCCATGCACGCCTTCGACCTGACCGGCCCGGACGGCGTGACCGTCCCCGCCGCCGAACTCACCCGCGCCACCGGGGCGGTGCTGCACGCGATGCGGTTCGCCAAGGTGGTGACCACCGAGGCGGTGGTCACGGCGGCCAGGACCGGCGAGCCGGCCACCGTCAGCTGGTCCTGACCCGGCCGGTGGCGACCTCGCGCGCACGAGCCGGGAAGGTCTCGGCCAGGAACGCCTCCCAGCTGCGGGCGCCCCGATCGGCGCCGGGCGCGGCCAGGTTGGCGCCCTCCCGGTAGCAGCGGCCCACCGTGCCGGGCACGCGCAGCGCCAGCACCGGGCGGCGCCTGCCGGCGGCCGCCAGGTAGTCGCGGGTCAGGTCGCCGAGCGTGCGCACGGCCGGGCCCGCGAGGTCCGGGACGAGCCCGGCGGGTGCCGCCGAGGCCAGCGCGACCAGCCGCTCGGCGACGTCCCGGGCGTCCACCGGCTCCCAGCGGACGCCGTTGACCGCCGGGACGACCGGCAGCTTGGCCATCGCGGCCACCGTCCTGAGCGTCAGGTCGTGGAACTGGGCGGCGCGCAGCGTGGTGGAGGGGATGCCCGATTCGGCGACCGCCCGCTCGGCCGCGTGCTTGGCCCGGAAGTAGCCGAGCGGCACCCGGTCGGCGGCGATCACCGAGATGTGGACGAGGTGCCGCACCCCGGCCCGGCGGGCGGCGGCGACCAGGGTGCGAGTGGTGGCCTCGTCGTGCTTGGCGTCGCCGGCCAGGTGCAGCACCACCTCGACGCCGGCCAGGGCCGCGTCCACGCCCTCGCCGTTCAGCAGGTCGCCGGCGGCGTACACGACGCCGTCGGCGGCCGGGCGGGGGTTGCGGGTGAGCACCCGGACGTCCTGCCCGGCCGCGCGCAGCAGCGGCACCACGTGACGACCCAGGGTGCCGGTGCCGCCGGTCACCAGGACAGGGGCGCCGGCCGGGTTCACGGCGCCGGTCGAGCGGGTCGGGTTTGTCATGGTCGTCTCTCCTTCGCCGACCGGAAGCCGGGCCTCCGGTGGAGCCGTTAGGTTTCGTGGTTCCGGAGCTTTGACCCTCGGCGACGAAGGAATGTGACACGGGTGGACGAAAGAACTCTGGCCGCCGGATCCATGGGGGACGCGGAGCCGTTCGAGGCGCACCGGCCGCAGCTGCGGGCCGTCGCCTACCGGATGCTGGGCTCGCTCGCCGAGGCGGAGGACGCCGTCCAGGACACCTGGCTGCGCTACGACCGCACGGACACCTCCGGGGTGGAGAACCTCGGCGGCTGGCTGACCACGGTGATCGGGCGGCTCTGCCTCAACCGGTTGCGCGCGCGAGCGTCGCGCCGCGAGGAGTCCTTCGAGTCGCGGACCGAGGCGGGCGTCGAGGAGCCGCCGCGGATACCGGACCCGCTGATCGGACGGGCGGACGCGCCGGACCCGGAGCAGGAGGTGCTGCTCGCCGACTCGGTGGGGCTGGCGCTGATGGTGGTACTGGAGTCGCTCTCCCCCGCCGAGCGGGTCGCCTTCGTGCTGCACGACCTGTTCGCCGTGCCGTTCGAGGAGATCGCCCCGCTGATCGAGCGGACGGCGGCCACGACCCGCCAGCTGGCCTCGCGGGCCCGCCGCAAGGTGCGGGGCCGGGCGCCCGCGCCGGACCGGGACCTCGCCCGGCAGCGGGTCGCCGTCGACGCGTTCTTCGCCGCCACCCGCACCGGGGACCTCGACGCGCTGCTGGCCGTCCTCGACCCCGAGGTGGTGCTGCGGGCGGACGGCGGCGCGGGCCGGGAGCGGCGTCCGGTGCTGCTGGCCGGTGCCCGGACGGTCGCGGGGCAGGCGGTCATGTTCCGCGCCCTGTCGCCGTACGCGCGCCCGGCGCTGGTCAACGGCGCGGCGGGCGTCGTGGTGATCGGCGCCAACGGCCGGCCGGTGTCGGTCATGGCGTTCACCGTGGTGGGCGGCGTGATCGTGGCGATCGACGTGCTCAGCGAGCCGGAGCGGCTGGCCGCGCTCGACCTGACGGCGTTCGCGGACTGAGGCGGGGCGACGGCCGCCCCCGCGCACCGAGGAGGGTGCGCGGGGGCGGCCGTCGCGGTCGGTGCGGCGGGCGTCAGCCCTTCTTGGAGATGAAGTCGTACGCGCCGGCCGCCACGTCGTCCAGGTACGGGCCGGCCTGGAACTTCGGGTCACCGGTGTGCTTGCCGACCGAGACGTTGCTGACCAGCGTCGGCTTGCCGTCCCTCACCGTCAGCCAGCCGCCGCCGCTGGAACCGCCGGTCATGCTGCAGCCGAGGGCGAGCATCGGCGGGCGGGTCGGGTCGTAGGACACCCGGCTCGGCTTGCCGCTCTCGCAGCGGTTCAGCTCCATGCCGTCGAACGGCGGGGCCGCCGGGTAGCCGTACTCGGTGATGCTCAGCTGGTCGCGCGGGGCGTTGAACCAGACCGGCACCGCGCCGCCGACCGTCTCCTCCAGTGACTTGCCGCCGTCGGCGGGCTGCACCCGGACGATCGCGAAGTCGTAGTGGGTGGCCGGCGAGCCGTTCTCGCCGCCCTCGGCCTTCCACTGCGGGGAGGTCACCGCCTGGGTGCCGTTCCAGACCCCGTACGGCGCGTACTGGGCCTCCTCCGCCTGCTTGCCGCCGCTCAGCGCGCCGGTGCTGTTGAACGCCGGGATGAAGGAGATGTTGCTGTAGAACTGCCCCGCCTTGCCCTGGTGGACGCAGTGGCCGGCGGTCCACACCAGGTTGCTCTTGCCGGGGTGGGCCGGGTCGGCGACCACGGTGGCGGAGCACTGGTAGTGGCCCAGGCCGCCGGCTGCGTCGGCGCCGCTGCCCGGCTTGTCGGCGAACAGCTTCCCGTGCACACCGGGCTTGGTGTACGGGTGCGGGAGGGGCTGGGCGTTGACGGTCTTGGGCAGCGGGTCGTTGCCGTTGTCGGCGGGCTGCGCGGGCTGGGCGGGCGGCTGCGCCGGGGCCTGCGACGGCTGGCCGGGCTGGGCCGGGGCCTGCGACGGCTGCGCGGGCTGGGCCGGCGGCTGGGCCGGAGCCTGCGAGGCCGGCTGCTGGGTGTTGGACGGCTTCGGCGCCGCGGGCGGCTGCGTCGGCTGCCCCGGCTGGGTCGGCTGTCCCGCCGGCGGCTTGCCGGTCGGGGCGGACGGCGTGCCGGGCTGCGCCGGCGCCTGGGTGGGCTGCCCGGGCTGGGCGGGCGGCTGCGCCGGCGCCTGGGTCGGTGCGGCCGTGGGCGGCGCCGGCGGCGCGATCGGCTCGTTGGGCTTGGCCTTGAGCAGCTTGTCCAGCGTCCAGAAGCCCTTGGCGGCGGCCGGGAGGGCGTAGTCCTTCGCCCACTTCTCCCAGTCCTCGAACTTCCACTTCTTCAGGTCGTCGAGGTTGGCGGGCAGTCCCAGGTTCGGCCCCCCGGCCGAACCCGCCGCCGCCGTCACGGCCGAGTCGGCCGAGCTGTTGTCCGGGCCGCAGGCCGCGGTGGTGAGCATCGTCAGCGCCAGCGCCGAGGCCCCGAGGGCCGTCCTGGCGGTGCGCACGGTACGACGGCGGCCAACATTTCTGTCAGTCGATGACATGAACTTCTATTCCCCCTGTATGAAAAACACCCGGCACCGCCGAAGCGGCGCCGGGTACTGCGCGGGGGAGTATTCCACTATCCGTCAGCGACCACCCAACCCGCCCCCGTCAGCGGCCGACCGAACCGTCCAGCCGCTCACGGATGATGTCGGCGTGACCGGCGTGCCGGCCGGTCTCCTCGATCATGTGCACCAGCAGCCAACGCATCGACGGCGCTTCGGCGTTGGGGCGCAGCGAGCGCACGCCGGGACGGTCGAGCCGGTCGGCCGCCGCGGCGATCACCTCGTTGGCGCGGGCGATCGCCGCGCGGTACTCGGCGACCGACCCCGCCACCGTCTCGTCGCCGGGCGAGGGCGCGTCGTCGTCCCACCGCTCGACCTCGTCGCCCCGGTAGGCCCAGAGGAACCAGTTGAGTTCGACGGCGGTGAGGTGGCGCACCAGCCAGAGCAGGCTGGTGCCGGAGGCGACACCGGGCCGCCGGGCGTCCTCGTCGGAGAGTCCCGCGGTCTTGGCGATCACGCAGTCGCGCAGGTAGTCGAGGAAGGAGAGCAGCGTGGTGTGCTCGTCGGCGTTGATCCCCGGCGGGCGCAGGTCGGTGGGCCCGCCGGCGGCGGCGTCATCGGTCATCTCGCCACACTAACCGCCGGTCCGACACCCGACCTCCCGTCACCAGCCCTGCTTGTGCAGCCAGTCGGCGAGGTGACGGGCGCAGTCGTCGACGGTCTCCCGCCAGGTGTGGCCGGCGCCGTCCCCCGCCTCGTCGCTGACGTGCTTGACCAGGCGGACCGGCAGTCCGGCGCGGTGGGCGACGGTGGCCACGGCGTAGCCCTCCATGTCGACGAGGTCCGCGTGCTCGGCGAGGCGGTCGCGGGCGGCCGGGTCGGAGACGAAGAGGTCGCCGGTGGCCAGCACCGGGCCGTCGCCCTTGCCGACGACCAGCGGGGCGCCGTAGGTGCGGCCGGTCAGGGCGTAGAGGGTCGGGGTGTCGAGGTCGTGCTGGATCACCTGGGTGACGGTGTGGGTGCCCTCCCAGCCGGGGCGCAGGGCGCCGGCGGTCCCGAGGTTGACGACTTCGGAGGGGTGCGGGCCGTCGGCGAGGACGGTGGCCAGCGCGGCGGCGGCGTTGACCTTGCCGATGCCGGTCAGCAGCACCGGCAGGTGGTCGCCGAGGTGGGCGGCCTCCTCCCGGACGGCGACGACGAGCAGCGGTCGGTCGGCGGAGATCGTTCCCAGAAGACGCATGCCGCCATGGTACGGAGGGCCCGGCCGTCGCACCGGCACACGAACCGCCCGTGCCGGGAAGCGGACCGCGCAAAAGGGCCCGTCGCCTCCGGATCGCCCGGGAACCGTTCGCCGCCCGCCGCGCGTCGACCCGTTCGCCGTCCGCCCCTCGCCACGGGGCGGCCCGGGCCGGGGAGGGCCGGGAGCCGCGGAGCAGGGCGGGGACGCACGGCGGGAACGCATCGCGGGAACGCAGGGCGGGGAAGCACAGCTCAAGATCCGCGCAACTCGGGTGTGGCCGTCGGAAGTGACGGCCATACTGCTGGCAACGGCCGGGCCCCGGAGACCGGGGGGCGGGCCACTGGGGAGGGGGAGGCTGGTGGCGACACCGGTGCGTATCGAGAGGCCGGGACCGCCCGTGCCGCGGTCCGGCGGCACCGGGGCGGTGCTCCCGCGGCGCGGTCCGGTCGCCCGGCTGGGGCGGGCCACCCGGACGGCGCCGGGGCGGCTGCGGCTCGCCGGGGTGCTGCTCGCGGCCCTGGCCCTCGCGTTCGGCGCGCTGACCGCCGTCCAGCTGAACTCCCGGGCCGCGGCGGCCGAACGGGTGTTCGGCTCCAGTCAGCCGCTCAGCCAGGCCGCCGCCGACATCAACCGTTCGCTGGCCGACGCGGACGCCACCGCGGCGAGCGGCTTCCTGCTCGCGGGCGCCGAACCGCGGGCGGTCCGGCAGCGCTACGAGCAGGACCTCGCGACGGCCTCCCGGCTGATCTCCGAGGCGGCCACCCGCACCTCCGCCTCCCCGAACCTCGGGGAACTGCTCTCCACCCTCAACCAGAAGGTCCCGGTGTACGCGGGACTGGTGGAGAGCGCCCGGGCCAACAACCGGCAGGGCTACCCGCTCGGCGGCGCCTACCAGCGGTACGCCTCCGAGCAGATGCGCACCGAGCTGCTGCCGGCCGCCGCCCGGCTGTCGGCCGCCCAGAACGAGGTGCTGGCCCGCGACCTGGCCGATGCCCGGGCCACCCCGTGGGCCGGGTACGCGCTGGGGCTGGTGGCGCTGCTGACGCTGGTCTGGGTGCAGCTGACGCTGTTCCGGCGGACCAACCGGGTCTTCAACATCGGGCTGCTGGCCGCCACCGCGTCCGTCCTGGCGGCGGTGCTCTGGCTGACCGTGAGCGCGACAGCCGCCCACTCGGCGCTGGGACGCGGCGAGCGCGAGGGGGCCGCGCCGCTGCGCGCGCTCAACGCGGCCCGGGTGGACGTGCTGACCGCCCGGCTGGCCGAGAACCTGCACTACGTCTCGCGCGGCTCCAGCGCGACCTACGCCAAGCTGTGGTCGACGACCACCGACCACCTGTACACCCGCGACCCGCAGCGCGGCGACGCCACCGGCACCCTGGCGCAGGCCCGGGCGCTGGCGCCGCTGGAGGCCCGGTCCACGGTCGACCAGGCGCTGAGCGACTACCAGCAGTGGAGCGACCGGCACGCCGCGGCCACCGCGCTGGAGAACCAGGGCGACTACCAGGCCGCGCTGGACGCCACCGTGACGGCCAAGGAGGCGGACGCGCCGAAGACGGCCGACGCCGCGTTCAGCTCGGCCGACCAGCAGCTGGCCCGGGCCGCGGTGGTGGAGGAGAGCCGGTTCCGGGACGCGACGCTGGGCGTCGACGGGGACCTGCGCACCGCCGCCGCGGGGGTCGCGGCGCTGGGCCTGGTGGCCGCCGCCGCCGCGCTGGTCGGCCTCGGCCGACGACTGGCCGAGTACCGGTAGAGGGGGGACGGACGGGATGGACACGGTCACGGACCGGGAACAGGAACGGGGACGGGGCCGCGCCACGGCGCTGCGGGCCGCCCGGACGGCGGCGGCGCTGGCCCTGCTGGCCTCCGGCGCGCTGGCGCTCGGCGCGGGCGGGCCGCACGGCGACGGTACGGCCGACGGGCCGGCGCGAGCACCGCTGGCGGGACAACAGGCGCAGCAGGACCAGCAGGACCAGCAGGACCGGTCCGGCCAGGCCGCGGAGCCCTGCGACCTCTACAGGAGCGTCCCGCCGAGCACCGAGGACGGCGCGGCGGTGAAGGCCATCAAGGCCCGCCGCAGCCTGGTCGTCGGCATCGACCTGAACAGCTACCGGTGGGGCTCGCGCAACCCCAACACCGGCCAGCTGGAGGGCTTCGACATCGACCTCGCGCGGGCGATCGGCACCGCGATCATGGGTGACCCGGACAAGGTGGTGTTCAAGGCGGTACCGACCGCCGACCGGATCAAGTACATCAAGGAGGGCCGGGTCGACATCATCGTCCGCACCATGTCGATCACCTGCGACCGGCTCCAGGAGATCGCCTTCTCCCGGCCGTACTTCACCACCAGCCAACGGGTCCTGGTGCCCAGGACCTCACCGGCCAAGAGCCTCGACGAGGCGCTGAACGGCACCACCGCGTGCGCGGCGAACGGCTCCTCCGCCCTGGAGGAGCTGAAGACCCGGCCGCTCAAGCAGCTCGTCCCGGTGGAGAACAACCTGGACTGCCTGGTGCTGATGCAGCTCGGCAAGGTCGACGCGACGATGACCGACGACGGCCTGGCGGCCGGTCAGGCGGCGCAGGACCAGACCGTCAAGGTGCTGGACGGCGACGTGCGGCCGGGCGTGATGGGCGTCGGGATGCTGAAGGAGAGCACCGATCTGACGGCCCGGGTGAACCAGGTGATCAACGACTACTACGCCAGGGGCGCCTGGCGCGGCGCGTACGACAGCTGGCTCAAGCCGTACCTGCGGGACGACGCCGACCGGCACTGGCCGATACCGCGGTGACGGCCGGACGGGCGGGGGCACGCGTTAGGGTCTGTCCGACGGCCGCCCGGGGTCGGGAGCGGTCCCCGGTCGCGGGAACGACGCAGGTGGAGGAGGGGAGGGAACGATGGCGGCTTCGGTCGGCCCGGCGCTGAGCCGGGAGGAGGTGGACCGCGCGCTGGCGCGCCTCGGCGCGGAACGCGACGCGGTCGAGTCGGCGCTGCTCTCCCTCCAGGACCACCCGGGCCTGCGCCTGCTCGACGGCGCCGGTCTGACCGGGCGGACCCAGGAGCGCTGGGCCGTCGCCGGACAGGGCCTGCCGATGCTCTGGGCGCTGTTCGACCGCTACTCCGAGGCACTCGCCTCCGCCCGCGCGGTGCGGGCGCGCAAGGCCCGGCCGGGCGCGCCCGAACTCGCCGAGCTGAGCGAGCTGCTGACCGGCGACGCGGTCACCGTGCCCGGCGGCGCGCCGGACGGCCCGCAGCGCCTCGGCGCGCCCGCCCGGCTGGTCGAGCGGGTCAGCCTGGACGGGCTGATGGACCGGATGAACGCCTGGTACGCCACCGTCCTGGAGGTGGTCTCGGCGGCCGACGCGGTCTGGACGGCGCTGCCCGCCCGGATCGACCTGCTGATCGCCGAGCTGCGCCGGGTGCAGACGCTGGCCGCCTCGCTCGGCGTGCGCGTCGGCACCCATCCGCTCGGCGACGACCTGGACGCGCTGGACGGCGAGCTCGGCGGGCTGCGGACCGAGGTGCGTTGCGACCCGCTGGCGCTCTGGCGGCCCGCCCGCGTCCCCGCGCAGCGCGGCACGGTGCCGGACGGCGGCGCGCTGGCCACGCCGTCCGGGGTGGTGGACACCGAGCGCTTCGACCTGGCCGGGCGGGCGCTGGACGACGTCCGGCTGGAGCTGGAGAACCTGCTGCGGCTGCGCGACGACGCCGAGGAGCGCCTGCAGGGCGTCGGGGACCTGCTGCAGCGGGCCGACGCCACGCTGGCCGAGGCCCGCCGGGCGCGCGGCGAGGTGCTGGCCAAGATCGCCGCCACCGAGGTGCCGGCCGTACCGGGACCGGCCTCGGCACTGCGCGAACGGATCGTGGTGGCCCTGGAGTTGCGGCAGAGCGGGCAGTGGTACCGGCTGGCGCCGCTGCTGGACGCGCTGGAGGACGCGGCGGCCAAGGAGCTGGCCCGGGCCTGGCAGTCGCTGACCGAGGTGACCCAGCCGCTGGCCGTCCGGGCCGAGCTGCGCGGGCGGTTGGACGCGTACAAGGCGATGGCGGCCCGGCTGCGGGTGGCCGAGGACCCGGAGGTGCTGGAGCGCTACGAGAAGGCGCGCTGGCTGCTGTGGAGCGCGCCGTGCGACCTGCGGGCGGCGGCGGGCGCGGTGGCCCGGTTCCAGCAGGCGCTGCGCCCCGCGGCGGGCGGGCCGGACGCCGGCGAGGGCGGAACCGGGCAGGACGGAACCGGGCAGGACGGGGCGTCGGCGGGCGGGGAGCCGGTCGACGGACAGGTTGTCGACGGGCGGGGACAGGGGGGCCGAGGGTGATGGGCGAGACGTGCGTGCGGCCGCAGTGCGGCGGCACCGGGACGATCGACGCGGACGGCTACTGCGACGAGTGCGGGCTCGCCCCGGAGGGCACCTCCTCGGTGCGGACCGCCACCGGACCCACCACCGGATCGGCCACCGGCCCGGCCGTCGGACCGGCCACCGCCACGGCGGCCCCGACGGGCGCGGGCGACCCCTGCCCGCGCGACTGCGCCGGGACGATCGACGCCGACGGCTACTGCGACGAGTGCGGCCTCACCCCGCCCGAGGTCCCGGCCGCACGCTCCGCGACGAGCGGCTCCGCGACGGGCCGCTCCACCTCGCACACCTCCACCGTGGAGATCGCGTTCGACCCGGACACCGGATCGCCCCGCAGCGGCTCGGCCCGTTCGCTGTCCGGCCGCTCCCGCTCGCACCGCTCGACCCGCACCGGCAGCGGCCGCTCGGTCTCGGTGCGCAGCAGCCGCGGCGGCGCCACCGCCAACCGGCACCGCCTCGGCGCGGGCCTGGTGACCGTGCCCACCGTCCCGGCCGCCGACCCGGCGCAGGCGGTGCTGGAGAACCCCGAGGTGCCGGAGCGCAAGCGGTACTGCTCCAAGTGCGACGCCCCGGTGGGCCGGGAGCGGGGCGGCACGCCCGGCCGCCCGGAGGGCTTCTGCACCAAGTGCGGCACCCCGTACTCGTTCACCCCCAAGCTGCGCCGCGGCGACCTGGTCGGCGGACAGTACGAGGTGGTCGGCTGCCTGGCGCACGGCGGCCTCGGCTGGATCTACCTGGCGGTGGACCGCCGGGTCAACGACAAGTGGGTGGTGCTCAAGGGCCTGCTGGACACCGGGGACGAGGACGCGCTGGCGGTGGCCGTCGCCGAGCGCCGCTTCCTGGCCGAGGTGGACCACCCGGGCATCGTGCGCATCATCAACTTCGCCGAGCACCCGGACCTGCGGACCGGCGCCACCGACGGCTACATCGTGATGGAGTACGTCGGCGGCAAGTCGCTCAAGGACATCGCCAACGAGCGCCGCGCCCCGGACGGCCGACGCGACCCGCTGCCGGTCGAGCAGGCCATCGCCTACGCGCTGGAGGCGCTGCCGGCGCTGGGCTACCTGCACCAGCGCGGGCTGGTCTACTGCGACTTCAAGATCGACAACGTGATCCAGAGCGGTGACACCCTCAAGATCATCGACATGGGCGCCGTCCGTCGGTTCGACGACGACGGCCCGATCTACGGCACCATCGGCTACCAGGCGCCGGAGATCGCCGCCGACGGCCCCTCCCCCGCCTCCGACCTCTACACGGTGGCCCGCACCCTCGCCGTCCTCAGCTTCGACTTCCAGGGCTACTCCACCACCTACCGGGACACGCTGCCCGGCCCGGAGTCCGTCCCGGCCTTCGCCGCCTACGAGTCGTACTACCGGCTGCTGGTGCGCGCCACCGACCCCGACCCGGCCCGCCGGTTCGCCTCCGCCGAGGAGATGGCCGACCAGCTCACGGGTGTGCTGCGCGAGGTGCTGGCGCTCCAGGACGGCCGGGCCCGGCCCGCGCTCTCCACCCTGTTCGGACCGGAACTGCGCGTCGTCGACACCGAGTTGGTGGCCCCCACGGTGCAGGTGGGCGCACTGCGGCTGACCGCCGTCGACCCGGCCGGCGCCGCACTCGCGCTGCCCGTCCCCCGGGTCGACCCGGACGACCCCAACGCCGGTTTCCTCGCCACCCTGCTGGCCACCGACCCGCGGGAGGCGCTCGCCGCGCTGGACGGCGCGCCCACCGACTCGCTCGAACGCCGGCTGCGGGCGCTGCGCGCACTGCTCGAACTCGGCCGCGGCCGGCAGGCCGCCGAGGCGCTCGCCGCGCTGGAGCAGGACCACCCGGACGACTGGCGGGTGGTCTGGTACCGGGGCCTGGCCTCGCTGGTCGCCGCCGCCGACCCCGACGCCGCCGGTCCCGCCGCCACCGGTCCCGACACCGCGGCGGCGAACCCCCGCGAACAGGCGCTGCGCGCCGCCACCGAGGCCTTCGACGCCGTCTACGACGCCTTCCCCGGCGAGGCCGCCCCCAAGCTGGCCCTGGCCGTCTGCGCCGAACTCCTCGGCAACGGCGGCGACGCGGCCGAGTTCTACCGTCTGGTGTGGAGCACCGACCAGAGCTACCTGAGCGCCGCCTTCGGGCTGGCCCGGGTCCGGCTCGCCGGCGACGACCGGGCCGGCGCGGTCGCCGTCCTGGAGTCCGTCCCGGCCACCTCCAGCCAGTACACCGCCGCCCGGATCGCCGCCGTCCGGGCCCGGCTGCGCGAGCGGCCCGCAACCGACCCGCTCGGCGCCGACCTCGGCGCGAGCTCCGAGCAGCTGACCGCGCTGCGCCTGGACGACCGCCGCCGCGAGGAACTCGCCGTCGAGGTGCTCGGCGCGGCGCTCGGCTGGGTGACCGCCGGGTCGCCCGGCGGACCCGGCGCTTCCGGCGGATCCGGCCCCGGCCGGACGACCGGCGAGGTCAGCGTGCTGGGACGGCCCGCGGTGGAACGGGAACTGCGGTTCGCCCTGGAGCAGTCCTACCGGGTACTCGCCCGGTTGGCCGACCGGGCCGATACCAGGATCGAGATGGTGGAACGGGCCAACCGGGCCCGTCCCAGGACGTGGGTGTAAGAGATGCCGCAGCAGACCGTGTGCCAGAGCTGTGCCGAGCCGATGGACCCGGAGGACGTCTTCTGCGGCTCCTGCGGCACGAGCCGGGACGGCCGCCCGGCCCCCGGCGCGATGCCGCCCGGCTGGTCCGCCGCCCGGGCGGCCGCCGGCGACGAGGACCATCCGCCGACCCTGCCCAACACGCCCGCCGTGCCCGCCCAGGGCGGTCAGGGCGGTCAGGGCGGTCAGGGCGGTCAGGGCGGTCAGAGCGCCCACGGCGGCCACGGCACGCCGGGCGCGGCCGGGTGCGCCCACTGCGGACTCCACCAGGTGACCGCCGACGGCTACTGCGAGGCCTGCGGCCGCGCCCAGCCGCGCCCCCGCGACCACATGGAGAAGGCGCTGGCCGGCGTCGCCGGGGTCAGCGACCGCGGCCTGCGGCACCACCGCAACGAGGACTCCTTCACCGTCGCCGCCACCTCGCTGCCCGGCGGCGAGCCGGTCGTGGTGGCCGTGGTCTGCGACGGCGTCTCCTCCTCCGACCGGCCCGACCAGGCCTCCGAGACCGCGGTCGACGCCGCCTCCGAGTCGCTGCTCAGCTCACTGGAGGCGGGCACCGACCCCACCACCGCGATGCGCCGGGCCATCGCCGACGCGGCCGACGCGGTGGCCGCGCTCGCCACCGACGGCACCCGGCCGAGCCGGCCCGACGTCAACGCGCCCGCCTGCACCTACGTCAGCGCCATCGCGGCCGGCGGCCGGATCACCGTCGGCTGGGTCGGCGACACCCGCGCCTACTGGATCCCCGACGACCGGCGCTCCGCCGAGCCGTTCCGGCTCACCCAGGACGACTCCTGGGCCGCCCGGATGGTCGAGGCGGGGCTGATGGGCGAGGCCGAGGCGTACGCGGACCCACGCGCCCACGCAATCACCGGCTGGCTCGGCGCGGACGCCGAGGAGGTGGTGCCGCACACCCTCGGCTTCACCCCGCACGTCCCCGGGGTGCTGCTGGTCTGCACCGACGGGCTGTGGAACTACGCCGAGGCCGCCACCGACCTGGCGCAGTACGTCCGGCCGGACGCCCGCACCGAACCGCTGGCCGCCGCACAGGCCCTGGTGCAGTTCGCCGTCGCGGCCGGCGGGCACGACAACATCACCGTCGCGGTGCTGCCGATCGACCCGCCCCCGCCGGCCGAGGACCAGGAGGAGGACGCCCGGACCGCCACCGCGCTCGACCTGCCGGTGGTCACCGCGGGCGGGGACGAGGACGAGGAGGAGTACGAGCCGACCCTGCCGGACATCCCGGTGATCGGCTCCGCCGCCGCCCCGCTGCCGCCGGTGCCCCCGCTGCCCGCCGTCCCGCCGTCGCCCGTCGTGCCGCCGACCGTCCCGCCCCGCCCCACCGTGCCGCCGGCCCGCTGACCCGGCCGTCCCGCCAGGGCCCGCGCCCTCCCGGGCGCGGGCCCCACCACGCTCGCCCCAGCACGGCCACCCGACCTCCGAGCACCGCAGCCCCCGCACCAACCGACCACCCGACGGGAGCCACCGGCCCATGGCAACACTGGCGAAGCCGAACCTGCCCAGGTTCGACGTGGAGATCTTCCAGAACGAGTACCTCGCGGACGGCGCCCGCGAGGTGAACGCCATCGTCACCGTGACCGCGACCGGCGGCGGCACCTCCGGCGGGCGGCCGCTCGGCGTCGCCGACGCCGCGCAGGGCGGCGGGCAGTCCGCCGCGGTGGTGATCCTGGTGGACTGCTCCGGTTCGATGGACTACCCGTCGAGCAAGCTGCGCGGCGCCCGCGAGGCCACCGCCGCCGCCATCGACACCGTCCGCGACGGCGTCGCCTTCGCCGTGGTCGCCGGCACCCACGAGGCCCGCGAGGTCTTCCCCGGCGACGGCACCCTCGCCGTCGCCTCGGCGCGGACCCGCGACCTGGCCAAGGACTCGCTGCGCCGGCTCACCGCGGCCGGCGGCACCGCCATGGGCACCTGGCTCACCAAGGCCGACCAGCTCTTCCTCACCCGCCCCGACATACCGATCCGGCACGCCATCCTGCTGACCGACGGCAACAACGAGCACGAGAGCGCCGCCGAGCTGGAGCGCGTGATCGACCGGGTCGGCGGCCGCTTCACCGCCGACTGCCGGGGCGTGGGCACCGACTGGAAGGTGGAGGAGCTGCGCAGGATCTCCTCCGCGCTGCTCGGCACCGTCGACATCGTCCCCGAGCCGTCCGGCCTGGCCGAGGACTTCCGCTCGATGATGGCCGGCGCGATGGGCAAGCAGGTCGCCGACGTCGCGCTGCGGATCTGGACGCCCGCCAACGCGGTGGTCAGGTTCGTCAAGCAGGTCGCCCCCGCGCTGGAGGACCTCACCGACCGCCGCTCCGAGGCCGGGCCGCGGGCCGGTGACTACCCGACCGGCTCCTGGGGCGACGAGAGCCGCGACTACCACGTCTGCGTGGAGGTCCCGGCGGCGGCCGTCGGCAACGAGATGCTGGCCGCCCGGGTGAGCCTGGTCCTGCCGCCGTCGGTCGTCGGGGGGACGCCCGAGGTGCTGTCGCAGGGCCTGGTCAAGGCGGTCTGGACGGACGACCTCGCCTCGTCCACCCGGATCAGCCCGCAGGTCGCCCACTACACCGGTCAGGCGGAGCTCGCCGCGGCCGTCCAGGAGGGCATGGAGGCGCACCGCGCGGGGGACGTCCACCGGGCCACCGCCAAGCTCGGGGCCGCCGTGCGGATCGCGCACGCGACGGGGAACGAGGGCACCTACCGGCTGCTGCAGAAGGTGGTGGACGTGGTGGACCCGAAGGAGGGTACCGTTCGGTTCCGTAAGAACGTGAGCGAGGCCGACTCGATGATCGTCGAGACCCGGTCGACCAAGACCGTCCGTGTGAAGAAGTGACCGCCGAAGCGTCGACCGGGCCGCGAACCGGCCGGGGCCGGCCCCGGCCGGGCTGGAATTGAGGGGGGACCTGATGCCGATCTGCCCGAGGGGCCATGAGTCGCAGGCCGAGGACTGGTGCGACTTCTGCGGTTTTCCGATGACACCACCGCAGCCACTGCCGCCGCAGCCCGGCGCGCACCCCGGTGCGCCCGGGAACCCGGGGGCGCACGGTGCTCCCGGCACGCCCTACGGGGCCACGCTCCCGCCGGGCGCGCTGCCGCAGCCCGGCGCCGTCCCGCCGCCCCCGGGGGCCGTGCCCCCGCCCCCGCCGGCCGGCCCGCCGTCGGCCCCGCAGGGCTTCCGCGACCTCACCGAGGGCCTGGCCGTCTGCCCGATCTGCCGCAGCCCGCAGACCGGACGGTTCTGCGAGGAGTGCGGCTACGACTACGACCTCTCGGCACCGCAGCGCGCCCCGCAGCCGTTCCCGGCCGCCCCCGCGCCGCCGCCCGCGCCCGCCCCGCTGAACATCCCGGCGGCGTACGGCGGTGCCCCGCAGGCCCCGGCCGCCCCGCACCCGGACCAGCACCCCGGCCAGCACCAGGGCCAGCACCAGGGTCAGCACCCCGGCCTGCACCCGGGTCAGGGCCTGCACCCGAACCCCTACCCCGGCCCGTTCGCCGGGCAGCAGCACGGCGGCCACCCGGGCGAGGCCCCGGCGCTGCCGCCGCAGCCCGCCGTGCCCTCCGGCTACGGCTACCCGCCGCCGGTCCCCGCGCAGCAGGCCCCGGCCCCGGTCGAGCCGCCCGCCCCCACCCAGCCGAACCCGCGGCCCGACGGGCCGTACGGGGCGCCGCCGCCGCGCGAGGACTCCGGCCCGGTCTACGCCCAGCCCGGACCGGCCCGGCGCGGGGACGAGTTCGGCACCTCGTTCCACCTGGCCCCGCCCGCACCGCCGCAGGGCCCGCCCGCCGAGCCGGTGCGGACCACCTGGTTCGCGGTGATCGCGGCCGACCGCGAGTACTTCACCGACATGATGGCCCGCAGCGGTCCGGAGGCGGCCGGGCTGTTCTTCCCGCCGTACTGCCCCGAGCGCCGGATCCCGCTGACCGGGCGCGGCCAGCTGCGGATCGGACGGCGCAGCCAGCACCGCGGAACCGTGCCGGAGATCGACCTCTCGGTCGCGCCGGAGGACCCGGGCGCCTCGCACCAGCACGCCCTGCTGGCGGAGCAGCCGGACGGCGGCTGGGTGCTGGTGGACCAGGACTCCACCAACGGCACCACGGTGAACGGCGGCGCGGAGCCGATCGCCCCGCACACCGCGATCCCGCTGAACGACGGCGACCGGATCCACATCGGCGCCTGGACCACGATCACCGTGCACCGCGCCTGACCCACCGGCACTCGACAACGTTGTAAAACTGATCATCAAATGATGCTTGGACAACTCCCCGCGACGGCCTGCCGCCCCTACCCTCAGTCGTTATGACTGCTGCAATATCCGCCGACGGAATCCGTCAGCGGTACGGGGACGTGCAGGCCGTCGACGGGGTGTCACTCACCGTCGACGCCGGCGAATTCTACGGAATCCTCGGGCCGAACGGCGCCGGGAAGACCACCACGCTGGAGATCCTGGAGGGGATCCGCAAACCCGACGAGGGCCGGATCGAGCTGCTGGGGCTGGCGCCCTGGCCGCGCAACCCCCAACTGCTGCCGCGCATCGGCGTCCAGTTCCAGGCCTCCGCCTTCTTCAACAAGCTCACGGCGCGGGAGACCATCCGCACCTTCGGCTCCTTCTACGGCGTCGGCCCCAAGCGTGCCGACGCCATGCTGGAACGGGTCGGCCTGACCGAGTCGGCGGGGGTGATGACCGACAAGATGTCCGGCGGCCAGGCCCAGCGCCTCTCGATCGCCTGCGCCCTGGTCCACGGCCCGGAGCTGGTGTTCCTCGACGAGCCCACCACCGGCCTCGACCCGCAGGCCCGCCGCAACCTCTGGGACCTGCTGCGCGACATCAACGCCGAGGGCCGCACCGTCGTGCTCACCACCCACTACCTGGACGAGGCCGAGGTGCTCTGCGACCGCGTCTCGGTGATGGACCACGGCCGGATCCTGCGGACCGGGGCGCCCGCCGCGCTGGTCCGCGAGATCGACGACACCGTCCGGATCAGCGTGGAGTCCGGCCAGCTGGCCCTCGACACCGCGCGCGAGCTGCTCACCGCCGCCGGGGCGGAGATCACCTCGCTGGAGGACGACGGCACCTCGCTCTCGCTGTCCACCCGCCTGCCGGCGCCGGTGCTCTCCGTGCTGGCCGAGCAGGGCGCGCTGCGCGGCCTGGAGGTCCGCGGCGCCACCCTGGAGGACGTCTTCCTCCAGCTCACCGGACGGGAGTACCGCGCATGAGCGCCGAGCCCACCACGGCCCGCCCCGCGGCCGGCCCCACGACCGCCTCCTTCGCACCGGGCGGCACGCCCCCGGCGGCCGGCGAGCGCGAGCGGGTCTCCGCCTTCGTCAGCCTCTCCCGGGTGATGCTGGTCTCCTTCCTCCGCGACCGCAGCGCGCTGTTCTTCGTGCTGCTCTTCCCGCTGATGTTCCTGCTGCTGTTCGGCACCCTGCTCAAGGGCGCCACCACCCAGCACGCCAAGGTCGAGCAGGTCGGCGCGGTGCGGCTGCTGGACTCGGTCCAGGGCGAGGCCCGGACCGGCCTGGAGCAGGTGCTGACCATCACCCGGAGCGACGACGAGGCCGCCTCGCTGGAGAAGGTCCGCAAGGGCGATCTGGACGCCGTGATCAAGGAGGGCCCGGACGGCAGGGTCGAGGTCCGCTACAGCGCCGCCGACCAGGTCCGCGCCGGCACCGTCCGGGGCATCGTCAACTCCGTGGTCCAGCAGGCCAACCAGGCCGCCACCGGCAAGCCTCCGGCGTTCACCCTGGAGAGCAGCCAGGTGGAGGACGGCTCGCTCAAGCCGATCCAGTTCCTCACCCCCGGTCTGCTCGGCTGGGCGGTGGCCACCGGCGCGGTGTTCAGCGCCGCGCTGACCCTGGTCGGCTGGCGGCAGAAGAAGGTGCTGCGGCGGCTGCGGCTCGCCCCGGTGAGCGCCGGGTCGATCGTCGCCTCCCGGGTCGCCGTCTCGGTGCTGACCGCGCTCGCCCAGACAACGATCTTCCTGGTCCTCGCCACCCTGCCGTTCTTCGGGCTGAAGCTCACCGGCAACTGGTGGCTGGTGATCCCGCTGGTGATCTGCGCGACCATCGCCTTCATGTCGATCGGTCTGCTGGTCGGCTCGATCGCCAAGACCGAGGAGGCGGCCAACGGCTTCGCACAGATCATCGTGCTGCCGATGTCGTTCCTGTCCGGCTCGTTCTTCCCGACCGACGACATGCCGGGCTGGCTCAAGGCCGTCTCCGAGGCGCTGCCGCTGAAGCACCTGGTCACCTCGGCGCAGTCGGTGCTCTCCCGGGGCGGCGGCGTGATGGACGCGCTGCCGACCATGGGCGGGCTGCTGCTCTTCGCCGCCGTGCTGACCGGCATCTCCTGGAAGCTGTTCCGCTGGGAGGACTGAGCACGCGGCGCCGCGCTCGGTCGTGGCGGGGTCGTACGCCTGCGGTCCTGGTCCCCAGGTCCCGGTGTACGGCCCCGCCGCCGTCTGCGACCATGGTCGGGTGAACGAGATCCGGCGTGGCACGCTCAGCGAGGAGACCTTCTTCGAGCAGGTCGGCGGCGAACCGACCTTCCGGCGGCTGGTCCACCGGTTCTACCAGGGCGTCGCCGAGGACGAGTTGCTCCGGCCGATGTACCCGGAGGAGGACCTCGGGCCGGCCGAGGAGCGGTTCGCGCTCTTCCTGATGCAGTACTGGGGCGGCCCGCGCACCTACAGCGAGCAGCGCGGCCACCCGCGGCTGCGGATGCGGCACGTGCCGTTCAAGGTGGACCGGGCCGCGCACGACGCCTGGCTGAAGCACATGCGGACGGCCCTGGACGAGCTGGGCCTGCCCGAGGACGCCGAGCGCCAACTCTGGGACTACCTCACCTACGCCGCCGCCTCGATGATCAACACCGAGGGCTGACCGGGGCGCTGCGCCCCGGCGCGCATCGGGGACGGGCCCCTACCCGAGCGGGCTGAGGCCGAGCCCCGCGCCGGGCGCGGCCGCCGTGCGGACCGCCACCGACCCCGCCGGGGCGGACAGCCGCAGCCAGCCGCCGGCCCGGTGCACGGTCAGCGGGGCCTGCGGGGCCAGGAAGCCGATCACCTGGGCCGCGTGGGCGGCACGCAGCGGCAGTTCGGGCAGGACGGTCAGCGGGCGGGACCAGATCTCGTCGGCCAGCGCGTCGAGCACCGCGCGGGTCCGGTGGTGCGCCGGGACGGCCTCGCTGCGCTCGCGGAACTCCCGCACGGCGGCGGCCACTTCGAGGCGCACCTGGGCGGCGGGCGAGGTGCCGGCCGGCCGCCAGCCGGTGCGCGGCGGCAGCAGCCCGGCCCAGGCCGGGCCGGTGACCGGGGCGGGCAGCGCGAGGCCGTCCGTCGTGGTGTCCACGCCGTCCAGCAGTTGCCCGGCCGAGACCGTCAGGTCGAGCGGCCCGTCGAGCCGGGCCAGCCGCGCGGTGCGCACCACCAGCGCGCCCGAACCGCCCAGCGGCAGCCGCCCGAAGACGGCCAGGACGCCGCCGTCCGGTCGCGGCACCCCCTGCAGCCGGACCGACGCCGTCTTGTCGAAGCGCAGCAGACGGACCAGGAAGGCGGCCAGGTCGGCGGCCTCCCCGGTGTCGGCGAGGGCGAGGGCGGCGGTGCTGTTCAACGCTTCGGCTCACATCCGGGCATCGGGCGTACGGGTTCGGGCGGGGCGGGCGCGGTCAGACCGCGACGGCCGGCTCCTCGTCCATGAAGCGTGCCAGGAACTCCCGCTCCACCGCGCTGATCCGGCGCGGCCGGCCCTCGGCGAGGTCGTAGGGCACCACCACGGTGGACGCCCGGACGTAGACGGTCTCGGTGCCGTCCTCGGCGGTGTCCTTGATCTCGTAGGAGACGGTCAGCGAGGCCCCGCCTATCCTGGTCACCCAGGTCTCGATGGTGACCGGCTGCGGCCGGTGCACCAGCGGACGCTTGTAGTCGATCTCGTGGCGGGCCACCACCGAGCCGCCCGCGAACTCGCCCGCGCCGGCCTCGGCGGCCTGGGTGAACATGAAGTCGATCCGGGCCTCCTCCAGGTAGCGCAGGAAGACCACGTTGTTGACGTGCCCGAAGGCGTCCATGTCGGACCAGCGCAGCGGGCAGGCGTAGATGTGGCGTGCCACGGAATCTCCTCGACGTCCGGTGGGCCGCCGGCGGTGGTGCCGGTCGGGCCGCGGCCCGGCAGGCCGGCCCCCACGGGGCGGGCGGCCTGCCGGGCCGTCGTCACGACTGGGTGTCAGCCGCGGGTCAGCTTCTTGTAGGTGGCCCGGTGCGGACGGGCGGCGTCCGCGCCCAGCCGCTCGATCTTGTTCTTCTCGTAGGACTCGAAGTTGCCCTCGAACCAGAACCACTTGCTCTCGCCCTCGTAGGCGAGGATGTGGGTGGCGACCCGGTCCAGGAACCAGCGGTCGTGCGAGATGACCACGGCGCAGCCGGGGAACTCCAGCAGCGCGTTCTCCAGCGAGGAGAGGGTCTCGACGTCGAGGTCGTTGGTGGGCTCGTCGAGGAGCAGCAGGTTGCCGCCCTGCTTGAGGGTGAGCGCCAGGTTGAGGCGGTTGCGCTCACCGCCGGAGAGCACGCCGGCCGGCTTCTGCTGGTCCGGGCCCTTGAAGCCGAACGCGGAGACGTAGGCGCGGGACGGCATCTCGACCTGGCCGACGTTGATCCAGTCCAGACCGTCGGAGACGACCTCCCAGAGGGTCTTCTTCGGGTCGATGTTGGAGCGGGTCTGGTCGACGTAGCTGATCTTGACGGTCTCGCCGACCTTGACCGTGCCGCTGTCCGGGGTCTCCAGGTCCTGGAGCATCTTGAACAGGGTGGTCTTGCCGGCGCCGTTCGGGCCGATGATGCCGACGATGCCGTTGCGCGGCAGGGTGAAGCTGAGGTCGTCGATCAGGACCTTCTCGCCGAAGGCCTTGTTGAGGTTCTCGACCTCGATGACGACGCTGCCCAGACGCGGGCCCGGCGGGATCTGGATCTCCTCGAAGTCCAGCTTCCGCATCTTGTCGGCCTCGGCGGCCATCTCCTCGTAGCGGGCCAGACGCGCCTTGGACTTGGCCTGGCGGCCCTTGGCGTTGGAGCGGACCCACTCCAGCTCTTCCTTGAGCCGCTTGGCGCGCTTGGCGTCCTTCTGGCCCTCGACCTTGAGACGGGACTGCTTGGTCTCCAGGTAGGTGGAGTAGTTGCCCTCGTACGGGTAGGCGCGGCCGCGGTCGAGCTCCAGGATCCACTCGGCGACGTTGTCCAGGAAGTACCGGTCGTGGGTGACGGCGACGACGGTGCCCTTGTACTTCTCCAGGTGCTGCTCCAGCCAGTTCACCGACTCGGCGTCCAGGTGGTTGGTGGGCTCGTCGAGCAGCAGCAGGTCGGGGGCCTCCAGCAGCAGCTTGCAGAGCGCCACGCGGCGCTTCTCGCCACCGGAGAGCTTGGTGACCGGCCAGTCGCCGGGCGGGCAGCCCAGGGCGTCCATGGCCTGCTCCAGCTGGGCGTCCAGGTCCCAGGCCTCGGCGTGGTCCAGCTCCTCCTGGAGCTTGCCCATCTCGTCGAGCAGCGCGTCCGAGTAGTCGGTCGCCATCTGCTCGGCGATCTCGTTGAAGCGGTCGAGCTTGCCCTTGATCTCCTTGACGCCGTCCTGGACGTTCTCCAGGACCGTCTTGGACTCGTCCAGCGGCGGCTCCTGGAGGAGCATGCCGACGGTGAAGCCGGGCGAGAGGAAGGCGTCGCCGTTGGAGGGCTGCTCCAGACCGGCCATCATCTTCAGCACGGTGGACTTACCGGCACCGTTGGGGCCCACGACGCCGATCTTCGCTCCGGGGAGGAAGCTGAGCGTCACGTCGTCAAGGA
The DNA here is from genome assembly GCF_042800875.1 of Kitasatospora sp. NPDC057595. Lineage (NCBI taxonomy): Bacteria > Bacillati > Actinomycetota > Actinomycetes > Kitasatosporales > Streptomycetaceae > Kitasatospora > Kitasatospora sp. NPDC057595. The sequence goes on along the minus strand of NZ_JBHVGL010000007.1, from coordinate 28,902 downwards.
TGACCTTGTCTCCGTGCGCCTTGCGCACCTTGCGCATCGTGTAGATGTATTCCGCCACGTGAGATCGCTCCGGCGTCGTCGGGAGTAATTCGGCTTGCAGCCTTCCATTGTGCCGCACCCGGCCCGGAGCCCCGAACCGCCGGGTACCCGTCCGCCGGTGCCCCGCAGGGGCGTCCCGCACGCGGCGCGGCCCGGCTCCCCGCACGCGTGGTGCGGGGAGCCGGGCCGGGTGTCACCGGATCACGCCCTGCCGGGCGGTGCTCCGGGCCGTGTTCCGGAACGTGCTCCGGGTCGGGCCTCAGGCGGCGTTGCCACCGCGGCGGCGGCGCAGCAGGAAGACCGCGGCACCGCCGGCCACGACCAGACCGCCGGCGACGGCGGCGATGACCGGGGTGGCGTCGCTGCTACCGGTCTGGGCCAGGCCACCGGTGGCGGCGGGCGCCGTGGTGGCCGGGGGCAGCGGGTGGGCGGCCGTGGTGGTGGCGGAGGCCGACGGGGTGGCGCTCGGGGTGGCCGGCTTGGCGGTGGTGGTGGTCGGGGCCGGGCTGGTCGGCGCCGGGGTCGACGGCTTGGCGGTCGTCGGGGTGGCGGACGGGCTCGGCGTGGTCACGCTGGCGGTCTTGCAGTCCAGGATGCCCTTGAAGTTCTTGGTGAAGCCGTTCGGGCCGGTCACCGTGATGTCGTAGGCGGTGTCCTCCTCCACCTTGACGACCAGGGTCTCGATCTTGCCCGGCTGGACGGTGAGGTCCTTGCCCGGCTTCACCGAGACCGCGGCGGCCTCGTCGCCGCCGTTGGCCACGGAGACCTTGACGCCGTTGGCGACGCACTCGACAACCGCGGTGCTGTCGATCAGCGGGCCCTTGCCGGCCTGCCAGGTCGCCTTGGTGGCGTCCTTGACGCCGAGCTTGGTGGAGCCGGCCAGGATCATGGTCTGGCTGTGCTTGGCCGGGGTGTAGCCCTTGCTGAGGAAGACACGGCCGCTGGGCACGACGGTCTCGGCGGCGGCGCTGACGGTGGCGGTGCCGTCCGGGGTGCCCGCGGGCACGTCCAGGAACAGCTGGGTGTCCTTGGCGACCGGGCCGGTCAGACCGTTGACCTCCTTGCCGTCCTTGTCGACCAGCTTGACCTTGTCGGCGGAGTCGCCGCCGACGGCGAGCTTCACCTCGTTGGCGCTGGAGTTGATGGTGAACGGACCGAGCTTGTTGCCCGGCTTGCCGGACGCCGAGTCGGGGGTGAGGCTCAGCGAGGGCTTGGGCTCGGCGGCGATGCCCTTGTTCTTCTCGCTGACGAGGTAGTCGCGCAGCTGCTTGGCCTCGGCGTCGACCGGGGTGGCGGTCTTGCCGTCGGAGAACTTCCAGATCGCGGCCTGGGTTCCGGCGGCGGCGTCCTCCTTGGTCAGCTCGCCCTTGACGCCGGCGGCGTCGGCCAGCTTCTTGAGGTCGGTGACCTGCGGGTAGGAGTTCTCCAGGATCCAGCGGATCTTGGAGGCGTCCTCGGCCTTGTCCGGGCGGCCGAGCGAGCTCGACTTCCAGTCGGACTCCTGGTACTCGACGCCACTCTTGATGTCGACGGGGTGGTCGATGTCGATGCAGTACGTCTGGATCTCGCCGTCGGGCGTGGTGAGGGTGAAGAGGCCGCCCTGGATGGAGTGGCTGCCCTCGATGGCGATCTCCTCGCTCATCAGGGTCGGCTTGATCACCGCCGTGACGGCCCCGCCGGGGGCGTCCGCCGCAGCCGCCGCACCGGCCGCGAACAGGCCCCCGCCCAGCGCAACGCTGGTCGCGAGCATGACAGTAGTGATGCGGGGAAGCGTCCGCCCCTGCCTCTGCAACATCTTGGGATCCCTCCGGGCCGGGCCATGCCGATGGGCAGCCCGCCTTGCCTGCCGCGCCCCCTGTGGCGCTGCTTCATGATGTGAACCAGACGCATCCTATGAAGCGTCAGAGGCCCGGAAACCCCCATGCGAAATTAGGACGATACCGTATCCGAATCGTTATCAACCCTCTCGGTGTCTCCACAAGCTGACGGACAGCCAGAATTCCGGGATCATTCCGCTAACCGGGACGGGATTGCGCGTGCGGGTCGCAACACCCTTCTCGATTCGCATATTTGTCGACAGTGATACCGCCCCGTCGGACATCTCGCCGGCCGCTAGGCGTCGACCCCGCCTTCCCCCTCCGCCACCGCGCCGGCGGCCGCCCCGGCCGGCCGCCGACCGCGCAGGGCGTCCACGATCCACCCGGGGACCGCCTCGCCGAACGCCGCCCCGCCCGCCCCGGACGCCTCCTCCGGCCCCGCCGCCCCGCCGGCCGACCCCCCGGCCACCCGGCCCGGGGAGCCGCCCGGAGAACCGCCCGCGGATCCGGTCGCGGATCCGTTCCGCGCACCCGGCGCCCAGCTGAACCGCGCGGTGCCGCGACTCAGATCGTGTCCGACCGATCGCGCGTCGATCTCGACCCGGCTCCGCTTCGCCTCCCCCTCCGCCCACTCACGCACCCTCAGCCTCCCGCTCACCACCACCGGGTCCCCCTTCACCAGCGAATCGAGCAGGTGACCCGCCAGAGCCCGCCAGGCCGTCACCGTCACCCACTGCGTCTCGCCGTCGACCCAGCCGTCCCGCGTCCGGTCGTAGCGCCGCTCGGTCGACGCGAGCCGGAAGTTGGCGACCGGCACCCCGCCGGGGGTCTGGGCGTACGTCACCTCGGTGGCGACATTCCCGATCACCGTCACCTGGGTCTCGTTCACAACACGCTCCGCTCTCTCGGATGCACCGTACGGAATCGACCGGTGCGCGTTGAGAGTGCGCTTCCCGGGAAATGCGCACCAGGGAGATCCGAAATCCTGTGGACAACTCGGGCCTGTGGAAAACCCATGTCGCCCGCAGGGGTGAATTTCAGCCTTTGTGCGACCATCACACCCATACCCTGCGGGGCCATGACAAGAATCTCCGGCCCGTCCCGCCGCCCCGGGACACCCCCAGGGGTGGCCCCGGGGACCGTCCGCGCACGTCATCCGACCGAACGAACCCGAATACGGCCCCCCACCCGCGTCGATGCCGGCCTCGGCCGCGGCGCTTTCTCCGTGCCGAATCCATAACGGGTGGGCAGACAGCCCCGTAACGAGTGCACAACGTCCGGCGCGGAACACCGCCAGACCGCTGCACTCACGGCCTTCACCTGCGATTATCGGACCGCTCCACCGAGGCCGACACACCAGCAACGGTGCCGCAACACCCGGCCGAGGAACGGGACACCCTTATCCTGTCCCCGACAGGGCAAGGACCCGCCAACTCCCACACCCCGCCCTCAAGGTACGGGGACGGACAGCGGGCGCCACGCGCCCACCGCCCGATCCCGGCAACGGTCGCGCCCGCCGGGGCGCCGCCCGTCCCGCCCCCATAGCTCAGCGGATAGAGCACCCGCCTTCTAAGCGGTAGGTCGCAGGTTCGAATCCTGCTGGGGGCACCACCCGACACCGCGCCGTCACGGCGCCGCGCACTGCGCGCACTTCGCGCACCGTGCGCATTTCCGCCCGGCACCGAGCGCGCATAACCCGTGACCATCCGTGTCATGCACTCTCCGAAAAGACCCGAGCGGGGAATTCCGGTACCGGAAACACCGGACCGGCACGCCCTACGCCGACGAACCGCCCGCGTCCCCGTCAACGTCCCCGCCCGCCGTCAGCCGCGCCAGGTAGGCGTCCACCAACTCCGTCTGCCGCCGCGCCGGGAACTCCGCCGGGGCGAACAGCGCCTGCACCACCAGTCCCAGGACGAAGGCCTGCGCCGCCGCCGCGACCTCGGCCGCCGGCGGGCCGGCCGGGAGCTCGCCGAGCCGCCGGGCGACCTCCACGCACTCAGCCAGCAGGCCGCGGGCCCGCGCGTACCGCGCGGCGTGCGCCCCGGCCAGCTCCGGATCGGCCAGCGCGACGTCCCAGGAGCCCACCCAGATCCGGTTGCCCGCCCGGCCCGGCTCGTCCAGCGGCAGCACGTCCAGCAGCGCCGCCCGCAGCCGCGTCAGCCCCTCGGGCGGCGGCGCCGCCCCGTCGGCCGGGGCCAGCCGCCGCGGCCGGGCCAGCGAGTGCCGGTCCAGCACCTCCAGCGCATGCGCGACCAGCGCCTTCTTGCTGGGGAAGTAGTGCGTCAACAGCCCGGTGGTGGCCCCCATCTCGGCGGCCACCGCACGCAGCGTGAGCCCCTCGAAACCCCGGGTGGACAGCACCCGCCAGACGGCCTCGGAGACTTCGGTCCGGCGGGCTTCGTGATCTCCACGGGCGGGTGTCATGGGGTTATCTTACGTACCAAACGTTTGTTACGGACGTCCGCGCCGCCGCCCGCACCACCACCACCGCCGCACCACCGACCCCGCCGCGAAAGGCCCGCCCATGTTCGCCGTCCCCCTCGCCGAGAACGCCGAGCTCCGCCCGCTGGAGCCCTGGCAGGCACCCGAGTACCTGGAGCACATCGAGCGCGGCCGGGCCCACATCGACGCCTGGATCGGCTGGGCCGCCCTGGCCACCGACCTCGACTCGGCCCGCGCCGTGCTGCAGCGCTACGCCGACCGGCAGGCCGCCGACGGCTCCCGCCTCTACGGCATCTGGCGGAACGGCACGCTGGTCGGCGGCGTGATGTTCGTGCAGTTCGACGCCAAGGGCGGCAACTGCGAGATCGGCGTCTGGACCGAGCCCGCCGGCCAGGGCCACGGCCTGGTCACCACCGCCGTCCGGCACCTGATCGACTACGCCTTCACCGTCCGCGGCATGCACCGGATCGAGTGGCACAACCGGCCGGAGAACGTCCGCAGCCGGTCGGTGGCCCAGCGCCTGGGCTTCACGCTGGAGGGCGTCATGCGGGAGAGCTACCTGCACGGCGGCGTGCACCACGACGGCGAGGTCTGGTCGCTGCTCACCCACGAGTGGAAGCCGCAGGGCGCCCCCGCCTCCTGACGGCACGGCGGCGGGGCCGGTGAACGACCCACCGGCCCCGCCGCTCCCCCGCTCCCCCGACCCGCGCTTCCCGGCCCCGTCTTCCCCCAGCCCCCGGCCCGTGCCCCGCTCAGGCGGCCAGCGCCTGCTCCCCGGACACCGGCTCCGCCGGCGCCGCCGGCTTCCGCAGCCGCAGCGTGAGCAGCACCGCCAGCGCCATCACCCCGGCCGCCGAGAGGAAGACGGCGTCCACCGCGCCCACGAACCCGGTCACCGCGTGCTCCCGAGCGGCGCCGCTCAGGGCGCCGACCGCCCCCAGCGGCATCCCCGGCTCGTACCGCTCGAACACCCGGGCCAGCACGGTGCCGAACAGCGCCGCCCCCAGCGCACCGCCCAGCGTCTGGAAGAACCGGATGCCGGTGGTCGCCACGCCCAACTGGTGCGGCGGCGCCGCGAGCTGGACGACGGTGATCAGGTGGCCGATCAGCTGGCCGAGCCCGACCCCCAGCAGCGCCAGCTCGGCCCCCACCAGCCAGAGCGACGTCCCCGGCCCGCTCAGCCCGAGCAGCAGCAGCGCCGCCGCGGTGCACCCGGAACCGGTGGCCAGCACCGTGCGGACCGACCAGCCGCGCGCCGTCAGCCGGCCGACCACCAGGCCGATCGCGGTCATCCCGACCGCCATCGGCAGCAGGAAGAGGCTGGCCGAGGTCGCGGCGATGCCCCGGGCGACCTGCAGGTAGAGCATCACGTACATGATCGCGCCGGTCGGGCCCATGCCGACCAGTCCCTGCACCACGAAGCCGATCCGGATTTCCGGGATCCGGAACAGCGAGAGCGGCAGCACCGGTTCGGCCGCCGTCGCCTGCCGCCACAGGAAGAGGCCGAGCGCCAGCAGGGTCGCCGCGGCCAGGCCGAGCAGCTGCGGGGACGTCCAGCCGTACGTCTTGCCGCCCCACTCGGTGACCAGCAGCAGGCCGGTGGCGAACGCGGCGGCCAGCGCCGCGCCGGGGAAGTCCAGCCCCCGGTGGCCGACCGAGGCGGGCAGCCGCAGCACCAGCGCCGCGCCGACCAGGACGAACAGGCCGATCGGCAGGTTGACGTAGAAGATCCAGCGCCAGCCGAGGTGGTCCGCGAGCAGCGCGCCGATCAGCGGACCGAGGGCCATGCCGCCGCCGGCGACGACGCCGCCCAGCGCGCCGCCCCCGCCGCCGCGACCGGGCTGAGCGACCAGCGGCCGGTGATCGACGTGGTCCGGCTGGTCCACCGCACCCCGGTGCTGGCGCTGCGGGCGTACGCCGGGTTCGACACCAAGGCCCGCGCCGAACTCGCCGCCGAACTGCTCGCCCAGGATCCGGAGCACGACCCGCTGGCCGCCAAGGCCGCCGCCTCCCAGCTGCTCGGCATCCAGCTGATGCTGACGGAGGAGAACCAGCGCCGGATGCTGGCCGGCGAGCGGGCGGCGGACGTCCTTCCCGAGGCCCTCGCCGACGCCCACCGGGCCTTCGCGCTGGTCGAGCGCGGACTCGGCGACTACGGCGCCACCCGGCCCTGACCGGCACCGCCGCGCTCTGCGAGAGTGTCCGCACCCACACCCTCCCGGAGGTGCCCATGGCCACCAGGCCGCTGCTGACCCGCGAGCGCGCCCCGCTGCCCACCGGGGCCGACGGCCTCAACGCCCACGTCGGCGAGGACGGCGTCGCGGTCCTGGAGTTCGACCGCCCGCACCGGCGCAACGCCGTCACCCTGGCGATCTGGCAGGCGCTGCCCGAGGTGCTCAAGCGGCTCGCCGGGGAACCGGGGGTACGCGCCCTGCTGGTCACCGGCGCCGGCGGCACCTTCAGCGCCGGCGCGGACATCGACGAACTCGCCGGCGTCTACGGCGATCCGGACCGCGCCGACGCCTACCACGCGGTCAACGTCGCCGCCGAGGAGGCGCTGGCGGCCTTCCCGCACCCGACCCTCGCCGTGGTGCACGGCGCCTGCGTCGGCGGCGGCTGCCAGCTGGCGCTCGCCTGCGACCTGCGGTTCGTCGCCGAGGACGCCCGGCTGGGCATCACCCCGGCCAAGCTGGGTGTGGTCTACCCGGCGGTGCCGACCCTGCGGCTGGCCCGGCTGGTCGGCCCGGCCCGCGCCAAGTACCTGCTGTTCTCCGGGGAGTTGCTGCCCGGACCGCGGGCCGCCGCGCTGGGCCTGGCCGAACGCGTCCTGCCGGCCGCCGAACTGGACGCGGCGGCACTGGAGTTCGCCCGGCTGCTGACCACCCGCTCGCCGCAGACCATCGGCGCCGTCAAGGCCGCCCTGGCCGTCCCGCCGGAGCAGGCCGCCGCCGCGCTCGCCCCCTGGGAGCGGCGCTCGCGCGAGACGCCGGACGTCCGCGAGGGCCTGGCCGCCTTCCTCGAACGCCGCCCGCCCCGGTTCTGAGCCCTCGTCCGCCCCGCGCCCGCATCCGTTCCGAGCCCTCACCGGTGCCGCCCGGCTGCGAGCCCTCACCGGTGCCGCCCGGCTGCGAGCCCTCACCGGGGGACGGCGGGCCCGGGGACAGGTCGATACGATCACCCGATCGAATACGACCGATTCACCGCCGTCCCCTTGGAGCACCACGCGATGACCGCCCCCACGCCCGCGACGTCCTGGGCCCGCCGGATCACCGACGGACTGGAACCGAAGAACGTCATCATCGCGATGCTGCTCCTGCTCGGCGGGGCCCGCTACGGCTGGACCGGCCTCGCCTGGGCCGCGTTCGCCGCCCTCTTCACCGCCGTGATCCCCACCCTGCTCATCCAGTACGGGATGCGCCGGGGCACCGTGGACGACCGGCACGTCGGCAACCGCAGCCGGCGCCTGACGCTCTTCCCGCTCATCATGGTCTCGGTCGCGATCGGCCTCACCGGGATGTTCCTCGCCCACGCGCCGCGCGACCTCACCGCGGTGGTGCTGGCGATGTTCGCCTCGCTGGTCCCGATCCTGGTGATCACCGCCTGGTGGAAGGTCTCGGTGCACACCGCCGTGGCGAGCGGTGCGGTGGTCTGCCTGGCCGTCGCGCTCGGAGCGTGGTGGCTGCTGCTGCTCCCGCTGGTCGCGGTGATCGGCTGGTCCCGGGTGGTGCTGCGGGACCACACCGTCGCGCAGACGGTCGTCGGCACGGCGGTGGGCGCCCTCTCGGCCGGGCTCACCTTCTGGGCCGCCCGGTAGCGGCGGCCCGATGACGGTCACCCGGTGGCGGCGGCCCGCCGGAGCGGCGGCGGTCAGCGGATCGGCAGCCCGGAGATCGCGCGGGCGATGACCAGCCGCTGGATCTCACTGGTGCCCTCGAAGATCGAGTAGATCGCGCTGTCCCGGTGCATCCGCTCGACCGGGTACTCCCGGGTGAAGCCGTTGCCGCCGAGGATCTGCATCGCCTGCGCGGTGACCCACTTCGCGGTCTCGCCCGCGTACAGCTTGGACATCGAGCCCTCGGCCGCGGTGAACGGCTGCTTGGTGGCGGCCATCCAGGAGGCCCGCCACACCAGCAGCCGGGCCGCGTCGATCCGGGTCCGCATGTCGGCCAGCTGGAAGGCCACGCCCTGGTTGTCGATGATCGGGCGGCCGAACTGGACCCTGGTCCTCGCGTAGTCGAGCGCCACCTCGTAGGCGGCCCGGGCGATGCCGATCGCCTGCGCGCCGACGGCCGGCCGGGAGGCCTCGAAGGTGGCCATCGCGGCGTTCCGCCCGCCCTTGTGGACGCCCTCGCGGGCCCGCGCAAGCCGCTCGTCCAGCTTCTCCCTGCCGCCGAGCAGGCAGTGCCCGGGCACCCGGACGGAGTCCAGCACCACCTCGGCGGTGTGCGAGGCCCGGATGCCGTGCTTCTTGAACTTCTGGCCCTGGCTGAGGCCGGGCGTGCCCGGCGGCACCACGAAGGAGGCCTGCCCGCGCGCGCCGAGCGCCGGGTCGACGGTGGCGACGACCACGTGCACGGCGGCGATCCCGCCGTTGGTGGCCCAGGTCTTGGTGCCGTTCAGCACCCACTCGTCGGTGGCCTCCTCGTACCGGGCCCGGGTGCGCAGCGCGGAGACGTCGGAGCCGGCGTCCGGCTCGGAGGAGCAGAACGCGGCCACCTTGACGTCGTCCGGGGTACCGAACATCTGCGGGGCCCAGGTGCCGATCTGCTCGTCGGTGCCGTTGGCGAGCACCGCGACGGCGGCGAGGGTGGTGCCGACGATCGACAGGCCGAGCCCGGCGTCGCCCCAGAACAGCTCCTCCATGGCGATCGGAATGCCCACGCCGGAGGGGTCGAAGTACTGCTGGGCGTAGAAGTCGAGCGAGTAGACGCCGATCTTGGCGGCCTCCTGGATGATCGGCCAGGGGGTCTCCTCCCGCTCGTCCCACTCGGCGGCGGCGGGCCGCAGCACATCGGCGGCGAAGCCGTGCAGCCAGTCGCGGACGGCGATCTGGTCCGGACCCGGGTCCAGCGAGAAGGTGCTCATGGGTGGGGGCCTCCGAGGAAGGGTGCGACCGACCGGGGTGTTACCGCCGGTAACATCGTCGGAGTCTGCTACTGCTTGGTAACCGGTGTCAACGCCCGTACGCACGAAACGAGGGAACCGCGCATGGATCCAGAGCCCCGCCGGGAACAACTGCTCAACGCCGCCGACCGGGTCATCCAGCGCGAGGGCCCGGGCGCCAGCATGAACGCCATCGCCGCCGAGGCCGGCATCACCAAGCCGATCCTCTACCGGCACTTCGGCGACCGGAACGGCCTGGTCCGGGCTCTGACCGAGCGTCACACCGGCGGGCTGCTGGCCGCCGTCCGGGCCGCGCTCGCCGAGCCGCTGGAACGCCGCGACCGGGTCGAGCACGTGCTGGACACCTATCTCGCCGGGATCGAGGCCCGCCCGCAGGTCTACCGGCTGCTCACCCACCCCGAGCCGGGCGACCCCAGCGGCGCGGGCAACGCGCTCGCCCCGGCGCTCCAGCAGATCGCCGAGGAGATCACCCGGGCCGTCGCCGCCCAGATCGACCTCGGCGCCGACCGCGAACTGCTCGCCGAGGCCTGGGGCCGGGCCATCACCGGCATGGTGCTGGCGGCCGGCGACTGGTGGCTGGAGTCCCGGCCCTGTTCGCGCACCCGGATGGTCCAGGCCCTCGCCGACCTGCTCTGGGGCCGGCTGGCCGCCGCCGCCGACCTGCCGAGCGCCGTCCTGCCCGCCGGCCCGGCGCCGGAGCCGACCGACTGAGCCGACCGACTGAGCGCACCGGCCGAGGGCACCGGCCGAGGGCCGCCGGGCGGGCTTCTCGAACGGCCGCCCGGCACCGCGCTCTTGTGGCGGCCGTGCCCGCCCCGGCATCATCGGGCCCCACCCTCGCCCGCCCCGGAGGTCCCGATGCGCCCCCGCCGCACCGCCGCCACCCTCCTGCTCGCCGCCGCCCTCACCCTCCCGGCCGTCCCGGCCCGGGCCCAATCCCCCTCCCCCGAACCGGCGTTCCCCACCGGGACGGCCACCGCCCCGGACGGCCGCACCGACCTCACCGACGCCGCCGGCCGCCGGCTCCGGCTGCGCGGCTTCAACCTCGACAAGTACGCCGAGGCCACCGAAGGGGACGTCCGGTCCATCGCGGCCCAGGGCTTCACGCTGATCCGCCTGCCCGTCTCCTGGACCAGGCTGGAGCCCGTCCGCGGCCACCTCGACCCCGCCGAACTGCGAAGGCTGCAAGCGCTGCTCGGCTGGGCGGACCGCTACGGCGTGCTCGTCCTGGTCGACTTCCACCAGGACGTCTACGGCCCGCGGTTCGTCGGCGGCACCAACGGCGTCCCGCCCTGGGCCACCCGCGACGACGGCCTGCCCTTCGAGGCGGACCCCGACGACTGGTTCGCCGGCTACTTCCAGCCCGCCGTCCAGGCCGCCTTCCGGCACCTCTACGACGACCCCGACCTGCGCGCCTGGCAGGCCGACTTCTACACCCGGCTGGCCCGCGAACTGCGCGGCCACCGCTCGCTACTGGGCTACGACCTGTTCAACGAGCCGTTCGGCCCGGTGGACGGCGACCCGGCCGACCCGCAGGTGCTGGCGCGCTCCGCCGCCGAACTGGAGCAGGGCCGGCTCGCCGCCATGTACCGCCGGCTGATCGCCGCCGTCCGCCGAGTGGACGCCCGTGCCTGGCTGTTCGTCGAACCGACGGTCCTGGTCGGCCAGGGCGTCCCGACCCGGCTGCCCGGCTTCGCCGACCCGCGCCCGGGCGCGCCCCGGCTCGGCTACGCGCCGCACTTCTACGACACCGCCGTCGAGTCCGGTGCCGACTGGGACCCGTCCGGCGGCTTCGTCGAGCGCTACACCGCCGCCGTCACCGCCTACCCGGCCGCGCACCGGCTGCCGGTCCTGGTCGGCGAGTGGGGCCCGCCCGACTCCCGCACCCCCGGCAACACCCTGCTGGTGCGCCGTCAGGTCGACGCGATGGACGGCTTCGCGGCCGGCTGGACGATGTGGTACTGGTGCCGGGGCAACGGCGGCTACTGCGTGCTCGACCCTGCCGGGCGGCCCGCCCCGGGCGACGGACCGGCCTTCGGCCCGTACCCCGTCGCGGTCGCCGGCACCGCCGTCCGCACCGGCGCGGACGGCACCCGGCACACCGTCCGCTGGCAGGCCGACGGCACCGGCCGGTCCACCGAACTCGCCCTGCCCGCCGCCGGCTTCCCCGCCGGGGCACGGGTGACCGTCACCCCGGACGGCGCGCTCACCGAGGTCGAGCAGCCCGGCGGCGAGCACGCCGGCCGGGTCCGGGTCCGGCTGCCGCACGCCCGCCCGGGCACCCCGGTCACCGTCACCGTCGAGCCGCGCTGAGGCGTGGGCGCGGCCCGGCGGCACCGACCGTGCCGCCGGGCCGGGCCGCTCGCCCGCCGCCGGGCCGTACCCGCCCGGGATCGTTCCGGCCGCCCGGGCTCAGACCAGCCCGCGCCGGGCCAGCAGCGGCCCGGTCTCCGGGTCGCGTCCGACCACCGCGCGGAAGGAGTCCAGCGCGTCCCGGCTGTCGCCGCGCGCCAGCAGCTCGCGCCGGAACACCTCGCCGCTCTCCCGCACGCTCCGGCCGTCGCCCTTGAACCACTCCACGGTGTCCGCGTCCAGCACCTCCGACCAGATGTACGCGTAGTAGCCCGCGCTGTACCCGCCCGCGAAGATGTGCCCGAAGTAGGTGGTCCGGTAGCGCGGCGGGATCGCCGCCACCGCGAGCCCGGCCCCGGCCAGCGCCGCCGCCTCGAACTCCCGGGCGTCCGCGATCTCCTGGCCCTCCGGCAGGGTGTGCCAGGCCCAGTCCAGCAGGGCCGCCGCCAGGTACTCGACGGTCCGGAAGCCCTGCCCGAAGGACTCCGCCGCGGCCATCCGCTCGACCAGCCCGGCCGGCAGCGGCTCGCCCGTCTCGTGGTGCCGGGCGTAGTTGGCCAGCACCTCCGGCCACACCATCCACATCTCGTTGACCTGCGAGGGGAACTCCACGAAGTCCCGCGGCACCGCCGTGCCTGCCACGTACGGGTGGCGGACGTCCGAGAACAGCCCGTGCAGCGCGTGCCCGAACTCGTGGAACAGCGTGCGGACCTCGTCCCAGGAGAGCAACACCGGCTCGCCGGGCGCCGGCTTGGCGATGTTCAGGTTGTTGTAGACCACCGGCCGCTGCCCCAGCAGACCGGACTGGCTGACCAGTTCGTCCATCCAGGCACCGCCGCGCTTGGACGCCCGGGCGTGGAAGTCGCCCAGGAACAGGCCCAGCGCCGAGCCGTCCGCGTCGAACACCTCGAAGACCCGGGTGTCCGGGTGGTAGCCGACCAGGTCCGGCCGCTCGGTGAAGGTCACCCCGTAGGCCAGGTTGGCGGCGAAGAACACGCCGTCCCGCAGCACCCGCTCCAGCTCGAAGTAGGGGCGCAGCGCCCCCGCGTCCACCCGGTACGAGGTCTGCCGGACCTGCTCCGAGTAGTACGCCCAGTCGTGCGCGGCGATCTCCTCGACGCCGTCGGCGGCGGCGACCTTGGCCAGCTCCTCGGCCTCGCGACGGGCGTTGGCCACCGCCGGCGGCACCAGCCGGGCGAGCAGCGCGTCCACCGCCTCGACGGTGCCGGCCGTCTCGTCGGCCACCACGTAGGCGGCGTGGGTGTCGTGGCCCAGCAGCCGGGCCCGCTCGGCGCGCAGCGCGGCCATCCGGATCGCCAGCGGGCCGTTGGTGTCGACGGCGCGGTCCAGCGAGGCGGCGAGCAGCCGCTCGCGCACCGAGCGGTCGGTCAGCGAGGCGAGTTCGGTCTGGTTGGAGAAGTTCTTCAGGCTCAGCACGTACTTGCCCGGGTGCCCGAGCGCCCGGCCGTTCTCGGCGGCGGCCGCGACCTCGTCGGCCGAGAGGCCGGCCAGCTGCTCGGCGGAGTCCAGCACCAGCGCCCTGGCCTGCGAGTCGGCGGACACGTTCTGCCGGAACTCCGAGGAGGCGGCGGCCAGTTCGGTGTTGATCGCGCGAAGCCGGGCCTGCTGCTCGGCGCCCAGCCGGGCACCGGCCCGGACGAACGCGGTGTGGCGGCGCTCCAGCAGCCGCAGCGTCTGCGGGTCGAGGTCCGCCTCGGCGCGGCCGGCGTGCAGCTCCTCGATCCGGCCGAACAGCGCGGCGTCCAGGTGGATCGCGTCCCGGTGGGCGGCCAGCCGGGGGCTGATCCCGGCGTCGATCCGGTCGACCTCGGGGGTGGTGTCGGCGGCGGAGTGGTTCTCGAAGACCACCTTGACCCGGTGCAGCAGCCTCCCCGAGCGCTCCAGCGCGAGCAGAGTGTTCTCGACCGTCGGCGGCTGCGGGTCGGCGGTGATCGCGGCGATCTCGGCGAGCTGCTCGGCCATCCCGCGCTCGAAGGCGGGCAGGTAGTGCTCCGGCCGGATCTCGGCGAACGGCGGCAGTTCGTAGGCCAGGGTACTGGGCCTGAAGAACGGGTTCTCGGTCATTTCGCCGACCTTACGCGCTGTCATCGGCGCTGCCCACACCCTTTCCGGCACCGTCCGGCGCACCTGCGGCGGCACGCGCCGGGGGCGTCCCGGGGCCCGCTCCGGACGGCGCGGCTCCGGTTGTCGTACCCTCCCGCTACCGTCGACACCGGCCGACCGTACGCCTCGGACGGCCCGGCCGGGCCACGGTCCGCGCCGGAGTCCGCGCCGGAGTCCGCGCGCAAGCCCGTCCACAGTCCGCACCGAGCCCGAACAGCGCCCGCACGGGAGGAGGAGCCCAAATGGCACCCCGGATCGCCCTCGCCCCCGATCCGCACGGCCCCGGCGGCCGGCTCCGGCCGCTCGACGACGCCGGCGCCCCGCTCGGCCCGCCCGAACCCGTGGCCGACCTCGCCGCCGCCGTCGCCGCCCGGGAGGCCGCCGAGCATCCCCGGTGGGTGTGGGCCGCCGCCGACTCCGGGTACGCGCCGCTGCTCCCCCGGCTGCCCGACCGGCTCGCCCGCTGCCACGACCTCCGGCTGGTCGAGGCGCTGCTGCTCGCCCACGAGGGCCGGTTCGGCGCCCCGCGCTCGCTCGGCGCAGGCTGGGCCCGGCTGCGCGGGCTGCCGGTCCCGGCCGACCTGCCCGAGCCCGGCTCCGCCGAGGCCGGCGACGGCCAGGACACCCTGTTCGCCCCCGACCGGCTCCAGCTGCCGCCCGGCACCGACCCGCTGGCCGCCGTGGTCGCCGTGCACGCCGAACAGCAGCGCCGGCTCGCCGCGATCACCGACCCGGCCGCCCGCGCGCGGTTCCGGCTGCTGGCCGCCGCCGAGTCGGCGGGCGCGCTGGCCGCCGCCGAGATGGCCCACGACGGCCTGCCCTGGAGCGTCGACGTCCACGACCGGCTGCTCACCGAACTGCTCGGCCCGCGCCCCACCGTCCCCGGAACCCAGCCCCGGCTGCTCGCCGAGCTCGCCGTCGAGCTCCAGCGGGCGCTCGGCGGGCGCCCGTTCAACCCCGACTCGCACAGCCAGGTGCTGCGCGCCTTCGCCGACGCCGGCATCCCGCTCGGCTCCACCCGCTCCTGGGAGCTGAAGACGATCGACCACCCGGCGGCCCGGCTGCTGGTCCGCTACAAGGAGCTGTCCCGGATCCACGTCGCACACGGCTGGGCCTGGCAGGACGCCTGGGCCCGCGGCGGCCGGTTCCGCCCCGAGTACGTGGTCGGCGGCGTGGTCTCCGGCCGCTGGGCCAGCCGGGGCGGCGGCGCGCTGCAGATCCCGCGCATCCTGCGCCGCGCCGTGGTCGCCGACCCGGGCTGGCTGCTGGTGGTCGCCGACGCCGCCCAGCTGGAGCCGCGGGTGCTCGCTGCGCTCTCCGGGGACGCCGGGCTGGCCCGTACCGCCGCCGGCGGCGACCTTTACGAGGCACTGGCCGCCACCGCCTTCCAGGGCGACCGCGACAAGGCCAAGCTCGGCCTGCTCGGCGCCATGTACGGCCAGACCAGCGGCGACATCGGCCCGCTGCTGACCACCCTGCGCAGCCGCTACCCGGCCGCGATGGGCTACGTCGAGGCGGCCGCCCGCACCGGCGAGGACGGCGGCGTGGTCGCCTCCCGGCTGGGCCGCCCGTGCCCGCCCGCCTCGGCCGACTTCCTCGACCTCACCGAGGCACCCGGGACGGCGGGTGACGCCGGCGGCCGGTCCGCCCGCGCCCGCGGCCGGTTCACCCGCAACTTCGTCGTCCAGGCCAGCGCCGCCGACTGGGCGCTCGCCCTGCTGGCCGCGCTGCGCCGCGGGCTCGCCGAGCTCCCGGTGGCCACCGCGGCCGACCGCCCGCACCTGGTGTTCTTCCAGCACGACGAGGTGATGGTGCACACCCCGGCCAACCTGGCCGACGAGGTGGCGGCGGTGGTCGACGCCGCGGCGGACGAGGCCCGCCGGCTGGTCTTCGGCGACACCCCGGTGCGGTTCCCGCTCAGCACCGCCGTGGTGGAGTGCTACGCCGACGCCAAGTGAACCGTCACAGCTTGCGGAAGCCGCGCGCCTCCTCGGCCGCCGCCACCACCTCGGCCAGCGGGGCCCCGGTCGAGGCGGTCACCGCCGCGGCCACCGCGCCCTCCACGAACGGCGCGTCGACCAGCACCACGCCGGGGCGCGGCTCGTCCTCCAGCACGGTCACCGCCGTCAGCACCGAACTCCCGAGGTCCGGCAGCACGGCGACCCCCGCGCCGCCGTCCGCCTCGACCACGGCCCGCGCGATCAGCTCGTAGCTGGTCCCGAGCCCGCCCTCCTCGGTCCCGGCGGCCACCACCACCCGCACCTCGTCCGAGGCGAGCTCGGACAGCAGCTCCTTCAACCCGCCGGCCAGCGCCGCGCTGTGCGAGACCAGAACGATGCCCACGTGTCCACTCATACCGCCGACCCTAGGGGGTGTGCTCCAGCCGGGTGAGTCACTCCGGCGTGTCGGTTTCCGTGCCCCGGCCCCCCGTCTGGCGTAGCGTCGGGGCAGCACCGTCTGCCGAGGGGAGCGCGTACGCCGTGAAGAAGCTCATCAACGACGCGGAGACCGTCCTGGAGGACGCGCTGGCCGGGGTGGCCGCCGCCCATCCGGAGCTGGCGGTGGACCTCACCAACCGGGTGATCACCCGGGCCGTGCGGCCGGCCGCGCCCAAGGTGGCGCTGGTCTCCGGCGGCGGGTCCGGGCACGAGCCGCTGCACGGCGGCTTCGTGGGGCCCGGCATGCTGGACGCGGCCTGCCCCGGCGAGGTGTTCACCTCCCCCGTCCCGGACCAGATGCTGGCCGCGGCCAAGGCCGTGGACTCCGGCGCCGGCGTGGTGTTCGTCGTCAAGAACTACACCGGCGACGTCATGAACTTCGAACTCGCCGCGGAGCTGGCCGCCGAGGAGGGCGTCGAGGTCCGCACGGTGCTGGTCAACGACGACGTCGCCGTGGAGGACTCCACCTGGACGGCCGGACGGCGCGGCACCGGGGCGACGGTGCTGGTGGAGAAGATCGCGGGCGCGCTGGCCGAGCGCGGCGCGCCGCTGGACGAGGTGGCCGCCCTCGGCCGGCGGGTCAACGCGGCCTCCCGCTCCTTCGCCATCGCGCTGAGCGCGGCGACCGTGCCGGCGGCGGGCAAGCCCGGCTTCGAGCTGGCCGAGGACGAGATCGAGGTCGGCGTCGGCATCCACGGCGAGCCCGGCCGGCGCCGGGAGCGGCTGCGCCCGGCCCGCGAGCTGGTCGCCGAGGTGGTGGAGACGGTCCTCGCCGACCACGACCTGACCGCCGGCGACGAGGTGATCGCCCTGGTCAACGGCCTGGGCGCGACACCGCTGATGGAGCTGTACATCGTCTTCGGCGAGGTCGCCGCCCGACTGGCCGAGCAGGGCATCACGGTGGCCCGCAGCCTGGTCGGCAACTATGTGACCAGCCTGGACATGGCCGGCTTCTCGCTCACCCTCGCCAAGGCCGACGGCCCACTGCTGGAACTGTGGGACGCCCCCGTGGACACCCCCGCCCTCAAGCGCGCCTAGGCCGGACAGGAGCACCGACATGGACGTCGACACCCGCCTCGCCGAGGCCTGGGTCCGCGCGCTGGCCGCCGCCGTCGAGCGGGAGCACGGGCGGCTCACCGAGCTGGACTCCGCGATCGGCGACGGCGACCACGGCAGCAACCTGCGGCGCGGCTTCACCGCCGTGCTGGCCGCCCTGGACGCGCCGGACGCCCCGGCCCCCGCCGGGCCCGGCGCACTGCTGACCAGGACCGGCACCACGCTGATCTCCAAGGTCGGCGGCGCCTCCGGCCCGCTCTACGGCAAGGCGTTCCGGGCGATCGGCGCCGCGCTGCCGCAGCCCGGCGAGGCACCCGCCGACGCGGCCGGGCTCGGCGAGGCGCTGGCGGCCGGTCTGCGGGCGGTGCGGGAGCTCGGCAAGGCCGAACCCGGCGACAAGACCATCGTGGACGCCTGGACGCCCGCCCTGGACACCTACCGCGCGGCGGTCGCCGCCGGCGCCGACCTCCCGGAGGCCACCGCGGCCGCGGCCGAGGGCGCCGAGCGGGGCGCCCTGGCGACCGTGCCGCTGCAGGCCCGCAAGGGCCGCGCCTCCTACCTGGGCCCGCGCAGCACCGGGCACCAGGACCCGGGCGCCACCTCCACCGCCCTGCTCTTCCGCGCCCTCGCCGAGGCTGCTGGTCGCCCGCTCGCCTGACGGCGACGGGGCTCGGGGCGTGGGGCTTCCGGGAGACCGACGCGTGTCTCAGGCCGTGTCCGTACGCGTGATCAGCAGCAGCAGCGCGTCGTCCCGCAGTTCGCCGCCGGTGTGCGCCAGCAGGTCGGCGTAGACCCGCCCGACCGCCGCCTCCAGCTCCGCCGCGGAGCGGGCCGCGCCCCGCACCAGCGGGCCGACCCGCTCGGCGAGCGGATAGAACACGCCGCTGTGCCGGTGCTTGGCCTCGATCACGCCGTCCGTGCAGAGCACGAGCACGTCGTCGGTCCCGAACGGCTGGTCCCAGGTGCTCGGTTCGCCGTGGGCCAGCCGGCCCAGGCCGAGCGGCACCCAGGGGTCGGGCGCGTCCAGGACGTGCACCCGGCCGTCCGGGTCCACCCGGATCGGCGGCACGTGCCCGTACTGGAGCAGCTGCACCACGCCGGGCCGGCGGAACTCGGCGAACAGCGCGGTGGTGAACTCGCCGTCCGGCACGTGCCGCTCGACGCTGGCCTCGATCCGGGCGGCCACCCCGCGCAGCCCGGCCTCGTCGTACGCGGCCTCCCGGAAGGCGCCGAGCACCACGGCGGCGGTCTGCACCGCGCCGAGCCCCTTGCCGCGCACGTCGCCGACCGCGACCCGGGTGCCGTGCGGCGTCTCCAGGACGGAGTAGAGGTCCCCGCCGATCCTGGAGGCGTCGGCGGCGGAGACGTACCGCACCGCGAGGTGCAGCGGCCCGACGACCGGGCCGGGCAGCCGCAGCAGCGCGCGCTGCGCGGCCTCCGCGACGGAGCTGACCGCGGCGTAGGCGGCGGCCCGGCGCATCCGGATCCTGGCGACCCAGGCGGAGAACACCGAGAGCAGCAGGTAGCTGACCATCGCGCCCCACAGGAAGCGGACGTCGTTGATGTTGTCGACCTGGTCGTAGTGGCTGAGGCCGAAGACGGTGAGCAGGCCGACCGAGCAGACGCCGAGCAGTTCGAGCGGTCTCAGGGTGAGCGCCGCGATGCTGGGGACGACGGTCATCAGCGGCGCGAGGTAGCGGTCCTGGCCGGAGTACAGGTCGGCGATCCCGACCAGCACGATCGCGATCAGCGCGGGAGTGGCCCGGCGCCAGAACGGGAGGTCGAGCAGGTCGACGGCGAGCAGCGCGCTGCGCCGCCTGGCCGGTGGCTGCCCGACGCCGGTCGGGACGGACGGCGACTGGGCACGGCGGATCGGTGACACATATCGAACATAACGGACGAGCGGTACGCCCACCGCCGCACCCCCGGCCCCTTCGTGCCCCAGGGACCCTCCCGGCCCCTCCCGGCGCCCGAATCCGCCCATGTCACGGCGCGGTTTCGAGCGCGGCGTGTCCGGGCGCCTACGCTCTGCTCTCGGAGCGCGCACCGGCCGAGGCCCGGGCGACACCCGAGCGCCAACCGGAATGCGATCCACACCACACCATCCGTACCCCTACGGAATACCCCTTAGGGGTATGGTGTGGTTATCAGCCGGGCCCGGGCGTACGCTCGCGGCCGTACCGACCTTGCGGAGGCCACGATGTCCAGCACCATCACCTACACCGTCACCGGCATGAGCTGCGGACACTGCGAGAGTTCGGTCAGCAAGGAGCTCTCCGCCCTCGACGGCGTCACCGAGGTCTCCGCCGACGCCAAGGCCGGCACCGTCACCGTCTTCGCCGCGGCCCCGCTGGACGACGAGCAGGTGCGCGCCGCCGTCGACGAGGCCGGCTACGAGCTGGTCGGCCGCGCCGCCTGAGAGCCCCCGCCGCGCGGCGGGGGCCCGGCGAACCCCGCCCCCGCCGTGCCCTCCCCTAGGAGCTGATCAGCACATGAGCACCTCCACCTCGGGCTCCACCTCCCCGGACGCGGCGACCGCCATAGCCGGCCAGGAGGACCCCACCGCGGTCCGCGAGCGCGTCGAACTCCAGATCGGCGGCATGACCTGCGCCGCCTGCGCCGCCCGGATCGAGAAGAAGCTCAACCGGATGGCCGGCGTCGAGGCGACCGTCAACTACGCCACCGAGAAGGCCAGGGTCGAGTTCACGCCGGACGTCACCGTGGCCGACCTCATCGCCACCGTGGAGAACACCGGCTACACCGCCGAACTCCCCCCGCCGCCGGTACCCGTCGCCCCGGCCGAGGCCCCCGCCGGCGCCGCCCACCCGCAGCCGGCCGACCCGCTGCTCGACCGACTGCTCGTCAGCGCCGTGCTCAGCCTCCCGGTGGTCCTCTGGTCGATGGTCCCCGCCCTCCAGTTCACCAACTGGCAGTGGCTGGCCTTCGCCCTCACCGGCCCCGTCGTGGTCTACGGCGGCCTGCCGTTCCACCGCGCCGCCTGGACCAACCTCAAGCACGGCGCCGCGACCATGGACACCCTGGTCTCGCTCGGCACCCTGGCCGCCTTCGGCTGGTCCTTCTGGGCCCTGTTCTGGGGCGAGGCCGGCATGCCCGGCATGCGGCACGAGTTCTCGTTCTCGGTCGGCGACACCGACGCCTCGTCCATGCTCTACCTGGAGACGGCCTCCGCCGTCACCGTGCTGATCCTGCTGGGCCGCTACCTGGAGGCCCGCTCCAAGCGCCGCGCCGGGGCCGCTCTGCACGCCCTGCTGGACCTCGGCGCCAAGGACGTCGCCGTGCTGCAGGGCGGCCGCGAGGTGCGGCTGCCCGTCGGGCACCTCACCGTCGGGACGCGGTTCGTGGTCCGCCCCGGGGAGAAGATCGCCACCGACGGCGTGGTCGTCGAGGGCGCCTCGGCCGTCGACGCCTCGATGCTGACCGGCGAGTCGGTCCCGGTGGAGGTCGCCGTCGGCGACACCGTCACCGGCGCCACCGTCAACGCCGGCGGCCGGCTGGTGGTCGAGGCGACCCTGGTGGGCGCCGACACCCGGCTCGCCCGGATGGCCGCGCTCGTCGAGGAGGCGCAGAGCGGCAAGGCCGCCGCCCAGCGGCTCGCCGACCGGATCTCCGCCGTCTTCGTGCCCGTGGTGATCCTCATCGCGATCGGCACCCTGATCGTCTGGCTGCTGACCGCCGACAGCGCCACCGAGGCGTTCACCGCCGCCGTCGCGGTGCTGATCATCGCCTGCCCGTGCGCCCTCGGCCTGGCCACCCCGACCGCCCTGATGGTCGGCACCGGCCGCGGCGCCCAGCTCGGCATCCTGATCAAGGGCCCCGAGGTGCTGGAGAACACCCGCCGGGTCGACACCGTCGTCCTGGACAAGACCGGCACCGTCACCACCGGCCGGATGACCCTGCTCGCCGTACGGACCGCCGAGGGCGTCACCGAGGAGCAGGCACTGCGCCTGGCCGGCGCCCTGGAGCACGCCTCCGAGCACCCGATCGCCGCCGCCGTCGCCGGCGCGGCCGCCGAGAAGCTCGGCACCCTGCCCGCCGTCGAGGGCTTCGAGAACGTCCCCGGCCTGGGCGTGCGGGGCGACGTCGAGGGCCACCGGGTGCTCGCCGGCCGGGAGTCCCTGCTCGCCGAGCACGGCCTGCCGCTGCCCGCCGCGCTCGCCGGGGCCAAGCGCGCCGCCGAGGCCGCCGGACGGACCACCGTCGCGGTCGGCTGGGACGGTGCGGCCCGGGCCGTCCTGGAGGTCGCCGACGCGGTCAAGCCCACCAGCGCCGAGGCCATCGCCGAACTGCGCGCCCTCGGCCTGCGGCCGGTGCTGCTCACCGGTGACAACCGGCTGGTCGCCGAGGCGGTCGCCGCCGAGGTCGGCATCCCGGCCGAGGACGTGTACGCCGAGGTGCTGCCCGCGGACAAGGTGGCCACCGTCGAGATCCTCCAGACCGAGGGCAGGATCGTCGCGATGGTCGGCGACGGCGTCAACGACGCCGCCGCGCTCGCCCAGGCCGACCTCGGCCTCGCCATGGGCACCGGCACCGACGCCGCCATCGAGGCGGGTGACCTCACCCTGGTCCGCGGCGACCTGCGCTCGGCCGCCGACGCCATCCGGCTCTCCCGCAGGACCCTCGGCACCATCAAGGGCAATCTCTTCTGGGCCTTCGGCTACAACGTGGCGGCGATCCCGCTGGCCGCCGCCGGCCTGCTCAACCCGATGATCGCCGGTGCCACGATGGCCTTCTCCTCGGTCTTCGTGCTCACCAACAGCCTGCGGCTGCGCCGCTTCCGGGCCGCCTGACCCGGGGCGCCCCGGCACCTGGTGCACCCTCCGGACCCGCAGGGCCCGTACCGCGCGTGCGGTACGGGCCCTGCGGGCGTCCGCCCCGGCTCAGCGGCCGAGCAGCTCGCCGCCGTTGCAGTGCAGGATCTCGCCGGTGATGAACCCGGCCTCCGGCGAGGCCAGGAAGTGCACCGCCGCCGCCACCTCGCCGGTCTCCCCGATCCGCCCGAGCAGCGTCCGGGCGGACCGCCGGGAGACCTCCGCCTCGTCCAGCCGCGGCCCGAAGAACTCGGTGCCCGCCACCGTCCCGGGCGCCACGATGTTGGCGGTGATGCCCGAGGTGCCGAGCTGGGCGGCGAGGAAGTGGTTCCAGGCGTGCAGCGAGGCCTTCGCCGCCCCGAACGAGCCGGCCCCGCGCAGGGCGGCGATCGAGCTGATGGTGACCACCCGGCCGGAGCCGGGGGTGAGCCGGTCGCGGATCGACTCGGTGAGCAGGACCACGGTCAGCACGTTGCGCTCGAAGTCCCCGCGCCAGCGGGCCAGCAGGGCGTGCGGCCCGGCGCCGATCACGGTCTCCCGGCTGCCCGCGTTGTTCACCAGCACGTCGATCCGCTCCGGCAGGTCGGCCAGCGCGGCCTCCACGGCGTCCGGGTCGGCGAGGTCACAGACCAGCGGGGTCACGTTCGGTCCGAGCGCCGCGGCGGCGTCCTCCAGCACCACCCGCCGTCGGCCGACGATCACGACCTGTTCGCCCGCCTCGGCGAACCGTCGTGCCACCTCGTACCCGATCCCCGTGCCACCGCCGGTGACAACCACGTTCCTGGTCATCTGCGCACTCCCTCCCCAGCTCCGCCGCCACGCTGCAAGGTGCGCGACGGTCCGTACCGGAATGCCACGATTCCTATCACGCTCGGTTGCCGTGACTGCGGGGAGGGTGACGTCGCCGCCGGTGGAAGGTGTGGTATGGGGGCGGCACGGCACGCACACGGAGCGTGGCGAGAGGCAGCTCACACCCCCCCGGCGTAACTTCTCACACGCTGATACGTCTTAGGTTGGTAGTGCGGCAGTTTTTCGGTGGGCGGAGACGTGGCGAACGGCACAGCGTCGACGCATGACCACCGCTGCCGCCGACGGGGCTCCGGCGGGCCCCGGGTCGGTCGCCGACAGTTGGCGGCCTTCGCGCACGACGCCGGGGTGTGGCGGGACCGGGAACGCTTTGAGCGGCCGTTCCCGGTCCACCGCCGCCCCCGGAGTCGTGCGCCGGACGTTGAGGTGGAGAAGCGCGAGGGCCCGGCCGCAGGAGTGCGGCCGGGCCCTCGTGGCACGGTGTCAGGGCGTGCGCATGGCGTCAGTGCGGGTGCACGGCGTCAGCGGGCGTCGATCTCGACGTAGTCGCGGATCGCGGTGCCGGTGTAGATCTGGCGCGGACGGCCGATCCGGCTGGTCGGGTCCTTGATCATCTCGTGCCAGTGGGCGATCCAGCCCGGCAGCCGGCCGAGGGCGAACAGCACGGTGAACATGCTGGTCGGGAAGCCCATCGCCCGGTAGATCAGACCGGTGTAGAAGTCCACGTTCGGGTAGAGCTTGCGCGAGACGAAGAAGTCGTCCTTGAGCGCGTGCTCCTCCAGCTTGAGCGCGATGTCGAGCAGCTCGTCGGACTTGCCGAGCTGGCCCAGCACCTCGTGGGCGAGCAGCTTCACCTGGGCGGCACGCGGGTCGAACGCCTTGTAGACCCGGTGGCCGAAGCCCATCAGCTTGACGCCGGCTTCCTTGTTCTTCACCTTCGTGATGAAGGCGTCGACGTCGCCGCCGTCCTTCTGGATGCTCTCCAGCATCTCCAGCACGGCCTGGTTGGCGCCGCCGTGCAGCGGGCCCCACAGCGCCGAGATGCCCGCCGAGATCGACGCGAACAGGTTGGCGTGGCTGGAGCCGACCAGGCGCACGGTGGAGGTCGAGCAGTTCTGCTCGTGGTCCGCGTGCAGGATCAGCAGCTTGTCCAGGGCGTTGACGATGACCGGGTTGAGCTCGTAGTCCTCGGCCGGGACCGCGAAGGTCATCCGCAGGAAGTTCTCGACGTAGCTCAGGTCGTTGCGCGGGTAGACGAAGGGCTGGCCCATCGCCTTCTTGTACGCGTACGCCGCGATGGTCGGGAGCTTCGCCAGCAGGCGGACCGTCGACAGGTGGCGCTGGGCCGCGTCGAACGGGTTGTGGCTCTCCGGGTAGAACGTCGACAGCGCGCCGACCACCGAGGACAGCATCGCCATCGGGTGCGCGTCCCGGGGGAAGCCCTGGAAGAAGCGCTTGACGTCCTCGTGCAGCAGGGTGTGCTGGGTGATCTCGCGGTTGAACTGCGCGAGCTGCTCGGAGTCCGGGAGCTCGCCGTTGATCAGCAGGTACGCGGTCTCGATGAAGTCACCCTTGGCGGCGAGCTGCTCGATCGGGTAACCGCGGTACCGCAGGATGCCGTTGTCACCGTCCACGAAAGTGATCGCGGACTTGTAGGCGGCGGTGTTGCCGAAGCCGTTGTCCAGGGTGACCAGGCCGGTCTGCGGGAGCAGCTTCGAGATGTCGAAGCCGGCGTTGCCCGCAGTGCTCTCGACGACGGGGTATTCGTACTCGCCGTCCTGGTACCGCAGTACTACCGAGTTGTCGCTCACGTCTTCCTCACCGACGAAATGAATCCTCTTCCAAGGTGCCCTGACTGTCTCTACCATCCCCCATCCGGCGGACAGCCGCGCACCCGGGGTGACCCGAAAGGGCCCGCCCCTACAAAACCTGCCGCCGCCGCCGGTACGAACCGGACAAGATCGGCACCCCACCAGGCTCTGCCGTAAATCTCTTCACGTCAAGAGAACAATAGAGGCAACCATCCCTTGGAGAATCATCCAGACGCAAGCCGGTGGTCCAGCGCCGCATGCCTCCGACCTGCGCTGACGCTGCGAACCGCCTGCCCGATCGCTTTCCGTGACCCGACCAGCACGACCAGTTTTCGGGCCCTGGTCACCGCTGTGTAGAGCAGATTTCGCTGGAGCATCGTCCACGCGGACATGGTGACCGGAATCACCACCACGGGGTACTCGCTCCCCTGCGACCGGTGGATCGTGACCGCGTAGGCGTGCGCCAACTCGTCCAGCTCGTCGAAGTCGTAGGGCACCTCCTCGTCCTCGTCCGTCAGCACCGTCAGGCGCTGGTCGTCCGCGCTGAGGGACGTGACCACTCCCACTGTGCCGTTGAAGACCCCGTTCCGCCCCTTGTCGTAGTTGTTGCGGACCTGCGTGACCTTGTCCCCCACCCGGAACGTCCGCCCGCCGAACCGCCGCTCCGCCAGCCCCTCCCGGGCCGGCGTCACCGCCGCCTGCAGCAGCGTGTTGAGGTTCCCCGCCCCGGCCGGGCCCCGGTGCATCGGCGCCAGGACCTGCACGTCCCGCCGGGCGTCGTAGCCGAACTTCTGCGGGATCCGGCGCGCCACCACGTCCACCGTCAGCCCCGCCGCCCGCTCCGCGTCGTCCTCGGCGAACAGGAAGAAGTCGGGCAGGCCCTCGGTCAGCGGCGGCAGGCCCTCGTTGATCCGGTGCGCGTTGGTCACCACGCCCGACTGCTGGGCCTGCCGGAAGATCCGGGTCAGCCGCACCGACGGGATCGGCCCGCCCTCGGCCAGCAGGTCCCGCAGCACCTCGCCCGCCCCCACCGAGGGCAGCTGGTCCACGTCCCCCACGAACAGCAGGTGCGCCCCCGGCGCGACCGCCTTGACCAGCTTGTTCGCCAGGATCAGGTCCAGCATCGACGCCTCGTCGACCACCACCAGGTCCGCGTCCAGCGGCCGGTCCCGGTCGTACGCGGCGTCCCCGCCCGGCCGCAGCTCCAGCAGCCGGTGCACCGTCGAGGCCTCCACCCCGGTCAGCTCCGACAGCCGCTTCGCCGCCCGCCCGGTCGGCGCCGCCAGCACCACCTTGGCCCGCTTCGCCAGCGCCAGCGTCACGATCGACTTCACGGTGAACGACTTGCCGCACCCCGGCCCGCCGGTCAGCACCGCGACCCTCTCGGTCAGCGCCAGCCGCACCGACTGCTCCTGCTCCGGCGCCAGTTCCGCCCCCGTCCGCCGCGCCAGCCAGGCCAGCGCCGCCGGCCAGTCCACGTCCGCGAACCACGGCATCCGGTCGGTGTCCGCCCGCAGCAGCCGCAGCAACTGGTTCGCCAGCGAGATCTCCGCCCGGTGGAACGGCACCAGGTACACCGCCGTGATCGGCCGGCCGTCGTCCCCCGGCACCTGCTCGCGCACCACCCCCTCCACGGCCACCAGCTCCGCCAGGCAGTCGATCACCAGCCCCACGTCCACCTGGAGCAGCTTCACGCCGTCCGCGATCAGCCGCTCCTCGGGCAGGTAGCAGTGCCCCTGGTCGCTGCTCTGCGACAGCGCGTACTGCAGCCCCGCCTTCACCCGCTCCGGACTGTCGTGCGGGATGCCGACGGCCTGCGCGATCCGGTCCGCGGTGAGGAAGCCGATGCCCCAGACGTCCGACGCCAGCCGGTACGGCTCGTTCTTCACCACCCCGATCGAGCCGTCCCCGTACTGTTTGTAGATCCGTACAGCCAGCGACGTCGAGACCCCGACCCCCTGCAGGAAGACCATCACCTCCTTGATGGCCTTCTGCTCCTCCCACGCGGCCGCGATCTTCTTGGTCCGCTTGGGACCGAGCCCCGGCACCTCGATCAGCCGGCCCGGCTCGTTCTCGATCACCTCCAGGGTGTCCACCCCGAACCGCTCCACGATCCGTTCCGCGAACCGCGGCCCGATCCCCTTGATCAGCCCCGACCCCAGGTACCGCTGGATGCCCTGCACCGTCGCCGGCAGCACCGTGGTGTAGTTCTCCACCACGAACTGCTTCCCGTACTGCGGATGCGACCCCCACCGGCCGTGCAGCCGCAGCGACTCGCCCGGCTGCGCCCCGAGCAGCGCGCCCACCACCGTCAGCAGGTCGTTGCCGCCCCGCCCGGTGTCCACCCGGGCCACCGTGTAGCCGGTCTCCTCGTTGGCGTAGGTGATCCGTTCCAGCACACCCTCGACCTGGGCGAGCTGGCGCGGCGGCGCGGCCGCCTGCGCGGTGCCGCCGGTGGCGGTCCGTGCCCCTGTCTGCCTGGCCACCGGGCCCCCTTCACCGCGCGGGACGACTTCCGCTACGCACCGTACCGTCCGGGTGCGACACCGGGGGCCCGAGTGCCACGCTGGAAGGACGAGGGAGGGGCCAGGCACGTCGTCGAAGGGCAGCACACCATGCTCACCACCGCCTTCCGTCCCGGCTCACCCAACTGGCTCGACCTCACCAGCCCCGACACCGAGGCCTCGGTCGGCTTCTACACCTCGGTGTTCGACTGGACCTACGCCTCGGCCGGTCCCGAGGCCGGCGGCTACGGGTTCTTCCAGCAGGACGGCCGGACCGTCGCCGCGCTCGGACCGTTCACCGACACCCACGCCGCCCCCGCCTGGACCGTCTACTTCTGCACCCTGGACGCCGACCGCACGACGGCCCTGGTCCGCGAGGCCGGCGGCCGGGTCCGCTTCGCCCCGTTCAACGTGTTCACCAGCGGCCGGATGGCCGGCTACACCGACCCCACCGGCGCCGACTTCGCGATCTGGCAGCCGCAGGACGTGCACGGCCTGGACACCGTCACCGAGCCCGGCAGCCTCTGCTGGACGGAGTGCTACAGCGTCGACGCCGAGGCGTCCAAGGCCTTCTACCGCGCGGTCTTCGCCTGGCAGGAACAGGACGTCCCGGTCGGCGGCGAACTCCAGTACACCGTCCTCACCCCGCCCGGCGGCGGCACGGAGGACGCCCACGGCGGCATCATGCAGCTCGGCCCCGAGCAGACCGCCGCCGGCACCTCCTCGCACTGGCTCCCCTACTTCGAGGTGCCCGACGTCGACGCGCGCCTCGCCACCGCGGAGCGCCTCGGGGCCACCGTCCGGATCCCCGCCATGGACGTCCACGGCGTCGGCCGCCTCGGCCAGCTCGTCGACCCGCAGGGAGCCGTTTTCGCGGTCATCACCAGCCCGCCGACCGGCACATGACGCCCGATCACGCCCAAGGGGCCTCCAGGGCCTTCTAGGGTGTGCCCATGAACGATCTGATCATCCGCCGGGCGACCGAGGACGACCTCCCGGCCATCGTCGCCATGCTCGCCGACGATCCGCTCGGCGCGACCCGCGAAAGCCCCGACGACCTGACCCCCTACCGCACCGCTCTCACGCGCATCGACGCCGACCCGCACCAGCACCTCGTGGTCGCGGAACGCGCCGGCCGGACGATCGGCACCCTCCAACTGACCGTCGTCCCGGGCCTCGCCCGCAAGGGTTCGACCCGCACCGTCATCGAAGCCGTCCGCATCCACGCCGACGAACGCGGCACCGGCCTCGGCACCGACCTGATCCGGTGGGCGATCGACCGCTCCCGCGCGCTGGACGCCGACCTGGTCCAGCTCACCTCCGACGCCACCCGCACCGACGCGCACCGCTTCTACGAGCGCCTCGGCTTCGTTCCCTCGCACATCGGATTCAAGCTCGCCCTCTGACCCGGAAATGCGAAAAGCCCCTGCCGGTATCCCCGGCAGGGGCTTCTCAGAAGAATTGTTCGGCGGCGTCCTACTCTCCCACAGGGTCCCCCCTGCAGTACCATCGGCGCTGTGAGGCTTAGCTTCCGGGTTCGGAATGTAACCGGGCGT
>NZ_JBHVGL010000006.1:287924-311298 GCF_042800875.1 Kitasatospora sp. NPDC057595 | reverse complement strand
CCCACCCTCCCGCCGCCCGCTACTTTTTTTAAAAACACACATCTTGTTCGGCGGGCTGCCCCCAAAACACAAACCGGGGGGTTATATGCGCGCCCGCCACGTCCGCGAAGATCACCGCCAACGCATCACTGCACGCAGTTGATCAATTACCCAACAATTTCTGAGCCCGGGCTTCGGACCCCGTACCCCCGGCGGGGGCGCGTGCCGCTACGGCGCGCGCCCCCGCCGTTTGCGTGCCGCACCCCGCGCGGGCCCCGGCCGTGCCAGGCTCGTCGCTCCATGACTCTCGCCATCGCCCTGCTCACCCAGGACCTCCGCCTGCACGACAACCCCGTGCTGCACGCCGCCCGCGCCGCCGCCGACGAGGTCGTCCCGGTCTTCGTCCTGGACCCGGAGATCGCCGCCACCGGCTTCGCCGCGCCCAACCGCGCGGCCTTCCTCGCCGGCTGCCTCGCCGACCTGGACGCCTCGCTGCGCCCGCTCGGCGGCCGGCTGGTACTGCGCCGCGGACCCGCCGCCCCCGCCACCGCCCGGCTCGCGGCCGAACTGCACGCCGCCTCGGTGCACGTCGCCGCCGGCGTGAGCGCCTTCGCCCAGCGCCGCGAACAGGCGCTGCGCGCCGCGCTCGGCGACCGCCTGCACGTCCACGACGGCTCGCTCACCGCCGTCGTCCCCGGCGCGGTGACCCCCGCGGGCAAGGACCACTACGCCGTCTTCACCCCGTACTTCCGCGCCTGGTCGCAGGCGCCCCGCCGGACGGTCCACCGCCCGCCGGGGAGCCTGCGCACGCCGGACGGCATCGTGAGCGAGCCCGTCCCCACCGCGCGGCCGGACTCGCCCGCGCTCCCGCCGGGCGGCGAGCGGGCCGGCCGGCGGCTCTGGCGCGGCTACCAGCGCCACGACCTCGACCGCTACGCCGACCTGCACGACGACCTCGCGGCCGACGCCACCTCGCGCCTCTCGCCGTACCTGCACTTCGGCTGCCTGTCCGCCACCGAGCTGGCGGCCGGGGCGCTGCGGCACGGCGGCGACGGTGCCGAGGCGTTCGTCCGCCAGCTGGTCTGGCGCGACTTCCACCACCAGGTGCTCGCCGCCCGCCCGCAGGCCGCCCGGCACGCCTACCGCGACCGGGGTGACCACTGGCTGCCGGAGGACGACGAGGAGTGCGCCGCCTGGCGCGCCGGGCGCACCGGCATCCCGCTGGTCGACGCCGGGATGCGCCAGCTCGCCCACGAGGGCTGGATGCACAACCGGGCCCGGCTGGTCACCGCCTCCTTCCTCACCAAGACCCTCTACCGGGACTGGCGGATCGGGGCGCGCCACTTCCTGCGGCTGCTGGTGGACGGGGACCTCGCCAACAACCAGCTCAACTGGCAGTGGGTGGCGGGCACCGGGACGGACACCCGGCCGAACTGGGTGCTCAACCCGCTGGCGCAGGCCGACCGGCTCGATCCGGACGGCGCCTACGTCCGGCGCTGGGTCCCGGAGCTGGCGCACGTCCCGGGGCGGGCGGTGCACCGGCCGTGGCTGCTGGACCGGCGCCCGGCCGGCTACCCGGGCCCGCTGGTCGACCCGGCGGCGTTCTCCCGACGCCTGCGCGACGCCCGCGGCCTGGACTGATCCACGGCACCCGGCTGCCCCGGCGCCACAGTTCCCGAACCTCCCGACATTGCGTCACGTTTCGTTCACGTCCCGGTCGCTGACCTTCGGATGAATGGGCCACGCCCCGCAGTTGTACAGCCAACTGTCGATGGGGCTCCTCCTCCCAGCCTCCGTCAGCAGCCGCGGACGGCACCGGTCCGGTACCCCCCCCGGCGGCCCGGTGCCCGAGCGGCGGACAGGACATCCGTGGCCACCGGCAGCACCCTGACCATCGCTCCGTCCAACCCGTCCAACCCGTCCACGCCGTCGAACAACCCCTTCGAGGGCGACCGCCTCACCTTCCACTGGACCACCGACGCCCCCGACCCCAAGAACTGGGTCGGCATCTACGACGGCGCCCGCCGGCCGGGCAACGGCGGCTCGCTGCTCTGGAAGTACACCCCGGGCACCGCCGGCGACGTCCAGCTCGACACCTCCGCGCTCACCGGCGGCCCGTACACCGCCTACCTGCTCGCCAAGGACGGCTACGGCGTCCTCGCCAGTACCGAGCCCTTCACCTTCCGCCCCAAGCCCGCCGTGCTCCGCCCGCACGCCGTCGTCGACGCCTTCGCCGCCACCCCGGTGGCCCCGGGCGGGGCCGTCACGGTCAAGCTCGGCGGCCTCTGGTCGCGCCCCGCCGGCAACCCGGCCAGCGGCGCGGCCTTCCGCAAGGTCTCCGGCCCGGGCTGGCTGACGGTTGCCGTCGACGGCACCGTCACCGGCACCGCGCCGGCCGGCAAGGCGCCGCGCACCCCGGAGGTGCTGCTCGTCGGGGTCAAGGACACCACCGGCGCCACCGACACCCTCACCGTGCTGCTCCCGGTCGCCGATCCGGCCGCCGCGCCGCGCCTCAAGGTGGCGAGCTGGAACCTCGCCGACGCGGGCTCCGCCTTCACCGACGCGGTCGAGAAGCAGCTGCGCGTCGTGCTGGCCCAGGGCCTGGACGTGCTGGCGCTCCAGGAGACGGCCGGCACGGCCGCGAGGACCCTCGCCGACGCCCTCGGCTGGTACGCCCACCAGAGCGCCGGCAGCGTCGGCATCCTCAGCCGCTACCCGCTGACCGCCGTCACCGCGCCGACGCCCGACCTGCCCGCCGCCGCGGCGAGCGTGCAACTGCCGGGCGGACGCGCCGTGCGCGTCTGGAGCGCGCACCTGGACGAGGCCGACTACGGCCCGTACGCCGCCCAGGACGGGCGCACCGCCGCGCAGATCACCGCCGCCGAGAACGCCTCCGTCCGCCTCCGGCAGGCCAGGGCGCTGGCCGCCGCCGTACAGGCCGACGCCGCCGCCGGCGTGCCGGTGGTCCTGGCCGGCGGGCTGTCCTCGCTGTCCCACCTGGACTGGACGGCCGCCACCGCCGCCGCGCACAGCGGCGTCGGGGCGCTCGATTGGCCGGTCACCGCGGTGCTCCAGGCCGCCGGGCTCACCGACACCTACCGCGAGGAGAACCGGGACCCGGCCAAGGCGCCGGGCACCACCTGGTCGCCGGTCCGCAAGCAGCGCGCCGCCGGCAAGGCCGAGCCACAGGACCGGATCGACTACGTGTTCTACCGCGGCCGGCTGAAGCTGGTCGAGGCGCACACCCTGGTCGCCGACTGGCCGGCCACCGCCGCCGACCCGGTCGCCCTCGCCGCCAACCAGTGGCCCTCCGACACCGCCGCCGCGGTCGCCACCTTCCAGCTCTGAAAGGCCAGTTCGCGATGTCCGACCTTTCCCGCCGCACCTTCGTCGGCGCCACCGCGGCCGCCGGCGCCGCCGCCCTGACCGGCCTGCCCGCCGCCCCGGCCCAGGCCGCCCCCGCCTCCGCCCCGGCCCGGCTCACCGGCACCATCAAGGACGTCCGGCACGTCGTGGTGCTGATGCAGGAGAACCGCAGCTTCGACCACTACTTCGGCACCCTCGGCGGTGTGCGCGGCTTCGGCGACAAGCAGGCGTTGCAGTTCCCCGACGGCACCGACGTGTTCCGCCAGCCCGACCCGCGCCGCAGCGACGGCAACGTGATGCTGCCGTACCGGATGGACACCTCGAAGTACAACGCGCAGAACGCCGGCGGCCTGCCGCACGACTGGGCCACCGGCCACCAGGCCATCAACAACGGCGCGATGAACAAGTGGATCGCCGCCAAGGGCGAGCGCACCATGGGCTACTTCACCCGTGAGGACATCCCCTACCAGTACGCGCTGGCCGACGCTTTCACCCTCTGCGACGCCTACTTCACCTCGCTCGCCGGCCCGACCGACCCCAACCGGCTCTACCTGTGGACCGGGACCGCCGGCCCCGGCCGCGACGGTACCACCGGCCCCTGGATCGACAACACACCGGTCACCGACAACCCCGTCGCCGACTGGACCACCTACGCCGAGCGCCTCCAGCAGGCCGGCGTGAGCTGGCGGGTCTACCACAACCCCAGCAAGGACGACCGCACCGGCGACTACGACGACAACGCGCTCTCCTACTTCAAGCAGTTCCACCACTTCCCCGAGGACGACCCGCGTTACCTCAACGCGATGACGAAGTTCGACCCGGCGGCCTTCGACGCGCACTGCAAGGACGGCACCCTGCCGACCGTCTCCTGGCTGGTCGCCCCCTACCTGTTCTCCGAGCACCCCGAGGCGGGCCCGGCGTACGGCGCGCACTGGGTCAACCAGGCCCTGCAGTCGCTGATGTCCAACCCGGACGTGTGGCGGCACACCGTCTTCCTGGTGATGTACGACGAGAACGACGGCTACTTCGACCACATGGTGCCGCCCACCCCCGAGCCCGGCACGCCCGAGGAGTTCACCCAGGGCCGCGCCATCGGCCTCGGCAACCGGGTGCCGCTCTGGGTCATCTCGCCCTGGTCGCGCGGCGGCTGGGTCAACTCCCAGGTCTTCGACCACACCTCGGTACTGCGCTTCATGGAGCAGGTGACCGGCGTCGCCGAGCCCAACATCTCCGCCTGGCGTCGCGCCGTCTGCGGCGACCTCACCAGCTGCTTCGACTTCGC
This sequence comes from Kitasatospora sp. NPDC057595, assembly GCF_042800875.1. Taxonomy (NCBI): domain Bacteria; kingdom Bacillati; phylum Actinomycetota; class Actinomycetes; order Kitasatosporales; family Streptomycetaceae; genus Kitasatospora; species Kitasatospora sp. NPDC057595. The sequence goes on along the minus strand of NZ_JBHVGL010000006.1, from coordinate 306,671 downwards.
GGCGCCCGACCACTCGATCCCGCAACTCCCCGACACCAACGCCCTGATGGCCAGGGCCGACGCCGGGACGAAGCTGCCGGGCGTGCAACTCCCGGCCGTCGGCACCCAGTCGATGCCGGTCCAGGAGCGCGGCGAGCGCCCGCACCGCCATCTGCCGTACCAGCCCTGGGCCGAGGCCGAGGTGGACCGCCGCACCGGCCGGGTCACCTGCACGATGAGCAACGACGGCGCCGTCGCCTTCCCGTACACCGTCTACCCGAACATCGCGTTGCCGTTCGCCGGCACGCCCTTCACGGTGGCGCCGGGCGCCTCGGCGACGTACGTCTGGGAGGCCGCGGCGACCAACGGCCGCTACGACTTCACCGTGCACGGCCCGGACGGCTTCGTCCGCCGCTTCGCCGGCACCGTGATCCGCGACGGCGCGGGCAGCGCGAGCGTCCCGGAGGGCCAGAACGACGTCGGCATCCCGATCGTGACCGCCGACCTCGCCAAGTCCGGCCGGCTCACCCTCCAGCTGGTCAACGACGGCATGACCGACGTCTGCTTCTCCGTCGCGCCGAACGACTTCGCGGGCACCGCGCAGACCGTCTGGGTGCGGCCCGGCAAGCAGACGAACCTCACCTGGCCGCTGGACAGGCAGGGCCGCTACGACGTGCTGGTCACCGCCGCCACCGGCCAGCGCTTCACCCGCCGTTACGCGGGCTGGGTGCACTGAGCCACCGGCGCCCCCGGCCCGCGCCGCGGCCCGGGGGCGCCGAACCGGTGACCCCCGGCCGTGGCGCGGCCGCCCGGCCCGGGCCCGCCGCTACCGTCGGCTCCATGCAGCAGATCACCCCATGCCTCTGGTACGACGACCAGGCCGAGGAGGCCGCCCGCTACTACACCTCGGTCGTCCCGAACTCGCGGATCACCGGCGTCACCCACTACACCGAGGCGGGCCCCGGCACGCCCGGCACGGTGGTGACCGTCGCCTTCGAACTCGACGGCCGCCCCTTCGTCGCCCTCAACGGCGGCCCGGTCTTCCCGTTCACCGAGGCGGTCTCGCTCCAGGTGCACTGCGACGACCAGGCGGAGGTGGACCGGCTCTGGGCGGCGCTGCTGGAGGGCGGCGGCCAGGAGAGCCAGTGCGGCTGGCTCAAGGACCGCTGGGGCCTCTCCTGGCAGATCACCCCGCGCATCCTGATCGACCTGATCGCCGACCCGGACCGGGAGAAGGCCGCCCGGGTGACCCGGGCCATGCTGACCATGCGCAGGATCGACATCCGGCAGCTGCTCGACGCGGCCGAGGGGTGAGCGCATGGCCGTCCCCGCCTACCGCCACGTCTCCTACCTGCTCGCCACCCCGCAACGGGTCTGGCACGCGCTCACCAATCCGGACGAGTCCGGCCTCTACTGGGGCCACCGCAACGTCTCCACCTGGCAGCCGGGCGCCCGCTGGGAGCACCAGCGCGCGGACGGCTCCGGCGTCGCCGACGCCGTCGGCACGGTGGAGGTGGCCGAGCGGCCGAACCGCCTGGTCACCACCTGGTCCGGCCCCGGGCAGGAGCGGGTGAGCGGGCCCTCCCGGGTGACCTTCGAGCTGCGCTCCCACCGGGACCTCACCCGGCTGACCGTCACCCACGACAACCTGGCCGACGAGGCCGAGCGCGCCGACGCCGAGGCGGGCTGGTCGGCGGTGCTGTCCAATCTGAAGACCTACCTGGAGACCGGCCACCCGCTCCCGCAGGACCCCTGGTCGATGCCCTGAGGCCTCGCGCTCCCGCCCGGAGGCCCCGCCTCAGCCCCGCCCGGCCCGCTTGCGCCGGCGCCGCGCCCGGCCGAACCCCGGACGGTCGCCGCGTACCCACCGGCGCAGCCGGCCGAGCCGGGAGAACCGCTCCCGGCTCGCCACCGACGCCCGGTCCAGCTCCTCCATCAGCCGCCGGGAGCGGTGCTCCAGGTCCAGCTCGTCGAGGATCCGGTCGACCTCGGTCAGCAGCGAGCCGAGCAGGTGCCAGGCGTCCGGGTCCGCCCGCACCTGCTCCAGCAGCAGCCGGGCGACGTTCTCCCGGCTCGCCCAGGCGGCGGCCAGTTCGGAGTTGAGCCGCTCCTCGGCCTCCTCGGCGTTCAGGCTGACCTGGGTGGTCACCAGCACGGCGAAGCTCACCAGCGCGCCGCCGACGTGCGCGAACAGCTCCTCCATCGCCACCGCCAGCGCCGGGGAGACCAGCGGCTCGCCGGGCGCGCGGCGCTTGGCGAGGTCGGTCAGCGAGCGCGAGATGACCCGGATCACCACCACGCAGATCTCCAGGGTGTCCAGCCCGGTGCGCAGCACCAGCCGGGAGAGCAGCCCCTCGCTGACCCGCAGGTTGAACCGCAGGCTGTCCTCCGCCTGCCGCAGCGCCGCGTCGACGTCCGCGATCGCCTGGTCGAGCCGGCGGGCCTCGTGCAGCCGCTCGGCGGCGTCCGCGACCGGGGTCGGCCGGCCGAGCTGGTCGGAGAGGTCGAGCAGCAGGTGCCGGGCCCGGCGCGAGAGGTCCTCGATCGACTCGCCCGCTGTGTCCACCCAGACCGGTGGCGCGAAGACCAGGTTGAACAGCAGGCCGACGCCCGCGCCGATCAGCGTCTCCAGCACCCGGTCCCAGGCCCGGGAGGTCACCTGGGTGACGCCGAGGATCAGCATCGCGCTGATCGCGACCTCCTGGACGAACTCGTCCACCCGGACGAACCGGCCGATCACCAGCGAGGCCAGGATGATCAGCCCGAGGCTCCACCAGGAGAGCCCGACCACCGTGCTGAAGCCGATCGCGATCAGCACGCCGACCACCACCGAGTTCACCCGGCGGATGCTGGTGGTGAGCGTGGAGTAGACGGTGACCTGGACGACCAGCAGCGCGGTGAGCGGCGCGGTCAGCGGGGCCGGCTCGCTGCTGAGCCAGGTCGCCACCACGTAGGAGAGCGTGGCGGCGACGGTGGCCCGGGCGGTCTGCACGGCGAAGGGCTCGCGGGCGGCGCGCCGCACCAGTGCGGCGGCCCGGTCGGGCGCCAGGACCACGCGGCCCTCCTTCCCTACGGCTTGTCGCGGCGCCCCTCGCGCAGCAGCTTCCACGGTGCGAGCGCCGACTCCACCTGTACCCCGAGGCTCATCTTGGACGCGCCCTCGACCCGCTCCTCGAAGCGGATCGGCACCTCCTTGATGGTGAGCCCCTGCCGCACCACCCGGTGGTTCAGCTCGACCTGGAAGGAGTACCCGTTGCTCTGCACCGACGGCAGGTCGATCGCCCGCAGGGTCTGCGCGCGCCAGGCCTTGTAGCCGGCGGTGGCGTCCCGCACGCCGAGGCCGAGGATGGTGTTCACGTAGAGGTTGGCCCAGGCGGAGAGCGCCTTGCGGTGCCACGGCCACTCCTCGGCCGTCGATCCGCCCGGCACGTACCGGGAGCCGAGCACCACCGCGGTGTCGTCGGCCAGCAGGGTCGTCACCATCAGCGGCAGCACGGAGGCCGGGTGGGAGAGGTCGGCGTCCATCTGCACGACCACGTCCGCGCCCTCCTCCAGGGCCCTGGTCATGCCGGCCACGTAGGCGCGGCCGAGGCCGTCCTTCTCGGTGCGGTGCAGCACCCGGATCCGGCCGCCGGACTCGGCGGCCAGCTTGTCGGCGACCTCGCCGGTGCCGTCGGGGGAGTTGTCGTCGACCACCAGCAGGTGCAGGTTCGGCAGGTCGAGGTCGGCCAGCAGTCCGGCGAGGACGGGAAGGTTCTCCCGCTCGTTGTAGGTGGGCACGACCACAACGACCTTCGGGGAGGCCTCAACCATCGTCTGTTCCCTCGCGAGTTCGGCGGCACCGCGGCCGGTCCGCGGTACGGCCGTGCGAGTCTAGCCGCGCCGTCGCGGACGCCGTCGCGCCGGACCGTCATCTGGTCCGGCGGGTGCTCCAGGCGGGGGCGACGACCGCGACCAGGGCGACGGCGAAGCCGAGCTGGAGCAGATGGCGGATCCAGTCGATCCCGGACGTGTTCCGCACGCCGATCCATCCGGAGACCGCGTTGCCCAGCCAGGCCCCGGCGGCGCCGAGCAGCATGGTCAGCCACCACGGAATGGCCTGCGGGCCGCGCAGGATGAGCTTGGCGATCACGCCGAGCACGAAGCCGATGAGCAGAATCCACAGGAGCTGGAACATCGCATTCCACCTTTCGAGGCGCGTTCCCCCATGATCGCCCGAACCGTCCGGCACGGCACGTCCAGCGGGGGAGCGGGGTCGGTCGCGCCCCCGCCTGCCCCTTCCCGCGTGGTCTAACCGTCCGTTTCCCGCTCCTCACCCGGCTCGCCGCTGAGCGCCGCCCCGGTGTCCGGATCGAAGACGTGCAACCGCTCGGTGTCGATCCACAGCTCCAGCGGGGCGCCCTCGGCCGCCCGGGTGGTGGTGCCGATCCGGGCGACCACCTCCCGGCCCGGCGCGCCCGCGCCCGCCTCCGCCTGCCGCGCGCCGATCTCCTCCAGACCGCCGCCGGAGACCGCGTCGCCCTCCACGGTGAAGTGCGCGTAGACGTCCGAGCCGACCGATTCGAGCACCTCGACCCCGACCGTGACGGTCGTGCCGCCGACCGGGTGCTCCAGCAGCGCGGCGTCCTCGAAGTGCTCCGGGCGGATGCCGACCACCACCTCGCGCGGTGCGTTCGCGGCCGTCAGCCGCCGGCGCAGCCGGTCACCCAGCGGCAGGTCGCCGAGCGCGGTGCGCAGCGCGCCGTCCTCCAGCCGGCCGTGCAGCAGGTTCATGCCGGGCGAGCCGATGAACCCGGCGACGAACAGGTTGGCCGGCCGGTCGTACAGGCGCTGGGGCGGGCCGACCTGCTGGACCACACCGGCCCGCAGCACCACCACCCGGTCGCCGAGCGTCATCGCCTCCACCTGGTCGTGGGTGACGTAGACGGTGGTGGTGCCCAGGCGCCGCTGCAGCCGGGAGATCTGGGTGCGCATCTGCACCCGCAGCTTGGCGTCCAGGTTGGACAGCGGCTCGTCCATCAGGAACGCCTTGGGGTCGCGGACGATCGCCCGGCCCATCGCGACGCGCTGGCGCTGGCCGCCGGACAGGTTGGCGGGCCGGCGGTCCAGGTGCTCGGTGAGGTCGAGGATCCGGGCGGCCTCCTCCACCTTGGCGGCGACCACCGCCTTGTCGGTCTTCGCCAGACGCAGGGCGAAGCCCATGTTCTGACGGACCGTCATGTGCGGGTAGAGCGCGTAGCTCTGGAACACCATCGCGATGTCCCGGTCCTTGGGCGCCCGGTCGTTGACCACCTGCCCGCCGATCCGCAGGGTGCCGCCGGTGATGTCCTCCAGCCCCGCGATCATGTTCAGGGTGGTGGACTTCCCGCAGCCCGAGGGGCCGACCAGGATGACGAACTCGCCGTCGGCGACCGTCAGATCGAGGTCGTGGACGGCCACCGAGCCGTCCGGGTAGCGCTTGCTGATGCCGTCGAGGACGATCTCCGCCATCGGTCCGCGTCATCCCTTCACTGCGCCGGCGGTCAGACCGGCCACGATGCGGCGTTGGAAGAAGAGCACGAACAGCACGATCGGCACCGTGATCACCACGGCCGCGGCGGCGATCGAGCCGGTCGGCTGCTGGAACTGGGAGCTGCCGGTGAAGAAGGCGATCGCGGCCGGCACGGTGCGCGCGGCGTCCGTGGAGGTCAGCGAGATCGCGAAGAGGAAGTCGTTCCAGCAGAAGATGAAGACCAGGATGGCGGTGGTGAACACACCCGGCGCCGCCAGCGGCGCGATCACCAGCCGGAACGCCTGGGCGGGCGTGGCGCCGTCCACCTTGGCGGCCTTCTCCAGCTCCCACGGGATCTCCCGGAAGAACGCCGACAGCGTGTAGATCGCCAGCGGCAGCGAGAAGGTCATGTACGGGATGATCAGCCCCACCCAGGTGTCGAAGATCCCCAGCACCCGCTCGATCTCGAACAGCGGCGAGACCAGCGAGATCGGCGGGAACATCGCGATCAGCAGCGACATCCCGATCAGCAGCCGCTTGCCGGGGAAGCGCAGCCGCGCCACCGCGTACGCCGCCATGGTGGCGAGCACCACCGCGATGGTGGTGGAGATCACCGCGATGCCGATCGAGTTGACCAGCGCCCGGGTGAACTCCGAGGTGCGGAAGATGCCGCGGTAGTTCTCCAGCGTCCAGACCCGCGGCACGAAGTTGCCGTCCGTCAGGGTGGACGGGTCCTTGAACGACAGCGCGGCGATCCACCAGACCGGGAACAGCGCGTACAGCACCACCACCAGGTTGACCACACCCCAGCCCGCCGCCGACCGGGCCCGTCGGGCGGTCACCGGTGCTCCGCCGAACCGCCGGGCGCGGCGGCGCCGAACACCTTGACGAAGACCAGGGCGATCGCCGCCACGCAGAGGAACACCAGCACCGAGATCGCCGAGCCGATGCCCAGGTTGAGCGCGGTGAACAGGTTGTCGTAGCCGAGGATCGAGACCGAGCCGGTGTTGTTGGCGCCACCGGTCAGCACGTAGATGTTGTCGAAGATCCGGAACGCGTCCAGGGTGCGGAACAGCAGCGCCACCAGGATGGCCGGCTTCATCAGCGGCAGGATCACCAGCCGCAGCCGCTGCCCGAAGCCGGCACCGTCGACCATCGCCGCCCGCACCGTCTCGGTGGGCACCAGCGCCAGGCCCGCCAGCAGGAGCAGGGCCATGAAGGGGGTGGTCTTCCACACCTCGGCCAGCACGATCAGGCCGATCGCCGGCCAGTGCTCGGTGAGTGGCGCGCTGTCCGCCGGCAGCAGCGCCGCCAGGTACCCGGTGCCGGGCGTCCAGGCGTACTGCCAGGAGTAGGCCGCCACCACGGTGACGATGCCGTACGGCACCAGCACCGCCGTGCGCACCAGGCCCCGCCCGACCATCGCCCGGTGCATCACCAGCGCCAGCGCCAGGCCCAGCACCAGCTCGGCCGCCACCGAGACGACGGTGATCACCACCGTCACCCAGAGCGCCTGCCACCAGTACGTCGAGGTCAGCACGGCGCCGTAGTTGGCGAAGCCGATGAACGCGGAGCGGTCCGGGAAGCGCAGGTCGTAGCGCTGGAAGGAGAGGTAGACGGCGTAACCGACCGGATAGGCCGTCACCAGCAGCATCACCAGCACGGCGGGGGCGCACAGCAGCCAGCCGAGCCGCCGCTCCTGCCGGGAGCCCTCGGAGAGCCGGCCGGCTCCCGCGGTCCTCGTCCTGGTCGCGGTCATGGAATCAACCCCTTCGAGCCGAGCGCGTCCCTGATCTGGCCGGAGAGGTCCGCCACCGTGCGTTCCGGATCCACCGACGACGGCGGCGAGAGGGCGTGCGCGACGGCGATCGAGACGTTCTGGTACGCGGGCGTCTGCGGCCGCACCGACGCGGAGTCGAGGGCCTTCAGCACGTCCGCCGCGAACGGGTAGCTCCGGGTGAGCTCGGCGTCGGTGTACAGGCTGCGCAGCGACGGCGGCAGGCCGCCCTTGAGCGCGTTGGTCAGCTGGTTCTCGCGGTTGCGCAGGCACAGGACGGCCTCCTGCGCGGCCTCCGGGTGCCGCGAGTAGCCGCCCACCGCGAGGTCGATGCCGCCGATGGTCACCGTCGCCGGCCGCCCCGGGACGACCGACGGGTAGGGCGCCCAGCGGAAGTGCGGGAACAGCTCGGGCTTGTTCTCCTTCATCGACGGATAGACGAAGGGGTAGTTGAGCTCGAAGGCGGCGGTGCCGGACTCCATCGCCAGCCGGTTCTCGTCCTCCTTCTGGTTGGACAGCGAGGGGTCGGCGGCGGGGGAGACGGCCAGGTCCCGGATCGCCCGCGCGGCGGTGACGGCCGGCTCGCCCAGCGAGGGCGCCATGGCGTCGGGGGTGAGGATCGAGCCGCCGGCGCTGGTCACCAGGGTGTTGAACCAGACCGTCAGGCCCTCGTACTGCGCGCCCTGCACCTCGACGAAGTGCGGCTTGCCCTGCTCCGCCAGCCGCCGTGCGGCGGCGAGCATCTCGTCCCAGGTGGCGGGGGCGGTGGACACCAGGTCGTCGCGGTACCAGAGCAGTTGGGTGTTGGAGTTGTACGGGACGGCGTACAGCCGGTCCTTCCAGGTGGCGGTCCGCAGCGCGGCGGCCAGGGTGTCCGCGCTCGCCCGCTCGCGCAGCGCGCCGGTCCACTCGCGCACCCAGCCGGCCTCCGCGAACTCGGGCGTCCAGGTGACGTCCAGGCCCATGATGTCCACGCCGGTGTCGTGCGCGGCCAGCCGGCGCACCAGCTGCTGGCGCTGGCCGTCGGAGATGCGCGGCAGCTTGTTGTAGCGGATCGAGTAGCGCCCGCCGGAGTCGCGGCCGCAGGTGTCCGCGGCCTGCTGCAACGCGCCCGAGTCGTCGGGGAAGTTGTACCAGTCGAGGACGACCGCCCCGCCGCCCCCGGACCCCCCGCCGCTGCCGCAGCCGGCCAGCGCCCAGGCGAGCAGCAGCACCAGGGCGAGGGCGACCCGGTGGTTCGGTCTGGGCATCGCTACTCCCTCCGGTGGACCGGCCCGCGGCTGGCCCACGGTAGGCCGGGCGACCGCCGCCCGCGGCGACCCGCCGCCACGACACCCCCGGGACCGCCCGGGCGGGCTAGGGCAGCCTCCGTTCGACGAAGATCCGCCGGACCGCCGGACAGCTCTGGCGGGCGACGGCGCCGAGCCGCTACGGTCTGGACCAGCCACCCGTCCTGGCCTCTTCCGGGAGTCGTCATCAGCACCCGAACCACCGTCAGCGCCGCGCCCGCCACCGCCGTTTCGGCCACCGCCGTCCCGGAGCCCGCCGCGCTCACCCTGCCCGACCTGCTCGACGACCGGGCGCGGCGGCACCCCGACCGGCCCGCGCTGCTCGTCCCCGGCCGCCCCCCGCTCGACTACCGGACCTGGCGCGAGCGCGCGGTGCGCGCCGCCCACGGCCTCGCCCGGGCCGGCGTCCGGCCGGGGGAGCGGGTGCTGCTGCTCTTCCCCAACCGGGCCTGGGACGACTACGCGGTGGCCTTCCTGGCCGCGCACTACGCCGGCGCGGCGGGTGTCGTCGTCCGCGAGGACCTGAGCGCCGAGGACACCGCCCGGCTGGCCGGCGACAGCGCGGCGGCCCTCGCCGTCGCCCACTCGGCCGAGGACGAGCGCGCCTCCGCCGCCGGCCTGCGCACGCTGCGGCCGGCCGACCTGGAGACGGACGGCGACGGCGAGGGGGAACCGCCGCAGCGCCCCGGCCCCGGCGACCTCGCCCAGGTCATCGGCACCTCCGGAACCACCGGCGCGCCCAAGGGCGTGCACGCCGCCCACGCCAGCCTCACCGCCGGCCAGAGGCTCGACCCGCGTCCGCGCCCCTACGCCCACTCCGCGCACGCGCTGCACGCCTTCCCGATCGGCACCAACGCCGCCCAGGTGGTCCTGGTCAACGCCCTGGTCGCCGCGCCCGCGACGATCTGCCTGCCGCGCTTCGACGCCGAGGAGTTCGGCCGGACCGTCGCCGAGCACCGGGTCGGCACCGTCTTCCTGGTCCCGTCGATGGCCGTCGAACTCCTCAACTCGGGCGTCGCCGCCCGGCACGACCTCGGCAGCGTCCTGCTGATCAGCTCCTCCGCCGCCGCGCTGCCCGCCCCCGTCGCCACCGCCCTGCGCACGGCCCTGCCGACCGCGACCCTGGTCAACACCTACACCTCCGCCGAGGCGTCCCCCGCCCAGATATCCGCCGTCGTCGACGCCCGCCGCCCCGGCTCGGTCGGCCGCCCCGCCAACCCCGGCGACCTGCGGCTGCTCGGCGAGGACGGCCGGCCCGTCGAGCCGGGCGCCGTCGGCGAGGTCTGGCTGCGCCAGCCCGGCCCGCCGCGCGGCTACACGGCCGGCGCCGCCGCCTCGGCCGCCGTCTTCCGGGACGGCTGGGTGCGGATGGGCGACCTCGGCCGGCTCGACGCCGACGGCTACCTCCACCTGGTCGACCGGGAGAGCGACGTCATCAAGTCCGGTGCCCTCAAGGTCTCCACGCTGCGCATCGAGGACGTCCTGCACGCCCACCCGCGCGTCGCCGACGCCGCCGCGCTCGGCCTGCCGCACCCCGTGATGGGCGCCGTGCCGGTGGCCGCCGTGGTGCCCGCCGCCGACGGCCTGGACCTCGACGAACTGCGGCTCTTCCTCGCCGAACGGCTCGGCCGGGCCGAACTGCCGGTCCGCATCCTGCTCACCGACCGGCTGCCCCGCAACCCCAGCGGCAAGGTCGTCAAGCACGAACTGCGCACCCGCTTCGAGGAACCGGCCCCGGCCGCCGTCGGCACTCCGCCCGCCACCGAGCACGAACGCGCCCTCGCCGCCGTCTGGCGCCGGATCCTCGGCCGGCCCGTGGACGCCGTGGAGGAGGAGTTCTTCGCCCTCGGCGGCGACTCCTTCCGCGCCGTCCAGCTGGCCGCCGCCGTGTCCGCCGAGTTCGGCGTCACCGCCACTACCGCCCTGGTCTTCGAACGCCCCTCGCTGCGCGCCCAGGCCGCCTGGCTCGCCGCCGCCCCGAAGAACGCCGACGCCCTGCTCCCGGTGGACGACGTCGACCTCTCCCCGTTCCTGCGCGAACTGCGCGCCCAGCCGCACGACATCCCGCTCACCTCCCAGCAGGAGAACTTCCTGCGCTGGATGGCCGAGGCCGAGGGCCGCAACGTCGGCTCGGTCGCCGTCATGTTCCGCGTCACCGAGGCACTGAACCCCGGCCTGCTGACCGAGGCCCTGTACGAGGCGGTGCGTCGCCACCCGGCGCTGCGCACCCGGTTCGTGCCGGTGCCGGGCGCCGTACCGGGGGTCCGGCGCGCCGTCGTCGACGCCGAGCCGGAGGTCGAGGCCATCCTGGTCGACGCCCCCGGCGAGAGCGACGACGAGGTGTCGGCCCGGCTGATCGCGGTGCGCGACCGGCTCACCGACGTCGGCGAGGGCCCGATGACCGGCCTCGCCGTGGTCAGCCGGGCGCCCGACGACCACGCCGTGCTGCTCGCCGTGCACCACATCGTCGGTGACGGCTGGTCGGTCGGCGTCCTGCTGCGCGACCTCGGTGTCATCTACTCGGCGCTGCGCCGCGGCCGGCCCGCGCCCCCGCCGCGCCCGATGCCGACGCTCGGCGAGCTGGTCGCCGGCGCCAACGCCCACTGGCCGGTCTCCCGGGCCCACTTCGCCCGGACCCTGGCCGGCGCGCCCGAGGCGGTGCACCCGTTCCCCGGCCGCGCCGACACCGAGACGGTGCTCAGCGCCGCCCACCGCCTCACCGTCCCTGCCGCCCGGGCCGCCGCACTGCGCGAGCGGGCCGCCGAGGCCGGGGCGACCCCCTTCCAGGCGCTCGCCACCGTCTGGCTCGGCCTGCTGGCGGAGCGCAGCGGCCAGGACGACCTCGTGCTGATGACCCCCGTCCCCGGCCGCACCACCCCCGAGGCCGAACAGGCCGTCGGCTGCTTCGTCCAGTCCCTGCTGCTGCGGGTCGACGCCTCCGGTGCCCCCGGCTTCGCCGAACTCCTCGCCCGGGTCCGGGACACCGCCACCGCGGCGCTGGACCACCAGCTCTACCCGTTCGCGGAGTTCAGCCCGCTGGCGCCGTTCGCCGCCTGGCTGCGCTACGAGAGCTGGAACGCCCCCGCCCAGCTCCCCGGCCTCGCCTGCACGGCCTGGGAGGTCCCGCGCAGCGCCACCGTCCCCTACCCCCTGCCCGGCGGCGACCGGCACGTGCCCGAACTCGCCGCCACCGAGCAGCCCGACGGGTCGCTGGTCTGCTGGCTGCGCTACAACGAGCACGCCTTCACCCCGGCCGCGGTCGAGTCGCTGGCCGCCGCGCTGGAGGCCCGCATCACCGACGCCGCCGGCGGCTGAGCGCGCCCGGCCGCGCGCCCGCCGCTACGGGGTACCGAGCAGGCGTGCGTGCAGGGCGGCGGCGCCGGTCTCGGCGAGCCAGTCCGCCAGGGTGCGCAGCCCGGGGTGGATGACGCGCAGTGCCTCGATGTCGGCGTGCCAGCGGTGTCCGGCGGCCCACTGCCGCCGGACCTCCGCGAACTCCGGGTTCAGCGCGGTCGCCTGCTCGTGGGTGGCGTACTCGTAGCGCACCGGGATGCCGGTCGCGGAGCTGATCAAGGCGGCGGCCTCGACCGGGGTGAGGTCGTCGCCGGCCAGCTCCAGGGTCCGTCCGGCGAACCGCTCCGGCTGCTCGAAGGCCAGGGCCGCGAACTCGGCGATGTCCTCCAGGGCGATGACCTGAAGGGGGTCGTGCGGGGTGAACAGGTGCCGGTGGACGCCGTCGACGATCCCGTCGAGGCCGACGCCGGTCCCGAAGTAGTTCGTCATGAACCGCACCGGACGCAGCACGGTCACCAGCGGGAACCGCTCGCGCAGGTACTGCTCGACGCGCCGTTTCCCGGGGGCCGCGAACGCCGCGCCGGAGGTCGAGGCGACGCCGGTGAACACCACCTGCCGGATGCCGGCGGCCACCGCGGCGTCGGCCAGCGCCCGGCCGCGGGTGAACTCCAGTTCCTGGTCGATGCCCTTCGGCCCGTAGGCGACGGGCGGCACGGCGAACAGCGCGGTGGTGCCGGCCAGCGCGGGTTCGAGGCTCGACGGCTCGTCGAAGTCCGCGCGGACCAGCTCGGCCCCGGCGTTCGCGAGCGCCACGGCGGCGGGCGCGGACGGGTCCCGGACCAGCGCGCGCACCGCCCGGCCGCCGGCCAGCAGCCGCCGTGCCGTCGCGGCGCCCTGCTTGCCGGTGGCGCCGGTCACGGCGACGGTGGCCCAGGCGGTGTCGGGTTCGGTGGTCATGTTGTCCTCCGTGTTTCTCGGGGCCCGGTGGGGAACCGGAGCGATCGGCCCGAGGTATCTGGAATACTCCAACCCGGTTGGCTCGGGAGGGGCAAGGGGTTTCGTGACATGACCGCATTGATCGGCGGTGGCGACCGGGTGGATGCCCGCCGCAACCGGGCCAAGGTGCTGTCCGCCGCCGGCGAGGCGTTCGCCGAACAGGGGCTCGACGTCCCGCTGGGCGAGATCGCCCGCCGGGCGGGTGTCGGCGCCGGCACCGTGTACCGGCACTTCCCGAGCAAGCAGGCGCTGCTGGAGGCGGTGTTCGTCCAGCACCTGAACGACCTGGTCGCCTCCGGCGAGCGGCGGATGGCCCGCTTCGCGCCCACCGAGGCGTTCTTCGGGTTCCTCCTCGACGTCGTGGAGACGTCCCACCGGCGCGGGCCCATGTGCGATGTCGTGGCCTCCGACGCGAGCTGGCCGCGACCGGTGCTCACGGCTTCGGTGCTGAGGTTCCGCCAGGTGCTGGCGGCACTGCTGGAGGCGGCGCAGCGGGTCGGCGGCGTCCGCGCCGACATCGGCCCCGAGGACGTCGTCGCGCTCACCCTCGGGTGCGTCTCGATGCTCACCGCGCGCCGTGATCGAGCGGCCGGCCACAGGCTCGTCCGGCTGACCCTGGACGGGTTGCGGCCTTCCGCTCCTGTCACGGAAGTGCGCGGCTTTCGTGACGGCCTCGGTGGCCACGGGGCCGCGGTCGCGTCCTGCGAGGAGTGCGGGGCCGCGATCGCCGTCCGGCCCACCGGGCGCCCGGTGCGCTACTGCGGCGCCACCTGCCGCCAGCGGGCCCGCCGCCGACGCCTCGCGGGCTGACCTGCGTGCATTCCGCGTGCCCGATTGTCAGTGGCCGGTGCGAGGATGCCGTCACCGACTTGAGGAGATCACCATGGGTACCTGGGACATCGGCCACTTCGACAACGACACCGCCGCCGACTTCTCCGGCACGCTGGACGAAACGCCCCTGGCCGAACGGGAGGCCGTGGTGCGCCGCGTCCTGACGCTCGCCGCCGACACCGGGGCCGAGGACTACCTGGACGTCGACGAGGCGGTGGAGGCCGTCGCCGCCGCGGCCCTCGTCGCCTCCCAGTGCCCCGGCGGCGAGCCCGTCACCACCAGCTACGGCCCCGACGAGCCCCTCCCGGTCTTCCCCACTGATCTGCGCCCGCTCGCCGCCGAGGCACTGGACCGCGTACTCGCCGAGGAGTCCGAACTCGCCGAGCTGTGGGACGAGAGCGAGGAGGGCCCCGCCTGGCGCCGCACCGTCAAGGACCTCCGCGCCGTCCTGGCGCCCGAGCCGGAGCCCGCCGGGGAGGCGCTGTTCGACGTCTGACCCCCAGGGGAGCGTTCGCGGCCGATCTCGGGGTGATCACCGATGACCGCCGACGGTTGTGGGCAGCAGAGTCGGTGCCGTCGACCAACCCCGCCCGACCCCGTCGAGGAACACCCTGACGCGTGTCCGTCGCGTCGACCGTCCAGCCGATCCGGCGCGACGCCTGACGACGCGGCGCCTTGGAGCTGGTGGCACCTGATCTGTCGAACCGGATGCCTGAGGGCCTCCCCGATCGCCGTCAGCTCGTCGTCGAAGGTGCGATTCATCGGGGGTCTCGCATGGCTGGGGGAGTGATCGTAGGGCCGGACGCAGCCTTGACCTCAAGTCGGGTTGATCTTGCAGGCTCGCAGTGTTCGCACTGACACACGAGCAGGGGGTAGGCAGCATGCGCGCCGTACAGGTACACCGTTTCGGAGGGCCCGAGGAACTGGTCCTCGGGGAGGTGCCGGATCCGGTGGCGGGACCGGGGCAGGTCGTGGTGGCGGTGGAGGTGGCCGGGCTGACGTTCATCGAGACGCAGATCAGGCGTGGCACCGATCCCTGGCACGAGCCGCCGGCGTTGCCATACGTGCCGGGCGGCTTGGTCGCCGGCCGGGTGGACGTGGTCGGTCCCGGGGTGGACCAGGCCTGGGCGGGGCGGCGGGTCCTCGCGTGGACCGGGGAGACCGGCGGCTTCGCCGAGCGGGCGGTGGGCTCGGTCGAGGCGCTCTTCCCGGCTCCGGACGGCCTGGGCCTGCGTGAGGCGGTGGCGCTCTACAGCGACGGCAGCACGGCGCAGGGGCTGGTCGAATACGCCCGGATCCGCCCTGGGGACTGGGTCCTGGTGGAAGCTGCGGCGGGCGGGGTGGGCAGCCTCCTCGTTCAACTCGCCCGCGCCGCCGGCGCCCGGGTGATCGGCGCTGCCGGAAGCACGCGGAAGCTCGACGTCGTCCGCGAGCTGGGTGCCGACGCCGCAGTCGACTACCGCGCACCTGACTGGACGGGCGAAGTGCGCGCCCTCACCGCCGGCGCCGGCGCGGACGTGGTGTTCGACGGGGTCGGCGGCGACATCGGCCGGGCGGCGTTCGGGGTGACGGCGCGGGGCGGACGCTTCTCCGTGCACGGCGCCGCGAGCGGAGCGGCCACCTCCATCGATCCGGCGGTCGCGCGCCGCGCGGGCGTGGAGGTCATCGGCATCGACCAGCTATTCGGCTTCGGCGCCCACGTCAACCGCTGGGCCCGCGAGATCATGGCTGAAGCGGCGGCAGGTCGGGTCCGGCCCCTCATCGGCCAGACCTTCCCGCTGGACCGCGCCGCCGACGCCCACGCCGCCATCGAGCAACGCACCGCCCTCGGCAAGACCTTGGTGCTGGTGTGAGGACCTGAGCTACCCGGTGACCACTGACGGTCCGGTGAACTCCGTGGCGAGGGCGTCCATCACCACCTCGTCACAGACCTGCCCGAGCCAGTACCCGGCCTCCCGCAGCGCCCCGACCGTCCGGAACCCCGCCTTCTCGTAGGTGCGGACGGCCGGCCGGTTGGGCGCCAGCACCTTCAGCCAGACCATCCGCAGATTGGTGATGTGGAACGCGTAGTCCAGCACCAGCCGCGTCGCCGCCACCCCCAGCCCCCGCCCCCGCGCCTCCGGGGCCATCATCACCACGTACTCGGCCGTCCGGACGGCGGGATCCGGCAACAGCGTGGCGACGCCGACCGGCACGGCGTCGGCGTCGCCCGTGAGCTCGTAGACGGTGAACCGGATGTTGTCACCGCGTAGTTGCCGAGCCATCCCCTCCGTACGGGCCTCCAGCGACTCCGGCTGCTGCCGCCCGTACCCGACCAGTGAGGCCGGATGCTGCTCCCACCGCCAGTACGTCTCGACGAGATCGGCACGATAGGGCCCGAGGCCGCAGCCGCCGTCGCGGATCCAGATGATCGGGTCAGATTCGGTGACGATGGCGGGCTCCAAGGACGAGAACGGGTGTGTAGGCGCGCGTCGAATCCGGCTCGCCCACTGCTGTGCCGTCCTCAGTCTGCACCCAGGCGTGCAGCCGTACGGGATCAGCGGCAACTCCGTGACACCACGTCACGGTGAGGCGGCGGGTGGCCAGCAACAGGACGACAGCCGCTGACTCCTCCAGGCAGGCTGTACGGCCGGGGGCGTACCACCCGGCGGCTCGGACCGCATCAACAGCAGCTGCTGCCTCCTTCGGGGTGGCCGGACGACAGCCGGTTGACATTGCCAGCCGGATTGCGTGGACGACCCGCTGCATCGCCGTCCGGCGGCGTCCTGCTGCCTTGATGGAGGCCACCGCCGCGAGTGCACCTGTGCCACATAGGTGGTCTAACAACGACACCGGCTTCGGCCGGGCTGTACCGGCGACGTGCTCGGCGCTTCCCCAGCTGGCCCGTCCCGTGTGGGCCACGGTCAGCGGCCAGGGCGAGGCCGAGGTGGCGGGTACGAGGAGGCCGGCGGCCCGGAGTTGGTTGTTGAGCGGCTCGCCGAGCGCACGGCAGTCGCCGACGGGCGCGGCTCTGCGGAAACGATCGGCAGCAGCGGGGAGCAGACCTTGCACGCTGCCGGAGTGATAGTCGATGAGGACCAGGACGTGGCCGAAGTCGGTAGCGCGTACATGGCTGGGCATGGTGACCGCTTCGGCCGGTTCATCCATGGGACTCACCCCCTGTGGGGACCTGCGTCCAGCCGGGCAGCGGATCGCGATGGTGGACGGTGAGCCAGGCCTCGGTGGCGAGGGCCTGCTCGATGGTCGCGAGCGGCGTCGGCAGGCCTGCCGCGGCCTGCGCAAGGTGGCTGCGGAATCGGCCGGGATCAAGGAGGCCAAGCGCTGCGAGATGACCGTCGGCCATGATGGACAGCTCAGCCAGATTCGTGCGCAGCCCGGTGTAGTGGTCGGCGTTGAAACTACCCTTGGTTGTCCGTGCCGCAGTCTCGGGTGGTAGGAGTGAGGCCATCGCCTGGGCAAGGACCGGCTTGTAGGCGTGTTGCGGCGGACGCAGGTCGAGCGGCGTGGTCAACACTGTGTCCACGACGAGGGGATCCAGAAACGGGTTGTGCAACGCGATGCCGTAGGCAGTGGCCAGCTCAGCGTCGGCGGCAGCCGTGCGGGCGACCTCACGGACTTCGTCCACCAGAACCCGCACTGAGAAGTCGAGTCCGGGCAACGGATCGGCCACTTGGGCTATGCGCCGAGCGGCGTCGGCGAGGAGCTGAGCGGCAAGAGGGCTACCCCAGGCAGGGAAGGGGAGCAAGGGGAACCAGGTGGCTCTCCCGTGGTCGTCGCGTGCCCGGGTTCCCACAGTGGTTGCGAGGACGGCCGAGGCACGGCGACGACTGGTGTACGCGGTGCGGGTGGCGTCCCACAGCACGGGGCCGACGGATGCATGGCACAGCCGGGCCCAACCGAACGCTTCGCCCGCTGCGCGGCGCAGGCGGCGCTGACGGATCAGGTCGGCGAGGTGGATGGGCGGCTGGAACAGAATGCTGTCTCCGCCATCGCCGGTGAGGTGTGTCCGTGTTCCCAACTCTTCGCGCATCCAGGTCAACTGGCCGGCCAGCCTCGCGACGGTGAGCGTGGACGGCGCGGGCTCGTCGGTCGCCGGCACCTCGGTGATGGAGGTGTAGGGCCGGTGTTCATCAGCCAGCGGGAGCAGATGGTGGGTGATTCGGTGCGTGTAGCGGGCCGCCGATAGCCGCGCGTGACGGAGATCGGCTCCGCCGAGATCACCATCAGGATGAACGGTGACGGCGTTGAGGCGCCGGTCGGAAGGCAGCGCGTTGGCAGCCAGGAGCGTGAGGCTTGTGGAGTCCAGGCCACCGGAGAGATCGCATGAAAGCGTGGGGTCCGAATCGGTTCGCAGGGAAACCGCTTGTTCGAGGGAACGGCGCAGCCGAACCTCGGGCGGTGCGCAGCGTACGGGCGTTGGCCGCCAACTCGTGCTGATGCGAGGGGAGGAACCGTTGGCAGGCAGCTCGATTCTCGCACCAGGCGGTAGCTGTCGGACACCCTCGAAGAAGGACCGTCCGGCAGCCAGCGCGGGCACCGACGGGAGGAAGACGGCGCAAACCAGGCGTTCGGTGTCAATGGTTGCCGCCGTCAGCGCGGCGAGGGTCCGGGCAGACGTGGACCAGGCCCAACACCCGCCCCATGGGGTTGCGTAAACGGGAAGGGAGGCGGCGGGGTCAGTGTGCACGATGGTCCCGGAGACGGTCTCCTCGATCACCGCGTACGCACCGGCCCAGCGCCAGGCAACGTTGGTCGGCGGGCCGGAAGAGCTCAGCTGCGACAACTCGGATTCCTTGGCGCCGCAAGGGCCGAGGACGAAGATTCGATGGCTCTCGGTGGTGATCGGGAGAGCCCGGGCGGGCTGGCCGCCGAAGCGCCAGGCAGATGATCCGGCCGTGATCAGGTTGGCGCCGGTGGGACGCGGACGGGGTGCGGCCGTGGAGCTGAAGCCTCCGACGGGCATGTTTCCTCCTGGGGAGCAGGGAGGGGGAGTGGTGGGGGGGCGGGCCCGGGGGGGCGCCGCCCCCCCCCCCCCCCGCGGGGGGGGGGGGGCCCCGCGGAGCCACAGGCGCAACACCACGCCCACCCGC
>NZ_JBHVGL010000006.1:0-287914 GCF_042800875.1 Kitasatospora sp. NPDC057595 | reverse complement strand
GGGGTTTGTGGTCTCGCCGCGTGCGGGATTGTTACCGGGTGGGTGGGGGGGTGGGGGTGGGGGGGGCCCCGGGGGGGGGGGGGCCGCACCACCGGGCGTCAGCTGTTGTAGGCGCGGCGCTTGTCCTCGCTGCTGCCCTTGCCCTGGCCCTCGGTGAGAACGGTGACGTCGCCGATCTCGACCACGAGGTCGCTGTTCTCCGGCTCCGTGGTCTGCTGCTCGATCATGAGTGCCTCCTTGAGAGATGCGATGGGACTACCGGGTACCGCCCTGTAGCGGTCCGGGTTCGACCGCCCGTGAAGGGGGGCCATTCCTGCTCCGGCGCTCGGGGCAGGAAACCGTGGGGGTGCGGTGCGAGGTGCCTGAGGGTCAGCGCGAGGTGCTCGGCAGCGGACGTATCCGCGAGCGACGGCGGCGGGAGAGCCGGCGGGCGACGGCGCGGAGCGTGCGGTGGGGGCGGGCCAGGAGCTGGCGACGGGTCAACGGTTGGGCGGGGAGCTCCAGCTCGGCCCAGACCTTCTTGCCGCGGTCGGTTCGTTCGACGCCGTGGTTGAGGGCCAGGCGCTGGACCAGGAACATGCCCCGGCCCGACTCCTCGTCCGGCGTGGCGGAACGGACGGTCGGAAGGTCGATCGAGCCGTCGTGGACCTCGATCAGCAGCCGCTTCCGAACCGGGTGGACGTGGAGGTCGACCGTGAGGGTTGCTCCGGTGCCGTGCTGCACTGCATTGGCCACGAGCTCCGAGGTGATCACCGCAAGCGCGTCCTTGGCGCAGTCGTCCAGGTGGACGCGCCAGTCGACGACCTGGGCCTGGATCCATCGTCTCGTTCGAGGGACGGCGATGGGGGTCCGAAGTACGGCGACCGATGAGCTGTGCGTGGGCATGGTGGGGAACCCTTCGGTGCTTGAGCAAAGGGGGGCGGACCGTGGCAGGACCGGTGTCGGCAACCGAGTGAGTCAAGAGGCGATCCGGGCCAGCTTGTCTGACGTAAAGTCAACAGGTGGGCACTGGCTGTGAGTGCGGTTGGCGGCCCCTTGTCGATTGAAACCCTTGAAACCCGGCTGGGGGGCGAGGCGGATGGCGCGCGAGCGGACGGCGAATCCGAAGCTGGCACACTTGCTCGTGGAGTGCCGGTGGAACAGCAACGGTGAGTTCGCCCGGTCGGTCAATCGGGCTGGAACGGAGGCCGGGTTCAGGCTCAGGTACGACGAGTCGGCCGTGTCGCATTGGCTCGCCGGAACCCGCCCCATGGCGAAGTACCGTCAAGTGGTCCTGGAGGTTCTGAGTCGGCGGCTCGGGAGAGCTGTCACCGCATTTGAGGCCGGTTTCGTGGATCGGCCCGATGAACAGGAGCAATCCAAGGACATGGTGAGAGGGCTGCTCGATCTCGGGAGTGCCGATATGGATCCATCACGCAGGGGTGTGCTTGGGGCGGGCCTCTACTCGGTCGCGCTGACCGTTCCCGGATGGCCGGATGTGGTGGGCCGGTTCGAGAAGCTGAGGACCGATCCGCACAGCAGGATCGGGATGGGCGAGGTCGAGTCCGTCATTGCGATGACGGAGCGGATCAGTGAGATCGACGACCAGTTCGGCGGCCGGACCGCACGGCCGATGGCGGCCGCGTTCATGGTCAACACCATTGTCCCGCATCTGCGCGCCACCGCCTCGGAGGAAGTGCGCAAGGCGATGCTCTCCGCGGCGGCCGATCATCTCTATCTCACGGGGTACATGGCCGTGGACGAGCGCTTGGACACACTCGGGCAGCGCTACTACACCAAGGCGCTGGAGCTTGCGCTCGCAGCGGGCGACCATCTCACCTACTGCACCACGCTGCGTGGCATGAGCGTTCAGGCCGTCGAACTCGGTCATGGTGCGCAGGCGGTGAGGCTCGCTGAAGCCGCGTCGAGCGCGTCTCCGCAGGCTGGGCCACGGATGCGTGCGTTTCTGGCGGGCCAGCAGGCGCATGCCCTCGCGCAGACCGGAGACCGGGCCGGGGCGCTGGCGATGCTGCGGGCGGCCGAAGCAGCCATGGAGCAGGCCGAGTCCAGGGCCAAGGCTCACGGCTCGTACGATCCCGCGTCGCTCGCCTATCACCTGGCCCAGGTGAACCACGAACTCGGTGACCGGGAAGGTGCGATCAGGGCGCTGCAGCGTTCGGAGCAGATCAGGCCCGCCGTGTATCGGCGGGCCCGGGTTCGCCATCGGGCGATGCTGGCCGAGTGGCAGGTCGGGGCGGGGCGGCTCGAAGAAGCCGTTCGGAACTGGCACTTGGCCCTGGACGACTACCCGCAGGTGCAGTCGGGCCGTGCGGACGACCGGTTCCGGGCGATGGTGAGCGTGACGAGCCTCTATGGGCGCAACGCGCGGGTGCGTGAACTGCTGGAGCGGGCCCGGCCGATGGCGGGTGTGCGGAGGGTCTGAATCAGGGCAGCAGGGCGGCGAGTTCGGCGTCGAAGAGGGTCTCGGGGTCGAACTGCATGCCGGTGAAGTGGCCGGCGAGCTCCAGGGACAGGACGCCGTGGAGGCGGGTCCAGAGGGTGAGGAAGAGGGCGAGCGCCTCGGGTGGCGCGGGGTGGTCGGCGGCCCAGGTGCGGTGCTCGGCGAGGTGGGTGCCGAGGGGGGAGGCGGGGGCGGCCGGGGGGAGGGCGGCGGTGCAGGCGTCCAGGAGGGTGGTGGCGATCTCCCGGGAGATGGCGGTGGTGTCCTTGGGGGCCTGGTAGCCGGGGATCGGGGTGCCGTAGACCAGCAGGTAGCGCTGGGGGTCGGCGAGGGCCCAGGTGCGCAGGGCGTGGGCGAGGCCGGCCAGGTCGGCGCCGTCGGCGGCGGCCGCCGCGAGGGTGTCGGCGAGGCTGCGGTAGGCCTCGCGGACGAGTTCGGTGATCAGCTCGTCGCGGTTGGCGAAGTAGCGGTAGAGGGCGGGGCCGCTCAGGCCCATCTGCTTGGCGATGGCGTTGAGGGAGAGCGCGGAGGCGCCCGCCGTGGCGATCTGTTCCCAGGCGCGTTCCATGACCTCGGCGCGGACCTGGGTGCGGTAGCGCTCGCGGGGGGTGGTGGGGTCGCTCTTCGCCATGGGTTAGAACCTATCACGGAAGCTATTGACTGTCCGGGCAAGAAGAGGTTAGAACTTGTCACGGAAGTGATTGGTTCTAGAGGAAGGACATGTCATGACGGGAATCCGAGCCGCCGCGATCACGGTCCCGCTGGTCGTCGGGATCCTCGCCGGCGCCGCCGTGCCCGCCGGGGCGCAGCCCGCGAAGGGGCTCACCTGCCGGGGCGCGGGCGTCGACCAGGCCGCGCAGGTGCGGTACCG
Source organism: Kitasatospora sp. NPDC057595 (assembly GCF_042800875.1). Taxonomy (NCBI): domain Bacteria; kingdom Bacillati; phylum Actinomycetota; class Actinomycetes; order Kitasatosporales; family Streptomycetaceae; genus Kitasatospora; species Kitasatospora sp. NPDC057595. The sequence continues at coordinate 284,603 of NZ_JBHVGL010000006.1, read as the reverse complement.
GACGGAGGCGGTGATCGACGCGCCGCTGGAGGTGATCTGGAAGCTCCAGACGGACGTGGACCGCTGGCCGTCCTGGCAGCAGCCCGTCACGAGCGCCGAGCGCCTCGACCACGGCCGCTTCCGGGCCGGGTCGGCGTTCCACTGGACGACGCCGGTGCCGCCCGGGACCGGGATCCCGGCGACCAGCCTGGACATCACGTCGACCGTGCGACAGCTCAAGGAGGGCGCCTGCATCCGCTGGACCGGGCCGGCGGTCGGCGAGGGCGTGCACATCGACGGCGTGCACGTCTGGAACTTCAGCAGGGTCAAGGGCGGTGTGAAGGTGAGCACCGAGGAGACCCACACCGGGCCGCAGGTGGACGCCGACGTGCCGGTGGCGACCGCGATCCTCAAGGCGGGCCTGGACGGCTGGCTGGCCGACCTCAGGGCCGCCGCCGGGGCGCAGGCGTCCGGGTGGACGCCCGCGCCCCGGTCGTGATCAGCCGTCGAGGCGGTCGGCGGCCTCGTCCTCGCTCAGGGCCTCGATCTCCGCGATGAGCAGTTCCTCGACGCGGGCCGCGAGCGCGGCGGCCGTGGACAGCTCGAACGCGTCGCGGATCGGGACGTCCAGGCCGACGCCCGCCCGGATCCGGGCCACCACTCGGGTGACCAGCAGCGAGTCCCCGCCGAGTTCGAAGAAGTCGTCGAGGGCGCCCACCCGCGGCACCCCCAGGACCTCCTGCCACAGCTGGGCGACCAACTGCTCGGCGTCGGTCCGCGGGGCCACGTACGGGCGCGCGGACGCCTGGTCCGGTTCGGGCAGGGCCGCCGTGTCCAGCTTCCCGTTGAGGGTCAGCGGGAGGGTGTCGAGCAGGACGACCGTGTCCGGGACGAGGTAGGCCGGCAGCCGTACGGCGAGGTGCTCGCGCAGGGCGGCCGGGTCGGGCTCGGCGCCGGGCGCCGGGACGGCGTACGCCACCAGGCGGCGCCCGCCGAGCACGACGGCGGCGGCCCGCAGCACGTCCGGACGGCCGGTCAGGGCCGCCTCGATCTCGGCCGGTTCGATCCGGTAGCCGCGCAGCTTGACCTGCTCGTCGGTGCGGCCGAGGTAGTCCAGGCTCCCGTCGGTGCGCCAGCGGGCGCGGTCGCCGGTGCGGTACATCGTCCCGCCGGCGAACGGGTCCGCCGTGAACGCCGCCGCGGTGAGGTCGGGGCGCCCCAGGTAGCCGCGGGCCAGGCCGGCTCCGCCGATGTACAGCTCGCCCTCCGAGCCGCGCGGCAGCAGGGCGCCGCGCTCGTCCAGCACGTACAGCCGCACGCCCGGCAGCGGGCGGCCCAGCGGCGGGCGGCGCCCGGCGTCCGGGGCGCCGAGGTCGGCGGCGGTGACGATGACGGTGGCCTCGGTCGGACCGTAGGTGTTGACCAGCCGGACGGTGTCGCCGTGCCGGTCCCGCCAGCGGGCGACGGCGTCGGCGCGGGCCTCGGAGCCGCCGAGCACCACCAGCCGCAGGGCGGCGGGCCACGGGGTGCGCTCGTCGTGCGAGACCAGCTCCTCCCAGTAGGCGGTCGGCAGGTCGAGCACGGTGACGGCCGGGCCGTGCGGGCCGCGCAGCAGCTCCGGCAGGGTGCGGCCGCCGCCGGGCAGCAGCACCACGCGGGCGCCGGAGGCGAGGGCGGGCCACAGCTCCTCGGCGTGGGTGTCGAAGCCGATCGAGGCGAACTGGACGATCCGGTCGCCGGGCGCGAGGCGGTAGCCGTCCGGGCCGGCCATCCAGTCGACGCGGGCGGCCAGCGCGGCGTGGTCGACGGCCACCGCCTTGGGGGTGCCGGTGGAGCCGGAGGTGTAGAGCACGTAGGCGAGATCCGCCCGGTCCTCGGACTCCACGGGGTCGGCGCCGGGCACGACCCGAAGACCCTCGCCCTCCTCGTCCGTCAGCAGCAGGACGGCGCCGGACTCGCGGACCATCAGGCGCCGCCGCTCCTCCGGGTGGGCCGGGTCGAGCGGCAGGTAGCCGGCGCCGGCCTTCCAGATCGCCAGCAGGGCCGTCACCAGCTCGAACGAGGGCGTCAGCCGGACGGCCACCAGCTGTCCGGCGACCGGGCCGAGCCGTTCGGCCAGTTCGCCGGAGCGGCGGTCGAGTTCGGCGTAGGAGAGCACCTCGCCCTCGCACTCCAGGGCCGGCGCGTCCGGGGTGGCGGCGGCCCGCTCGGCGAAGCGGGCGAGTACGGGGCGGGCGGCGGAAGCGGCCACGGGACCCGCGCCCAGGGCGAGCAACTCGGCGCGCTCCTCGGCCCCGATCAGCCACTCGCCGTGCAGCGGCACCTCGACGTCCTCCACGGCGGCGGCCAGCAGCGCCCGGCAGCGGGTGCCGAGCGCGGTCACCGTCGCCGGGTCGAGGACCTCCCGGTCGAAGCAGAAGGAGAGCGTCAGACCGCCGTCCGGGGTGCGCCAGCTGTCCAGCAGCAGATCGGTCTTGGCGCGTTCGAAGCCGGAGTCCATGGAGGCCGTCCGCACCCCGGCGGGCAGCGGCGCGCCGCCGTCCTCGCCGGACAGGTCGTACTGGCTCTGGTGGACGAACACCGCCTGGTAGAGCGGCGCCGCGCCGGCCTCGGCGGGCAGGTCCAGGTGGACGGCGAGCCGCTCCAGCGGGACGTCCTGGTGGCTCAGGGCGCCCAGGGTGGCGGTGCGGACGCGGTGCAGCACGGTGCGGAAGCCGGGCTCGCCGGTGAGGTCGGCGCGCAGCACGCCGGTGCGGGCGAAGTAGCCGACCAGCGCCTCCTGCGCCGCCTCCGTGCGGCCGGCGAGCGGGGTGCCGACCACGAAGTCGGTGCTGCCGGTCCAGCGGGCCAGTACGCACTGGTAGGCGGCGAGCAGCACCATGAACGGGGTGCAGCGCTCGCGCCGGGCCAGCGCGTCCAGCGCGGCCGTCAGCTGCGGGTCCAGCGCCACCGTGGCGAAGCCCGCCGGGTGCCGGGGCTCGGCCGGGCGGGGGTGGTCCAGCGGCAGCCGCAGCCGGCCGGTGCCGGCCAGCTTCTCCGCCCAGTAGCGGAAGGCCGCCTCGGCGCCGCCCGCCGCCGCGCGCTCCTGCTCGGCGCGCGCGACGTCGCCGTAGCGCAGGGCGAGCGGCGCCAGCTCGGCCGGCGCCTCGCCGAGCGCCTCACGGTACAGCGCGAGCAGCTCGCGCCAGAGGACCTTGAACGACCAGCCGTCCGAGACGATGTGGTGGACGACCAGCGCGAACGCGTGCTCCTGCGGCCCGGCGGAGACCAGGACGGCGCGCAGCGGCGGGCGCCCGGCGAGGTCGAAGGGCGCGTTGACGGCCGGGCGGCAGGCCTCGGTGAAGTCCAGCTCGGCGGCGCCGGGGGCGAGCGCGAACTGCTCCAGCGGGACGGGCGCGGGCGGTTCGACCAGCTGGACGGGCGCCTCGCCGTCCAGGGCGAAGCGGGTGCGCAGCGGTTCGTGCCGGGCCGTCAGCCGCTCGAGCGCGGTGCGCAGCGCGGCGACGTCCAGCGGGCCGCTCCACCGGCGGCACAGGTACATGTTGAAGCCGGCGTCGGCGGGGTGCAGCTGCTGCAGGAACCAGAGCCGGCGCTGTTCCTCGGTGAGCGGGTGGACGGCCTCGGCGGGGCGGGCGGCGCCGGCGGTCCGGTCGGTGGTGCTGGGGTCGGTGGTGGTCATCGGACGGCGGCCTCGGTTCCGGTACGGCGCGCGGATGCGGCGGGTTCGGCGGGTTCGGCGGAGAGCGTCTCGGCGCGGGTCTCGGACGGGGGAACGGCCCCGGTGCGGGCGGCGAGGGCGGCCAGGCCCACCAGGTCGTCGGGCTCGGCGTCGGGGACGTCGCGGTCGAAGTGGCGCAGCGCCGGGACGGCCAGGCAGACGGCCACCAGCAGCGCCATGGCGAGGCCGAACAGCAGGTAGAGCAGGCCGATGCCGCGGCCCTCACCGGTGCCGATCAGCCGGCCGACGGTGCCGGCCAGCGCGCCGTCCTCGTCGATCAGCGGCTGGACCAGGCGCGGCCCGAGGGGCGCGACGAGCGCGAAACCGACCGGAAGGGTGGACCAGGCGACCATGGTGTTGACCGCGATCACCCGGCCGTGGAAGCGCAGCGGCACCTTGGTCTGCACGATCGTCGCGTAGACGCCGTTGACCAGTCCGAGCCCGTACGCCATGCCGAAGGCGCCGAGCGCCACCGGCCAGACGCTCGGGCGCAGGCCGGTCACCAGGCAGGCGGTGGCCAGACCGAGGGTGGCGAACAGCACGCCGCGCAGCCGCAGCCGGCGCGGACCGCCCCAGACCAGCAGGGTCAGACCGCTCAGCACGGCGCCGAGTCCGGCCGCGACCGAGACCCAGCCCGCGGCCGCGAGCGGGGCGAAGGAGAGCACCAGCGGGGTGGTGAGCAGGAACAGCGGCGACAGGAAGATGTTGAGCACCGCGAAGAACAGCAGCATCGCCCGGAAGTGCCGGCTGCCGAGCGCCCGCCGGAAGCCGGCCCGGATCTCGGCGGTGACGCTCTCGCGCCGCTTGGCGGCCATCACGTCGGGGAAGCGCACCGCCAGCGTGACACCGGTGGCGATCACATAGCTGGCGACGTCCATCACGAGGATGCCGCCGAGGCCGAGCGCGGAGAGCAGACCGACCGCGAACAGCGGGACCAGGAACTGGGCGAGGCCGAAGGCCATCTGGACGACGCCGTTGGCCCGGCCGAGGAAGCGCTTCGGGACGAGCTGGGGCACGGCCGAGTTCCAGGCCAGCCGCTGGAAGGTCAGCGCCGTCGACAGCACCGCGATCAGCACGTAGGCGTGCCAGACCTCCAGTGAGTCGGTGAGGTACAGCAGCAGCATCACCGCCTGGGTCAGGCCCGCCGCGACGTCGCCGTAGAGCATGATCCGGCGCCGGTCGCCGCGGTCCACCAGGGCGCCCGCGAGCGGCGCGGTGAGGATGCCGGGGACGAGGCCGCAGGCGGCCAGCAGGCCGAACTGGGCGAGCGAACCGGTGGTCAGGTAGATCCACACCGGCAGGGCGAACTCGGTGAGCGCCGAGCCGATCATCGAGATCTGCTGGCCGGCCGCGACGCCGAGGAAGCGGCGCATGGTCGGCCGCACCGTCCGGGCCGCCGCCGAAGCGGCCTCGGTGGCGTCCCCGTCCCGGGACCGGGAGAGCCCGGCCAGCCACCAGGTGGCGCCCTCGGTGCGCCCGTGCCGCTCCTCCTCGCCGTCCGCCACCGAGCGGTGCACGGTGGTGAGGATCTCGGCCAGCTCGGCGGCCCGGTACTTGAGGTAGAAGTGGCCCGCCTCGTCGAGCACCACCACGCCGGTGGTGTCGCTGAGCCGGTGCCATTCGCGGTACCGCTCCTCGTAGAACTCGGTGGCCGGGTCCTGGGAGCCGCAGACCGCGTACACCGGGGCGGCGATCCGGCCGTCCTCGCTCTCGAACAGCCGGGTGAAGTACTGCTCGGCCTCCCGGGTGCCGGTCCGCCGGTTGGCGACCATCAGCCGCAGCTGCTCGGTGCCGACCTCGTCGGTCTCCAGGCCCGCCGCCGCCAGGGCGTTGATCATGCCCTGGTCGCTGCGGAGCCTGTCGGCGGTGCGGGCCCACCACTCGCCGACGGCGGCGCCGCGCCCGCGCGGACGGGCGAACGGGAAGATGCCGCCGAGGTGGATCGCGTCGATCTCGCGGCCCGCGGCCTCGACCCGCCGGGCGATCTCGACGGCCAGCCGGACGCCGACGCCGCAGTGGCCGTACAGCACGATCCGGCCCTCGACGTTGTCCAGGATCTCCTGGGCGCAGCCGGCCGCGACCTCGTCGACGTCCATCGCCTCCTCGCCCAGCTCGTGGCCGGGGACGGCGAGCGAGTGCAGGGCCCAGTCGGCGGGCATGGCGTCGGCGAGCGGCTTGTAGATGAGCGCGCTGCCGCCGCCGTACGGGGCGCACACCAGGCTCGCGCCGACCTTGCGCCCGGGCGGGGTGAGCAGGTGCAGCAGGCTGCGCGGGCCCCGGTCGGCGTGCGGGTCGCTGACCAGCGCGGCCAGCCGGCGCACGGTGGGGTACTTGAATAGGTCCATCACCCCGACGGGGGTGGGGAGTTCGGGGTAGGCGCGGCGCAGCTTGGCGACCACCTGGGTGGCCAGCAGGGAGTGCCCGCCGAGTTCGAAGAAGTCGTCCAGGGCGCCGACCCGGGGCACGCCCAGCAGCTCCGCCCACAGGGTGGCGACGAACTCCTCGGCCTCGCCCTCGGGTTCGACGAACTCGCCGCTCGCTGCGGGCTCCTCGGGCTCGGGCAGGTTGCGCCGGTCGACCTTGCCGTGGGCCAGCAGCGGCAGCCGCTCCAGTACCACGAAGCGGGCCGGGACCATGTAGTCGGGCAGCACTTCGCCGAGGGCCTCGCGCAGCTCGGCCGCGGCCGGGGCGGGGCCGCCGCCGGGGTGCTCCAGGTAGGCGACCAGGGTCTGCCGCAGCCCCTCGCCGCGGGTCATCACGACGGCCTGGGTGATGCCGGGCAGGGCGGTCAGGGCGGCCTCGACCTCGCCGGGCTCGACCCGGTAGCCGCGCACCTTGATCTGGTCGTCGGCCCGGCCCAGGTAGTCGAGCGTGCCGTCGGTGCGCCAGCGGGCCAGGTCGCCGGTGCGGTAGAGCCGGTCGCCGGGCGCGCCGAACGGGTCGTCGAGGAAGCGCTCGGCGGTCAGGTCGGGGCGGCCCAGGTAGCCGCGGGCCAGCCGGTCGCCGCCGAGGTACAGCTCACCGGTGACGCCGGGCGGCACCGGCTGCATCGCCTCGTCGAGGACGTGGCAGCGGGCCCCGGCCAGCGGGGTGCCGATCGGGGTGCTGCCGGGGCCGGCGGCCCCGGCGGTGACCTCGTGCACGGTCACGCCGACGGTGGCCTCGGTGGGGCCGTAGTGGTTGAAGACCGCGCACCGGCCGAGGGCGGCGAGTTCGGCGGCCCACGGCCAGGCCGAGGCCTCGCCGCCGAGCACCAGCGCTCGGCGCGGCAGCAGCCGCTCCATCGGGGCGTCGGAACCGAGCGCGGCCAGATGCGAGGGCGTCATCTTGAGGTAGTCGAGCTGCAACTCCTCGATGCGATCGGCCAGTTCGGCGCCGGCGATGCGGCGCGGCAGGAGATGGACCCGGCCGCCGGTGCTCAGCGCCAGGTAGAGCATGGTGATGCTGAAGTCGAAGGAGAGCGACTGCAGCAGCCCGTAGCCCGCGCCCGGTTCGATCCGCAGCCGTTCGCGCACCCCGGCCAGGTAGTTGAGGATCTGCCGGTGCTGGACGGCGACGCCCTTGGGCGCGCCGGTGGAGCCGGAGGTGTAGATCACGTAGGCCAGCTGCTCGGGGCCCGAGACCTCCTCCAGCGGCTCGGGGTCGCGCTGCGCCGGGTCGGTGTCCAGCAGCAGCGTGGCGCCCGTGTAGCCGGGGAAGCGCTCGTGCAGCGCCGAGTCGGTGAGCAGTACCCGCGCGTCGGCGTCGGCGACCAGGTGGGCGAGGCGGGCGGGCGGCTGCTCCGGGTCCAGCGGCAGGTAGGCGCCGCCCGCCTTCAGCACGCCGACCAGGGCGACGGCCAGTTCGGGCGACTGCTCCAGGCAGACCGCGACCCGGTCGTCCGGCCCGACGCCGAGCGCCCGCAGCCGCCGGGCCAGGCCGGTGGCGCGCTCGTCCAGTTCGCGGTAGTCGACGGTGCGGCCCTCGAACTCCAGGGCGGGGCGGTCCGGGTGGGCGCGCGCGGTGTCGGCGAGCAGGGCGGTGAGGGTGCGCGGGCCGTCGGCCGGGTCGGGCAGCGCCGGTCCGGCGGCCCACCGCTCCAGGACGTCCCGCCGCTCGCCGGGGGTGAGCAGCGGCAGCCGCGAGACCGGCCGCTCCGGGTCGGCCACCGCCGCCGCGACCAGCAGCTCGAAGCGCTCGACCAGCTGCCGCACGGTGGCGGCGTCGAACAGGATGGTGCGGTAGGTGAGCAGGCCGTACAGGCCGCCGTCGGACTTCTCCCGCAGGTAGAAGGCGAGGTCGGTGCGGGTGGTGGCGGCCTCGTGCCCGAAGCTCTCGGCGGCCGGCGCGCCGGGGGAGCCGTCCGGGCCGGCGGTGGTGGTGCTGCGGTCTCCGTAGTTCTGGAAGGCGAAGCTGACCTGGAAGACGGCGGAGCGGCTGACGTCGCGCTCGATGTCCAGATCGGCGACCATCTGCTCGAACGGCACCTCCTGGTGGGTGTACGCGTCGAGCGTCGTGCCGCGCACCCGGCGCAGCAGCTCGGTGAAGGTGGGGTCGCCCTCCAGCCGGGCCCGGATCGGCAGCATGTTGACGAACAGGCCGACCACGCCCTCCAGTTCGCGGTGCAGGCGGCCGGCGACGGCCGAGCCGATCGCGAAGTCCCGCTGTCCGGCGTGCCGGCCGAGCAGGGTCTGCAGCGCGGCCATCAGCACCATGTACCCGGAGGCGTTCGCGGAGCGCGCGAGGGCGGCGACGCCTCGGCCGAGTTCGGGGCTCCAGTGGAACTCGGTGGCGGCACCCTCGAAGGTCAGCACCGGCGGCCGGGGGCGGTCGGTGGGCAGTTCCAGGGCGGGGACGTCGCGCAGTTCCTCGCGCCAGTGCGCGCGGGAGGCGGCCAGCGCCTCACCGGCCAGCCGCTCCCGCTGCCAGTGCGCGTAGTCGCCGAACTGCACCGGCAGATCGGGCAGTTGCTCGGGCGTGCCGTGGGCGTGCCGGGCGTACAGCGCGTCGAGCTCGCGGTGCAGCAGGTCGAGCGACCAGCCGTCGCTGACGATGTGGTGCATGACCAGGGCGAGCACGTGCTCGTCGGGGGCGGTGCGCACCAGCAGGGCGCGTAGCAGCGGCCCGTCGGCCAGGTCGAAGGGCTCCGCGACCCGCTCGCCGATCTCCCGGGCGGCGCGGTCGGCCGGGTCGGGGTCGGCGGAGGCGTCGACGAACTCGGCGGTGCACGGGGCCGGTTCGGCGATCCGGACCAGCGCGGTGCCGTCGGCCGTGGCGGGGAAGGTCATCCGCAGCGCCTCGTGCCGGGCGAGCAGCGCGGTGAGGGCGGCGTCCAGCGCGGTGCGGTCGAGCGGACCGCGCAGCCGGCGGGCCGGGGCGAGCGTCCAGGCGGTGGAGCCGGGGGCGAACTGGTCCATGAACCAGAGCCGTTCCTGGCCGCTGGAGAGCGGTACCCCGGTGCCCGGGGGCCGGGCGGGCACGGTGCTCGCGGGGGCGGGTCCGGTGGCGTCCGCGGAGCCGGCCGCGGCGGCGCGCAGCCGCTGGGCCAGCAGCGCACGCTTGGTCGCGGACAGCCCGGTGGCGGGGTCCTGGAGGTCGGTCATCGGGTGTTCCATTCGGCGCACGTCGGGGCGGTGGGCGTCGGGCCGTCGGGCGGGTTCGCCGCGTGGCCGGGCCACCGCGGGGGGGAGGGGAGGCGAGGGCGCAGGGAGGGAGACGGGGAGCGGCTGCCGGGCGGCGCGGGGGGACCGCGCCGCCCGGGGGTCAGCGGAGTTCGCGGACGGCCGCGGCGATGCCGACCGGGGTCGGGGTGGCGAAGAAGACGTCGAAGTCCAGCTCGACGCCGAGCAGGTCGCGGATCCTGGCGGTGATCTGGATGATCGTCAGGGAGTGCCCGCCGAGCTCGAAGAGGTCCTCCTCGGGCCCGAGGTCGGGCAGCCGCAGCACCTCGGACCAGATCCCGAGGACGGCGGTGAGCACCTCGTCCCGGTCCTGGGCGTCGTCCGGCGCGGCGGCGGCCTCGACCGGGACCGGGGGGACGGGCAGCGCGCGCCGGTCCAGCTTGCCGTTGGGCGTCAGCGGCAGCCGGTCGAGCACCAGGAAGCGCTGCGGGACGGCGGCGCCGGGCAGCGAACGCTGGAGGAAGGCCCGCAGCTCGGCGGGGGCGGGGGCGCCGCTCCCGGCGGCCGGGACGAGGTATCCGGCGACGAACGGCTCCTCGCCGTCCTCCTCCCGGTGCACCGCGGCGGCGGCCTCGGCGACGGCCGGGTGGGTCAGCAGCGCGGACTCGATCTCGCCGAGCTCGATCCGGTGGCCGCGGATCTTGACCTGGTCGTCGAGCCGGCCGAGGAACTCCAGTTCGCCCTCGGGGCTCCAGGCGACCAGGTCGCCGGTGCGGTAGAGGCGCTCGCCGGGCGCGCCGAACGGGTCGTCGACGAAGCGTTCGGCGGTCAGCTCGGGCCGGCCCAGGTAGCCCTCGGCGAGCCCGTCGCCGCCCAGGTACAGCTCGCCCGGCACCCCGACGGGCAGCGGGCGGCGCCGGGCGTCCAGGACGTAGGCGCGGGTGTTGGCGATCGGGCGGCCGATCCGGACGGCCTCCGGTGCGGCCGGGAGTTCGGCGCAGGTGGACCAGATGGTGGTCTCGGTCGGCCCGTAGACGTTGAGCAGCCGCTCGGTGCCGGACCGCAGCTGCCGGGCCAGCGGCAGCGGCAGGGCCTCGCCGCCGACCAGGCCGGTCAGCCCGGCGGGCAGCGGCCCGGCGCCGAGCAGGACCCGCCAGCCCGAGGGGGTGGCCTGGACGTGGGTGACGCCCTCGCGCTCGACCAGGGCGCGCAGCCCCGGCCCGTCCACGGCCAGGCCGTCCGGGGCCAGCACCAGCCGTCCGCCGGTGGTCAGCGGCAGCAGCAGTTCGAGGGCGGAGATGTCGAAGGAGAGCGAGGTGAGGCCGAGCCAGACGTCGCGGGGGCCGGAGCCCAGCCGCTCGGCGAAGGCGGCGAGCAGGTTGACCAGCGCCCGGTGGCCGATCTCCACGCCCTTGGGGCGGCCGGTGGAGCCGGAGGTGTAGAGCACGTAGGCGAGCCGACCGGGGGCGGCGCCGGTCGGCGCGGGGGTGTCCGCCGGCTCCGGGAGGCGGAGCACCGCCGGGGCGGCGGCGGTCACCTCGGGCGCCGGCTCGCGGTCGGCCAGCAGCAGGGCGGCGCCCGAGTCGGCAAGTACGAAGGCCAGCCGCTCGGCCGGGTAGCCGGGGTCCAGCGGCAGGTAGCCGGCGCCGACGGTGTGTACGGCGAGCAGTGCGGCCGGCAGGTCGGCGGTGCGGGCGAGGTGCAGGCCGACCAGGTCGCCCCGGCCGACGCCGGCCGCGGTGAGCGCGCCGGCCAGCCGCTCGGCGCGCCGCAGCAGTTCGCGGTAGGTCAGCCGCTGCTCGCCGGCGACCACGGCGAGGGCGTCCGGGGCGGTGGCGGCCTGCTCCCGGACCAGGTCGAGCACGGTCCGCTCGGCCGGGTGGGGGCGGGCGGTGTCGTTCCAGGCGGTGGTGACGAGGCGCTGCTCGGCCGCGTCTAGCAGCGGCAGGTCGCCCAGGGCCGTGCCGGGCCCGGCGGTGGCGGCGGCGAGCAGGGTGGCGAGGTGGCCGGCGATCCGCCGGGCGGCGGCCGGGGCGAGGACGGCCGGGTCGTACTGGAGGGAGAAGTCGATCGCGTCCGCGTCCTCGACGGCCTGCAGGTGCAGGGTGTTGCGGGAGGCGTGGTGGAAGACCGTCCAGTCGACGCGGGTGCTGCTGCCCGGGAAGTCCGGGGCGGCGGTGGTGCGGCGGCGGTAGCCGAAGGAGACCGGGGCGAGTCCGGCCCGCGGGGTGAGCCCGGGCACGGCGGTGCCGAACGGGACGCCGCGGTGGGCCGCGACCAGCCGGACCTCGGCGCGCACGGCCCGGGCGTACTCGGCGAACGGGGTCCGCTCGTCGGCGCCGTCCGGTGCGTACACGGGCAGCTCGTTGACGAACAGGCCGATCGCCTCGTGCCGGCCGGAGCGGCGGGTGGAGAACGGGACGGCGACCGGTACGGCCTCGCCGCCGTAGCGGCGCAGCAGGCCGTGCAGGGCGGCGAGCAGGAACTCGAAGACGGTGACCCCGGCCTCCCGGGCGGCGTCCGCGAGGGCGTCCCGGCCCGGGCCGTCGAGCCGCCAGTCGACGGCCTCGCCGGGGCCGGCGTCGGTGGTGGCCCGCGGGCCGCCGGGCAGCACCGGGTCGGTGGCGGCGGCCCAGCGGGGGCCGTGGAACGCGGCGGCCGACGCGGCGAGGGCGGCGTCGAGCACCGGCGGGGCGCTGTCGGCGACGGCCGCGGCGGGCGCCGTGCCCGCGAGCGCGGCGGCGTACCCGGCGGCCAGGTCGGCGGCGAGCACGTCCTTGGAGTTCCCGTCGAAGACCGCGTGGTGGGCGACCACCAGCAGCTCGGCGCCGCCGTCCGGCCGCTGGTGCAGGGCGAACCGGGCGAGCGGTCCGGTGGCGAGGTCGAAGGGGAGGGCGAGTTCCTCGGCGAGCCGCTTGGCGAGTGCCTCGCCGCTGTCGGCGGCGGTGTCGAGGACGGTGAGCTCCGGCGTCCGGGCGGCGGGTATCAGGTGGACCACGCCGTCCCGCTCCACGAGGGCCGATCCGAGCGCCGGGTGCCGGGCGGCGGTCGCGGTGACGGCGCGGGCCAGGGCCCCGGTGTCGATCCGGTCGAAGGTGAGGCGCAGCGCGAGGTGGAAGACCTCGGGCACGTGGGTGAGTCTGCTGGTCAGCCAGATCCCGTGCTGGGCGGGGGAGGCGGGCCCGGCGGCGTCCGTGGTTCTCGCCGGTTCCCCGGCGGCGGTGGCGGGGTCGGGCCGGTTGGGGGACTCGGACATGCTGTGCTCGATTCGGGAGTCGGATACGGAGCTGCGGGGCACCCGTCCGAGCGGTGGCCGTGGCGGCGCGGACGCGGCACGGCGCGGTCGGACGGCGCGACTGCCGAAGGGCGGCCGGTCCGCCCCGCGGACCGGTCGGCAGGACGCCGGGGTCCGGCCGGACCCGACTCCCAGGATTTCCCCCCTGATGCGTCAGGCGGTTCGATCTTCTCCCCCGTTCGAAGATCATTGGCCTGGACCTGCCGAGAGATTTCCACAGACCCCATGCCTCGTCAAGGGTTGTCCACGACCTGGCCGGTGACCGCCGACGGTTCGTCAACTACCTTTTGTTTCCGGCATTCCCGGGAATTTGAAGGGGTGCTGTCAAAGGGTCTGCGACAGGCGCTCCGGCGGATGTGGTGGCGGGTGCCGCCGAGGGAGGGCGATGCGGGTCAAGTTGTCTGTACAGCTCTGGGTTCACTGTCCGTCACTGGCGCGCCATCGAACCCGCCGCTCCCGTCCATCTGGGGCCCGTACACATAACGGGTCTGGACCAAAGCGCCCGACCACCCCCGCTTTGTACAAGGAGCCACCCCCGATGAGTCCGAAGCCCGAACTGTCGCGCCGCACCCTGCTCGGCGGCGCGGCGGCGGCCGCCGTGCTGTCCGCCCTGCCGCTCAGCGTGCGCGAGGCGCTCGCCGCCCCGGCCCGCCCCGGCCGGCTGGCGGACATCCAGCACGTCGTGGTGTTCATGCAGGAGAACCGCGCCTTCGACCACTACTTCGGCACCCAGGCCGGCGTCCGCGGCTTCGGCGACCGCACGGCGGTGCGCGGCGTCAACGGGCGGTCGATCTTCCACCAGCCCGACCCCGGCCGCAAGGAGGGCTACCTGCTGCCCTTCGCGATGAACGCCGCCCACACCAACGCCTACCAGCAGGGCGCCCCCGCGTTCGGCTTCGTCGACTCGATGAAGGCCTGGAACGACGGCCTCGCCGACGGCTCGGTCACCCGCCGCTCCGGCGGCTGGCTCGGCCAGGGCTACTACGAGAGCGCCGACATGCCCTTCTACCACGCGCTCGCCTCGGTGTTCACCACCTGTGACGCCTACTACGCGTCGGTGCAGTGCAACACCAACACCAACCGCGACCACCTCATGACGGGCACCAGCGGCGGCACCGTCCGGGACACCCCGGTCACCGACAACACCGAGATCCCCGGCGGCTACGAGTGGACCACCTACGCCGAGCGCCTGGAGAAGGCCGGCGTCAGCTGGCGGACCTACCAGGCGCTGGACAACTTCGACGACAACGCGCTCGCCTGGTTCACCCCCTTCGTCAAGGCCAAGCCCGGTGAGCCGCTCCACGAGCGCGGCATGCGCGCCGTCGGCGACCCGGCCAAGAAGGACGACCCCTTCGCCATGGGCGACGCCCTGGTCGAGGCCTTCGCCGCCGACGTCCAGGCCGACACCCTGCCGCAGGTCTCCTGGATCGTCGCCCCCGCCGCGCTCTCCGAGCACGCCAACTACGCGCCGCCGAACGGCGAGCACCTCACCGCCCGGCTGCTGGCGGCGCTCGCGGCCAAGCCCGAGGTGTGGCAGAAGACCGTCTTCATCCTCAACTACGACGAGCACGGCGGCTTCATGGACCACCAGCTGCCGCCCGTCCCGCCGCTGGCCACCGGCCGCGGCAAGTCCACCGTCCCGGTCGACGGCGAGGTCGTCGTCCGGGTGAGCAAGGGCGGCTCCACCTACCACCGGGTGGTCGGCCAGGACGGCAGGTACCGGGTCAGGGCCGCCGACGGCTCGCTCACCTGGTCCGACATCCTGCCCGCCGGCGAGACCCTGGTCTCCGGCCCCTACCCGATGGGTCTGGGCGTGCGGGTGCCGATGGTCGTCGTCTCGCCGTGGACCCGCGGCGGCGTCGTCGACTCCACCGTCTACGACCACACCTCGGTGCTGCGCTTCCTGGAGCAGCGCTTCGGCGTCCAGGAGCCCAACATCAGCCCCTGGCGGCGCTCGGTCTGCGGCGACCTCACCAACGTCTTCGACTTCTCCGGCCGCGACCCGCGCTGGCCCGCGCTGCCGGACACCAGCGGCAACCGGCAGAAGGTCACCGACACCGGCAAGCTGCCCGCGCCGACTGTGCCCAGCCCGCAGGTCTTCCCGCAGCAGGAGCGCGGCACCCGGGCCGCCCGCCCGGCGCCGTACAACCTGATCGTCAAGCCGCGCCTCAAGGGCGACCAGCTGACGATCGACTTCATCAACCAGGGCAAGCAGGGCGCCGTCCTCGCGGTCCACCCGGAGCCCGGCACCCCGCCGCGCCACTACACCGTCGGCGCCAAGTCCCGGCTCTCCGACGTCTGGACGGTCGGCCAGGACGGCTACGACCTGCGGGTGCACGGCCCCAACGGCGCGCTCTGGCACCTGCGCGGCACCGTCGACGCGCCCTACGAGATCTCGCTCTCCGAGGAGCACGACGGCAAGGTGCTGGAGGTGGACGTGATCAACCGCTCGCGCACCGCCCAGACCTTCCTGGTCGGCGACCTCGCCTACGGCGACGGCCTGCGCGAGGTCCGGGTCGCGGCCGGCGACGACCGGACCGTCAACGTCAAGGTCGGCCCCGAGGGCTGGTACGACGTCGCCGTGGGCGTGCGCGGCGAGCTGGGCTTCCGCCGCCGGATCGCCGGCCGCTTCCCCTGGGACGGCGAGCACCTGCTCACCGACCCGGCGATGGGCCTGCCCGACCCGCTGGCCGTGGACGTCGCGCTCAAGGCCGCCTCCACCACCATCGACGAGGCGATCCTGCTGCCCGGCCGCCCGGCCCGGGTCACCGCCCGCTTCACCGCCACCACCGCGCTGACCGCGCTGGAGGCGCAGCCGGTCGTCCCGGCCGGCTGGACGGTCGCCGCCGTCACCGCCGCGCCGACCGCGCTCGCCGCGGGGGCCGCCGCTACCGCCGAGTGGGACGTCACCCCGCCCGCTCAGCTGCCGGACGGTGCCACCCACCGCGTGCTGGTCACCGCCCGGGCGCAGGCCGGCGACCGCTTCGCCGTCGCCGACGGCGAGCTCGCCGCCCGCACCGCGCCGGTGATGGCCGGCCACCTGCTCGGCGAGGACTTCGAGTCGCTGGCCGGCGCGCTCCAGCCGGTCGGCGGTGTCCTCGGCTGGACGCCGCAGGCGCCGCAGGGCTGGTCGGTGGTCAACGCGCCGGGCATGCCGCAGGGCACCACCCGCCTCCAGGGCTGGACCTTCCACACCAAGCGCGAGTGGTCCAGTCCGGCCGGCCAGGACCGCGGCAACTTCACCCGGGGACTGGGCATCCTGGCCGTCGCCGACCCGGACGACTGGGACGACACCGGCTCGCCGTCCAAGAAGGGCGTGTTCGACTCGACCCTGGTCTCGCCCGCCGTGCCCGTCCCGGCCGGCGCCACCACCCTGCACCTGGGCTTCGACTCGCACTACCGGCAGGAGGCCCCGCAGAAGGCCGCCGTCACCGCGGTGTTCGACAACGGTGCCGAGACCCGCCTGGTGTTCTACAGCTCCGACGCGACCGGCAACGACAACGCCGGCAAGGACGTCCAGAACACCTTCGTCGCCAGGCAGTTCGCCGTCCCGGCGGGCGCGCGCAGCGTGACGCTGAAGTTCCGGATGTACGACGCCGGGAACAACTGGTTCTGGGCCGTCGACCACATCCGTCTGGACGTCAGGCCGATCACCGGCTGACGACCCGCCGCTCCGCCCGGCCCGCCCGGCCCGCCCGGCCCGTCCGCGCCCCGTTCCCCGGGGCGCGGACGGGCCTCCGGGTGTCCGACTCCTGGCAGATCAAGCGCGTCTCCCGGTGCGGCATATGCCGGGAACAAGTGTGTCGGCGCACTGTCAACGGGTGCGAATGCGACGCGTAAGGCGGCGTACCGGACCGGAAAGTCACTGTCCGTGTCCATCTTCCCACCGGTAGGAATGGGGACCGGCGCGGAGAGCCCGCGCCGTGGAGAGGAGCCGCTCCGTGTCCCGTCTTCGTGCCGCCGCCCTGGCCATCGGCTGCGCCGCCGCCGCGCTGACCCTGACCACGACCACCGCGACCCTCGCGCACGCCGCCCCCGGCGACACCCAGAACGTCTGCGCCAGCCAGCTCACCCCGACCGGCTGGGTCGACGTCCAGTGGTGGAACGACATCAGCTGCTCGTCGACCTTCAGCCCGAACAAGAAGCAGATCAAGCAGATCGCCGGTCTGCCGATCGGCACCACGCTCACCGTCTGTTCGTCGACCTACCAGCCGGCCGGCTGGGTGCAGCTCTCCTCGTTCTACAACAGCAGCTGCAACTACTCGGCCGTCCCGAGCCTCAACAACAACGCCTGGCAGATCAAGCGCGTCTCCTGACGCCCCGGGCACCCTGCGGGCAGCCGCCGACGGCCCACCGGTCCCGCACCGGTGGGCCGTCGGCGTGTCGCGGGCCGGACGGCGCCAGACTGGGCCCGGTCCCCGACCCGCCGTCCCCGACCCGCCGCCGTCGACCCGTCCCCGACCCGCCCCGGAGGTCCGCCGTCATGCACTCGCCCCTGCTGCGCCTCACCGGCGCCGCCACCGCCGTCTACGGACTCGCCGTCGCCCGCCGGCCCGCGCTGCTCGCCCGCCCCTCCGGCCTCACCGCCCCCGACGGCTCGGTGCCCGCCCCGGTCGCCGCCTGCCTGCGCCCGCTCGCCCTGCGCGACGCCGCCTGCGGCCTCGCCATGGCCCTCGCCCCGAACGACGCCGCGCTGCGCACCGCCACCGCCGTCCGGATCGCCTCCGACCTCGGCGACGCCGCGCTGCTCGCCACCGCCCTCCCCGCCCGGCGGCACCGGGTGATGGCGGTCGCCGTCTCGGTCGGCTGGGGCGCGCTCTCGGTGGCCGGGCTCCTGGCGCGGCCCCGCGATCTCTCCACCCGTCAAGTCTCTTGACGGTCGAGAGATATGATCCGGGCTGTCCGCCACCCCGCCCCAGCCCGGAGGGCGCCCCGCCATGCCCGCTGACCGTCCCGCCCCCGCTGCTCCACCGGCCTCCCCGTCGGATCCGTCGGCCTCGTCCGCTTCCGCTGCCTCGTCCGCTTCGTCCGCCCGGCGGCGCCGGGCCCGGCTGCTCGTCCCGCTCGCGCTGCTGGTCGTCTGGCTCGGCCTCGGCGGCGCCTTCGGCTCCTACGCGGGCCGGCTCGGCGAGGTCGCCACCAACGACCGGGCCGCCTTCCTGCCGCGCAGCGCCGAGTCCACCGAGGCCGCCCGGCTCGGCGCGGACTTCCGGGCCGGGAACGCCCTGCCGGTCATCCTGGTCTGGGAGAGCCGGACCGGCCCCGTCGACGACACCCGGCGCGCCGCCGCCGAACAGGCCCTGCACGCCGCCGCCGCGCTGCCCGGCGCCACCGGACGCGTCTCGCCCGCCCTGCCCGCCGCCGACGGCCACGCCCTGCAGGGCGTCGTCCAACTGCGCGCCGACCTCGGCCGGGAGACCGGCGACACCGTGCGCGCGGTCCGCGCCCTCGCCGAGCGCGTCCCCGACACCACCGTCGGCGTCGCCGGACCCGCCGCGATCCTCGCCGACCTCGGCGGTGCCTTCGCCGGTATCGACGGCCTGCTGCTCGGCGTGGCGCTCGGTGTCGTCCTGCTGATCCTGCTCGCCGTCTACCGCGCCGTGCTGCTGCCCCTGCTGGTCATCCTCGGCGCCGTCTTCGCCCTCGGCATCGCCTGCGCCCTGGTCTACCTGCTCGCCGACCACGGCCTGGTCACCGTCGACGGCCAGGTCCAGGGCCTGCTGTCGATCCTCGTCATCGGGGCCGCCACCGACTACGGCCTGCTGCTCTGCGCCCGCTTCCGGGAGGAGCTTCACCTGCACGGCGACCGGTTCGCCGCGATGCGCACCGCCTGGCGGCAGTCCGTCGAACCGATCACCGCCTCCGGCGCCACCGTCGCGCTCGGCCTGCTCGTCCTGCTGCTCTCCGACCTGACCAACAACCGGGCGCTCGGCCCGGTCGGCGCCATCGGCATCGGCTGCGCGGTGCTCTCCGCGCTCACCTTCCTGCCCGCCGCCCTGGTGCTGGCCGGCCGCGCCGCCTACTGGCCCGCCCGGCCCACCGCCGACGGCCGGGCCCCCGTGCACGCGGTCTGGGGCCGGGTCGCGGCGCTGGTCGCCCGCCGCCCGCGCGCCCTGTGGGCGGCGAGCCTGGCCGTGCTGGCGGCGCTGGCCGCGCTCGCGCCCACTCTCGACGCCGGTGGCGTGCCGCAGAGCGAACTGTTCGTCAAGGCCCAGCCCTCGGCGGCCGGCCAGCGGATGCTCTCCGCGCACTTCCCCGGCGGCAGCGGCAACCCCGCCGTGGTGATCGCCGCCGCCGACCGCTCCGAGGCCGTCACCGCGGCGGTCGCCGCCGTCCCCGGGGTGGCAGGCGTGCGCGCCACCACCGCCGGGGCACCGGGCGGCGCGCCGCTGGTCGTCGACGGCCGGGTCCGGCTGGAGGCGACGCTCACCGACCCGGCCGACAGTGACGCGGCGATCGCCACCGTCCACCGGCTGCGGCAGGCCGTGCACGCCGTCCCGGACGCGCACGCGCTGGTCGGCGGCTACACCGCCCAGCAGGAGGACACCCGGACCACCGCCGCGCGCGACCGCACCCTGATCACACCGGTGGTGCTGCTGTGCGTGCTCGCCGTGCTCGTCCTGCTGCTGCGCTCGCTGCTCGCACCGGTGCTGCTGGCCGCCACCGTCGCGCTCTCCTACCTGGCGACGCTCGGCGTGAGCGCGGTGGTCTTCCCGCACGTCTTCGGGTTCTCCGCCGTCGACCCGTCCGTGCCGCTGTACGGGTACGTGTTCCTGGTCGCGCTCGGGGTCGACTACAACATCTTCCTGATGACCCGGGTGCGCGAGGAGGCCTTGCGCTCCGGCACCCGGGAGGGGGTGCTGCGCGGGCTCACCGCCACCGGAGGGGTGATCACCTCGGCGGGCGTGGTGCTGGCCGCGACCTTCGCCGCGCTGGGCGTGATCCCGCTGGCCTTCCTCGCCCAGATCGCCTTCATCGTGGCGTTCGGGGTGCTGCTGGACACCCTGCTGGTGCGCTCGCTGCTGGTGCCCGCCCTGGTGCGGGACCTCGGTGACCGGGTCTGGTGGCCGGCCCGGACCGGGCGGGCGGTCGTCGCCCGCCCGGCGTTGTCGGAGCCGGATCCGGCTCCGGCGGGTGAACGCGTCGGCCCGGGGGTGTGAGCGCGGGCGACACCGTTAGGCTGAACGGGTTAGCCCGACGTCGCACGCAACCGGAGAACACGCCTTGGCGCACCAGGCGGAACAGGCGGAGCAGGGGGAACCGCGGGGATCCGGTACGCCGGAGCTCGGCCGTCTGCTGCAGGACCTCGCCTCCGAGATGAACCTGCTCGGCCACGGCTTCGCCGCCGCGAGCGGTCTGCACACCACCGACGTCCAGGCCCTGCTCGCGATCATGCGCGCCGGTCCGACACCGCACGGCGCCCAGGACGGCCCCGCCGAGCCGCCGCCGGGGATCACCCCCGGGCGGCTCGGCGAGGAGCTGGGCCTCTCCTCGGGCGCGGTCACCGCGGTGCTGGACCGCCTGGAACGCGCCGGGCACGTCCGCCGCACCCGGGACGCGGCCGACCGGCGGCTGGTCCTGGTGCACTACCTCCCCGGCGCCGGCCGGATGGCGGCCGAGTGGTTCGCGCCGGTCGCCCGCCGCACCGAGACGGTCCGCGCCGAGTTCACGCCCGGCGAACTCGCCGCCGTGGCCCGCTTCCTGGACCGGATGACCGGCGAGCTGGAGGAACTGCGCCACTCACGCTGAGCCGTCCGCGGGGACGCCGCCCGGTCCGCGTGCCGCTCCGCTGCCCGGTCCGCGTGCCGCCTGCTCGGTGATCCGCCGGGCCATCCCGCCGAACACCACGGCGTGGAACGGCGCCACCGCCCACCAGTACGCGTGCCCGGCCAGTCCGCGCGGGTGGAACAGCGCCCGCTGCCGGTAGCGGCTGCCGCCCGCGCCGTCCGGGGCGACCGTGAGCTCCAGCCAGGCCGGGCCGGGCAGCCGCATCTCCGCGCGCAGCCGCAGCAGCCGCCCCGGTTCGATCTCCTCCACCCGCCAGAAGTCCAGCGACTCGCCGACCCGCAGCCGCGCCGGGTCCCGCCGCCCCCGGCGCAGCCCCACACCGCCGACCAGCCGGTCGACCCAGCCGCGCACGGCCCAGCCGAGCGGGAAGGAGTACCACCCGTTCTCGCCGCCGATCCCCTCCACCACCCGCCACAGCGCCGTCGGATCGGTGTCCACCCGCAGCTCCCGGACGTCCTGGTAGAGACTGCCGCCGGCCCAGTCCGGGTCGGTGGGCAGTGGGTCGCTCGGGGCGCCGGGAAGCGAGGCGGAGGACCACCGGGTGGCGACGTCGGCGTCCCGGATCCTCCGCAGCGCGAGCCCGACCGCCGCGTCGAAGCCGATGCCGCCGCCCGGTGGCTCCGGCAGGTAGCGGTCGAGGTCGTGCTCGCCGCGCACCACCTCGTACCGCAGCGATTCCACCAGCGGCCGGGCGAGCGACCCCGGCACCGGCGTCACCAGGCCGACCCAGAGACTGGAGAGCCGAGGGGTCAGGACCGGGACGGCGAGGATCAGCCGGCGCGGCAGCCCGGCCACCGCCGCGTAGCGCTCCATCATCCGCCGGTACGTCAGCACCTCCGGCCCGCCGATGTCGAAGGCGCGGTTCACCTCGGACGGCAGGCCGGCGGTCCCGACCAGCAGCCGCAGCACGTCCCGTACGGCGATCGGCTGGATCCGGGTGTCCACCCAGCGCGGGGTCACCATCACCGGCAGGCGCTCGGTGAGGTACCGGAGCATCTCGAAGGAGGCCGACCCCGAACCGATGATCACCGCGGCCCGCAGCTCCGCGGTCGGCACGCCGCTGTCCCGCAGCACCCGGCCGACCTCGACCCGTGAGCGCAGGTGCGGGGAGAGCCGCCCGGCCGGAACCCCGACGGGGGCGAGTCCGCCCAGGTAGACGATCCGGCGCACCCTGGCCCGGGCCGCCGCCCGTCCGAACGCCGCGGCGGCGGCCCGGTCGGTGGCCTCGAACCCGGGTCCGGTCCCGAGGGCGTGCACCAGGTAGTAGGCGACGTCGATCCCGGCGAAGGCGCCGTCCAGGCTCTCCGGGCGGGTGACGTCCCCGGCGGCGGCCTCCACCCGCTCGCGCCACGGGTGGTCCCGCAGCCGGTCCGGATCCCGGACCAGGCACCGGACGCCGTACCCGGCCGCCAACAGCTCCGGTACCAGTCGGCCGCCGATGTAGCCGGTGGCCCCGGTGACCAGGCAGCGCAGCGGACGGGGAGGGAGGGGGTCTGCGGCATCGGTCACGGCGGCTCCCGGAAGGCGGTCGGCCATCGCCACGATGATCGCCGCCCCCGACCGCACCCGCACCCGCAGCGGCGCGGCCGGCCGCGCCGCTGCGGGTGCGGCCCGTTGTCACAAGCCGGGATGCCGTCCGGTCACAAGGGGTGACCAGCCGCTCCGCCGCCAGGGGCCCGAGGTAAGGCCTACGGACGGCAAGGGGATCTACATCCAGAAGACCCAGCCCAACGTCAAGACCATCCACCCGTGGTTCACATCGGCACGGTCGGGTAGCCCGCCCCTGCTCATCGGGGCCCGGCCGGGGCCTCATCGGTCAGCGGGTCGTCCCGGGCAACCGGGACGACCCACTGACCGGCACCGCCGCCGCTTGATGTCCACCGCCGTTCCGGTCTCGGCGGAAGCGCTCCGGTTCCCTCTGCCGGGCCTGGTACCCGGCTACCGGCTGCGCAGCGCGTCGGCAGCGATCCGGGCGGCCGTGCCGATGGCGGCGTCGGCCGCCGACCGGCGGTCGGTCCGGGCACCGCGCGGGTGCGCCGGAGCGTACGATCGGCGCCGACCGTGCCGCACCTGACCTACGACGTGATCCGGTGATCCGATGACCACAGTCAACGCCAAGGGGATCACCCTGGGCATCGAGTCGTTCGGCGACGACGACGCGCCGCTCGTCCTGCTCGCGGGCGGCACGACGATGCTCTCCTGGCCCGACGCGCTCTGCGAACGGCTCGCGGCCGGCGGGCGCCGTGCGGTGCGCTACGACCTGCGCGACAGCGGGGAGTCGACGGCGGCGGATCCGCAGGCGCCCGCCTACGCCCTGCGCGACCTCGCCGCCGACGCGGCGGCCCTCGTCGACGTACTCGGCGGGGGACCCGCCCACCTCGCGGGCATCGGCGTCGGCGGAATGGTCGCCCAGGTGGCCGTGCTCGACCACCCGGGCGCGTTCTCGGAGCTCACCCTGGTCGGTACCCGGCCGGTCGCCCCCGGCCCGACCGACGACGACCTCCCCGACCACGACCCGGCGACGATGAGCCGACTGTTCGCGCGCCCGATGCCCGACTGGGCCGACCGCGAGGCGGTTTCCGCGTTTGCCGCCGCCGGCGCGGAGATCCGTGGCGACGACCCCGCCGCCGCACACGCCGTCGCCGCGCGCGTCTGGGACCGCACGCCCGGCACGACGCCCCCGGTCCACCTGGCCAACCAGCTGGGCCTGGTCTTCGCCAGGCTCGACTGCACACCCCGCTGGCGCGAGCGGCTGCCGGGGATCGCGGCGCCCACGCTCGTCGTCCACGGCCGCCGCGACCCGTTCTTCCCCGTCGGCAACGGCGAAGCACTCGCCCGCGAGATCCCCGGGGCACGGCTGCTCGTCCTCGACGAGGCCGCCATCGCGATCCCCGACACGGCGGTCGGCGAGGTCGCCGCGGCGATGCTCGCGCTCCGGTAGCCGACGGGCGGCCCCGGGCGGGTGACCGGGTGGGTCGGCAGGCGGGTCGGCAGGCCGGTGCAGCCCGGCGCAGGCCGGTGTCGCCCGTCCGGCGTAGTGGTGCCGTTCCGGGGGCGGGGCGCGGGCGGGGCGGTCCGGTGCCGTCCGGGTCTGAACGGCGTAGGGCGGGAGGGGTCCTTGGTCCCGTCGATTCAGCCCCTTGGCCCCTGGCGGATCGCCCGGTCGGGGGAGATGCTCGCTGGTACAGCCGATTGGACGACGGGGTCCGGTCGGACCGCGCCTTCGGACGAGGTGAACCGGCGTGCGGCATGCCACCGTCGAATCAGTCATGACCAGTCCCGTGGTCCAGGTCGCTCCCCAGACCGGCTTCCGGGAGATCGTCGCGCTCCTGGCCGAGTACGACATCACCGGGGTGCCGGTGGTGGACGGCGACGGCCGGCCGCTCGGCATAGTCTCGGAGGCCGACCTGCTGCTCACCCTGGCGGCCCAGGAGGACCCGGGGAGCCACATGCCGCCGCCGGACCTCCCCCGGACCGGCCCGGGCGGCGCGGTCACCGCCGCCGATCTGATGACCGGCCCGGCGGTCTGCACCACCCCGGAGGCCAGCGTGGTCGCGGCGGCCCGGCTGATGAGCCGGCACGGCCTGAAGCGGCTGCCGGTGCTGGACCAGGACGGCCGGGTTTTCGCCATGGTCAGCCGGGGCGACCTGCTGCGGGTCTTCCTGCGCGAGGACCGGGTGATCCGCCGGGAGATCGTGGAGGAGGTGCTCGGCCGGATCGAGGGTGTGAGCCCCGCCGAGGTGGGCGTCGAGGTCGACCAGGGGCGGGTGGTGCTCAGCGGCACGGTGCCCGAGCCGCACCTCGTCCCGATCGTGCTGAACCTCTGCCGCTCGGTCGACGGCGTGGTGTCGGTGACCGACCGGCTGAGCGCCGACATCTTCGGCGGCGTGGGCCCGGACGGCGGCTCCCCGGCCGCCTCCGACGATGGATTCGGTGAAATCGGCGGAATCGGTGGGTCGGGGGGCGTGGGCGGTGATGGCGCGCGCGGGAGCGACGCGCCTGCGCCCATAGCCTGAACCCGCACGCCCGCGCATCGGGCCCGCTTCCGCGTCGTTCGACCGGACGCCCGGCTGGACCCGGAGCGTCCGGTTCGAATATCGCGCTGCGTACCGGGTATCTCACTCGGCGTGTGCGGCGGTAGCGGGCCGCCGCGCCGCCGGGTACCGGGGAGGCAGCCGTGGCCGTCGTGTTCGACGCGGACTTCACATCGACCAGCCAATGGGTCGCGGGGCGCAGCAGCGCGTATCCCCGGATGGGGCCGACCAACCGGGGCGATCACAAACTCGACTTCCTCAGCCGCTCCTACTGCCCCGACGGCCTGTTCACCGCCGCCCGGCGGCACGGCGGGGACCTGTGGACGTGCAACCTGCTCACCACCGAGGGCAGCCCGGACGGCTTCCAGCTCCGCACCGGCGACACCCTGAGCGCGCAGGTCACCCTGCCCGTCGCGCTGGGCGCCTGGCCGGCGATCTGGACGTGGCGGGACGGCGGCAACGAGATCGACGTGTTCGAGTACCACCCCGACAACCCGGACCTGCTGGAGATCTCCAACCATGTCCGGGGCGGCTACCGCTACTGGCACGGGGCCGACGCCGGCATAGCCCCCGGGGCCAGCTTCGGCCTGCGGGCCGTCTTCGGCGCGTACTCGGTGGACTGGTTCGTCGACGACACCCTCATCCACGCCGACCGTCGCGGTGTCGGCTCCGACTGGCACGCCTACCTGATCGTCAACCTGTCGGTCGCGGACGGCACGTACCACGCCCGTCCGCCGGCCTACGGGCCGGACCGGTTCGGCTGGACCTGCCACAGCCTGCGGGTGGAGCGCGGCGGCCCGGGTGCGGGAGCGGGATCGCCGGGGCGGGCGTGACCGGGGGGTCGTGCGGTGGTGGCCGGTGTTCGGGCGGTCGGTGTTCGGGCGGCCGGTGTTCGGGCGGTCAGTGTTCGGGCGGTCAGTGTTCGGGCGGGAACATCGCCGTGATCAGGCCGCGCGGGCCCGAGCGCTGGAACCAGACCACCCGCCGGTACGGGCCGATGTGCGCGGGATACGTCACGTAGAGGTCGTTGCGCGGCGCGGACTCGTTGCCGGGCGAGAGCGCCGCGTCCACCGCGTTGGCGGCGATGGTCCGCAGCAGTGCGTGCGCGGTCGTCGCCGCGGCGTCGGGCGAGATGGCCAGCGCGGTGAGCTCGAACCAGAGCACCGTGGAGACGTAGCCGATGGCGGAGTGGCCGAGGGCGGCATGAGGGCGGTGGTCCTGGTAGCGGAGCAGCACCCCGGCCGCGACGAGGCGCTCACGGTCGTCGGCCGGCGGGTGGTGGTTCATGGGGCGAACGCTACCCGGCCCGGTGCGGGCGGGCCCGGGTCCGGGGGATTCCCGGATCGCCGGGCGGGCGCCGACGATGCTCGTCGGCGCTATCCGCGCCGTGCTCCCCGCCCCCGTCCCCGGGTCGCCGTCCCGGCTCCTCACGCCGTCCCGACGGGCGCGGGCGCACGATGGTGGTGAGGCGCCGATCGCCCCGGTGCGGGCCGGCCGTCACGGCCGCCACCCGCCCGGCCGGGGTGGTGAGGAGGTCGTGATGAGGTACTGGAACGGCCATGGCTACGGCCATGGGTTCGGCGGCTGGGGCCTGGGTCTGATGGCGCTGGGGCTGCTGCTGGTGGTGCTGGCGCTGGTGGCCGTCGCGGTGGTCCTGGTCCGGCAGTCGCGGGCGCCCGGGCCGCCGTCCAAGGGCGCTTGGGTCGCGGGCCCGCCGGGTCCGCCCGGTCCGCCGGCCGGGGCGCCGTCGGGGCCGTTGCCCGAGCAGGTTCTCGCGGAGCGGTTCGCGCGCGGTGAGATCGACGCCGAGGAGTACCGGCACCGCCTGGACGTGCTGCGTGAGACGGGCGGCGGGCCGACGCCCGGCGCGCCGCCGCCTGTTCCGTCCGGCCCGCCTCCGCCGCCGCGTCCGCCCGAGGCGCCGGGCGGCTGACGCGACGGGGCCCGCCGCGCACCTGCGCGACGGGCCCCGTCGACCGCTCGGATGGTCCGGCTGCTCGACCTGCTCGACCTGCTCGACCCGCTCGATCGGTTCGATCTACGCGACGTGCGTGACCTGCGTGACCTGCGTGACCTACTCGACGACGAGCTCGACCGGGATGTTGCCGCGGGTGGCGCGGGAGTACGGGCACACCTCGTGAGCCTTCTTGACCAGCAGTTCGCCGGTCTCGCCCGCCAGCGCCTCCGGCAGCTCGACCCGCAGCACCACCGAGAGGCCGAAGCCCTCGCCGTCGCGGCCGATGGAGACCTCGGCGGTCACCGAGATGTCACCGGTGTCCACCTTCGACTGGCGGCCGACCAGGCTCAGCGCGCTGGCGAAACAGGCGGAGTAGCCGGCCGCGAACAGCTGCTCCGGGTTGGTGCCCTGACCGCTGCCGCCGAGGCCGGGCGGCATGGCCAGGGCGAGGTCGAGCTGCCCGTCGGAGCTGACCGCGCGGCCCTCCCGGCCGTTGGCGGTGGCGACTGCGGTGTAGAGCGCGTCCATGTCCGTTCCCTTCCGTCCTGCGGTTCGAAGTCTCGGTCCGGCGGTCCGGGCGGGCCGCCTGCCGGAGACAAGTAGAGCACGCAATTCAATTGCGCACAACTCAATAGTGCGTGCGTCCTCGCTACCATGGACCCATGACCGAGCCGACCGAGCCGACCGCGCTGTCCGACCTGCCTGACGTCCCCGAGCTCCCAGACCTCTCGGACCTGCCCGACGACGCCGATCTGCTCCGGCTGGACCGGCAGATCTGCTTCTCGCTGAACGCCGCCTCCCGCGCCTTCGGGGGCGTCTACCGGGTGCTGCTCAAGGACCTCGGCCTGACCTACCCGCAGTACCTGGTCATGCTCGTCCTCTGGGAGGACGGCGACCTGCCGGTCAAGCGGATCGGTGAGCGCCTGCGGCTCGACTCCGGCACCCTGTCCCCGCTGCTCAAGCGGCTGGAGGCGGCCGGCCTGGTGCGCCGCGAGCGCAGCCCCGAGGACGAGCGCTCGGTCACCGTCAGCCTCACCGACGAGGGCTCCGCCCTGCGGGAGCGCGCCGGTCTGGTGCCCCGCCGCCTGCTCGCCGCCACCGGTCTGCCCGTCGAGGAGCTCGCCGCCCTGCGGGCCCTGCTGGACCGGCTCACCCTCGCCCTCGACACCGCCGTCCCGGGGCTCGCCGTGGAGGACTGAGTCCGACCCGGACGTCGGGCGGCAGCGACCGCGGCCGGGCTCAGTTCCCCGCCGCTTGCCAGGGGTCGAAGGGGCTGTCGGCCCCCGGGCCGCTCTGCCGGGCGGTGCGCAGGACGGCGTCCGGCCCGAGCGCCAGGACGACGCGGTGGCCGACGGCGTCGAGTGCCACGGTCGGCGCGCCGACGATCAGCCGGCCGAGGTCGGACCACGACGCGGCGGAGCCCCGGTTGGCGGCCGGCTGCGAGGCCAGGCTGATCCCGCCGGCGGCGTTGCGGATGGCCACGGTCGTCCGGCCGTCGGTGCCGGTCACCGCGGCGACACCCTCCAGACCGGCCGGGCCGCCCAGCGACTCCGGTGTGGTGGTCCAGGAGCCGTTCGGCCGCACGTAGCGGGTGACGACCTGTCCGGTGCCGGCCTGGTGGAAGAAGAGCCCCAGCCGGCCGTCCGCGGTGCGGCTCGTGGTGAGCGGTCCCGCCGGGGGCGGGCCGAGGAAGGCGGCGTCCCGGACGAAGGGGCCGCCGGGCGCCGACTGCCGCCAGTGCCCGATCCCGTCCCTGGTCGGCGCGAACAGCTCGACCCGGCCGTCGGCGGCGAGGGCGGCGGCCAGGCCGTCCCGCACCTGGGTGCCGCCGAGGTCGGTCCAGTCCGCGGGCCAGCCGCCGTCGGGCAGTTGGCCGAGTGCGCTGACGCCGCCGCCCGTGTTGCGGACGAAGACGGTCAGCCGCCCGTCTCCGCCGAGGACCGGGACGGGGCTGCCGATGAACCCCGGGGTGACGCGGTCGGGGTTGCCGAGCACCGTCCAGTCGCCCCAGCTGCCCGGGGCGGTCTGGGCGACGGTGACGATCCGGTCGTCGTCGAGCCGGACGCCGAACAGGTGGATCAGCCCGGCGGCGTCCCGCACCACGCCGAGCGCGGCCGCGAGGCCCTCGCCGCCGGGCACGGGCACCGGTCCGCTCCATGCGCCGCCCGGCCCGGACTCGCGCCAGGCCTGCACCCGGTTGTCGAGCACGGCGAAGGCGTTCAGCGTGCCGGTGCCGTCCTGCGCCGCCCATGCGGTGCCGTTCGACCAGCGCGGATACTGCCGGGACGGGAAGTCCGCGTAGAAATTCGCCTCGTCCGGATTCGGCTGGGGGTCGTACGCGCCGGAATATCCGCCGCCGGTTCCGGGGCGTTTCGGTCCCAGATAGGCGAGAAAGGTCTTCTTCTTCTCCTTCGCGGAACTGGCGGGAAGATTCGGCGGCTCCATGCGCACGTTGTAGTCGCGGTAGTTCCGGAGAATCACCCGGCCGTTTCCGTCCGGTCCGTGATAACCGAGTGCGGCCTTTCCGGCGAATCGCGCGGCGGCGATGTGGTCGGCGTGGTCGGCGGGATTGAGCGGATCGCGGCTGTAGCCGTACGGCACGCGCGGGTCCTGGGCACGCAGCACGGTCGGGCGGAACCGTTCCATCAGCTCGGTCAGCGTGGCCACGAGCTCGTCGTGGGTGTAGTCCTGGTGCGCGTACGCGGGGTCGCACTCGCCGTCCGCAGGCAGGCTGCCGAGCGTGGACTGGTGGGACGGCCCTCCCGAGCCCTCGGTGAAGAGGGTGTCGAGGGTGGCCCGGTTGCCGCCGTCGGGGTAGTTCCCGTCGCCGCCCTCGTGCAGCCTGAGGAACACCAGCTTGATCTGCGGCGCCTGGTCCAGGGTGTCGAGCTGGACGGTCTTCCCGCCGGTCAGCCGTAGTGCGGTGGTGCTCCAGGTCGGCTCGGCCACCCCGGCCAGCCGTGCGTGCGCGGCCCGGGCGCCGGAGTTCCGGCTCTCGGAGTAGGCGCACGGGCTGCCGAGCGAGGTGCCCGGCGTCTCGCCGCCGGTCAGGTAGACGGTGACCGACGGCGCCGCGTACTGCCGGTTCAGGTCCGGGTTCATGAAGAGGATGTCGTCGTCCTGGTGCGCGACGATCTGCAGGAACGATTCGTCGCCCGATGCGGCGGATGCGACGGCCGCGGTTGCCGACTCGGTGAGGTCCTTCGGGGTGGCGCCGACCGGCGCCTGGGGCGCGCTCAGGGCTGCCACGAGCAGCGTGCCCACAACCTTGGGAAATCGCATCGAGCCCCCGCTCTCCTTGCCCCCGAGCAGGAGATCGGTGGTGTCGCCCGGTCGGTCCGGAACGGACTATCCCCAAGGCGATCGGCCGACGTCAAATCCCGGTCGGCGAACCCCGCCGATCGTCGGGGGTGCGGGCCGGACGCCTCGTGATGAATCCCACAGAGAACGGATGAAGTAGATCACTGCTCGCATAGCGCTCTGTATCGCTACAAACCGGACAATGGGCGGGCGGATCATTGGGGAGGAAATCCGGGTGGGGGCCGATTTCGGGTGACCGGGTCTGCCGCGGGCGGCCCGTGGGGGTCCAGGGGCGGCGGGCATGCCGACGCCCGGCCGGGATCGTCCCGGCCGGGCGTGCGAATGTCGGATCCGGCGGCCGTCAGCCGTTGGTCCGCTCGTTCAGGCAGAGGATGTTTCCCTCGCTGTCCTTGAACCAGGCGGCGCGCATGCCCTCGGCCTCCGCGACGCCGTTGACGGTCTTCAGTCCGGGTATGTCGTAGTCCTCGAATTCGACGCCCCTGCCGCGCAGCGCGGCCATCTCCGCGTCCAGATCGGGAACCTTGAAACTGGCCAGGGTGTGGGCGGCCTGGCCGCCGCTGGGTGTCTCGTAGATGCCGAACTCGGTGCCGCCGCATTCGAAGGTCAGGTCGCCCTCCGGGCCGGCGTCGGTGAGTTTGAGGCCGAGGGTGTCGGTGTAGAAGGACTTCGCCCGGGCCAGGTCGACGGCAGGGATGATCGCCACCAGGGGTGCGTCTCCAAGCATGCTGATCGCCTCCTCCCTCCAGCGTAGGTACGCCCCACTGGGCTCGGCCACGCAGGACGACCATCGGACGCCTCTTGGACGGCCGGTGTGGCCCGCTGTGCCCGGCGGACGACGGGGCGTCACGCCGGGGCGAGACGCCACAGCGATGTCACCTCGGCGGCGCGGGCCGCACCGAGCGGATCGATGTCCCGGACGCCGGTGCGTCGGGTGGCCCCGGTCGCGCGGGGGTGCCGGGGGCGGGTGTCGAGGCGACCGGCGACGCGCAGACCGGCGGCGGCGAAGGCTGCGTGAAGGTCGGCGCGCGAACGCAGACCGAGGCGCTCGGCGAGGTCGGAGAGGATCAGCCAGCCTTCGCCGCCGTGCGCGAGGCGCTCCGCCAGCCCCCCGAGGAAGCAGTGCAGCATTCGGCCGCCGGAGTCGTAGACGCCCTGTTCCAGAACGGAGGTGGGCTCGGCCGGCAGCCACGGTGGATTGCAGACCACCAGACCGGCCCGCCTGCCGCCGGGCGGGTAGAGGTCGGTCCCGGCCGCTCGGACGCGGTGGGCCAGGCCCAGGCGGCGCGCGTTGTCGCGGGCGCAAAGCAGGGCTCGCGGATTCACGTCGGTGACCAGCACCCGTCCGGCCCCGCGTCGCGCCAGGACGGCGGCCAGTACTCCGGTGCCGGTGCCGAGGTCGAACACCGTCCCGCCGTCGAGCGCGGCGGCGGGAATCGGCGCCCGGGCCACCAGGTCGACGTACTCGCCGCGGACCGGGGCGAACACGCCGTAGCGCGGATGGACACGTGCACCGAGTGCGGGCACATGCACGCCCCGCTGGTGCCACTGCCACGCGCCGAGGACGCCGAGCAGTTCCCGGAGCGCGACCAGTCGCGGCCCGTCGGACGGTCCGTACGCCTCGCGGCAGGCCTGCCGGACGTCGGGTGCGCGGCGCAGCAGGAGGGCGTGGTCGGCCTCCAACCGCACCACGAGACGGCCGAGCAGACCCGCGGTCCGGGCGCGCTCACGCCTCTGCTCCCGGAACGCCTCACCCGGGGTGGTCGTGCCGGCGGCTCGTTGTGGGCGTGCCTCGCGTTCGGCCCGGCGGGCGAGGGCGGTGAGCAGCTGGCGGGCGCCGTGGTAGTCGCCCTGCCAGAGCACGGCGGCACCCTGGGAGATCAGCCGGTGGGCGGCGTCGGCCCGCAGCCGGTCGTCGGCGAGGACGACGCGGTCGGGTGGCGGCGCGCCGGTCTCGCTGTGCCAGCGGGTGGTCGAGAGATCAGCAGGAGTGAGGGCGGTGACGGTTGTACCGGCGTCGGTGCGGGTGGTTGCGAGCACTGGGACTCCTCGTGGTCGAACGTGCGGAAGGGCACGAAGGACACGCCGACGAGGAGGGGAACAAAGGTGCGTCAGACGCGGTGCGGCTCCCCGGTCGGCGTGCCGACCGAGGAGTCGCCGAGCACCAGGCCGGGTACGGCGCGGCCTGCCATGAGCGGCCCCTTTCGTGGGATCACTGACGTGGGGATCACGGTCACGGTGTCACGCGCTGCGGTCGTCCCGCAACCGGATTTGTCCGGTGGCGGCTCGTCACCAGGTGTGCGGGATGCGCTCCAGGACACCGCCCGCGAAGATGTCGTACAGCGGCAGGGTCTCCAGGTGGACGTAGCCGATGTGGCAGTCGCAGACCGGCAGCGGGCAGGGGCGCGGGGCGAGCCGGGCGCGGTAGGAGCCGTCGTAGAGGTTGCCGAGTTCCTCGCGGACGAAGTGGCAGCGGCGGACGGTGCCGTCCCCGTCGACGGAGAGCACCGACTCGCCGGTGCGGCAGGGGCGGCCGGCGCTGGGGTGGGCGTGGCGGCTGAAGCCGAAGTGCGGGTCGAGCGCGGTCCAGGCGGCCGCCTCTTCGTCGGTGTAGGTGTACCCCTCGGCGGCGTTGATCCAGAGGTAGACGGCGGGGGACAGCTCGGCGCGCAGCCGCCGGGCCGCCGCCAGGTGCTCCGGCTGCCCGACCACCCCGATGCTGTACCGCGCGCCCAGGGCGTCGAGTTCGCGGCACTTGGCGAGGAAGCGGTCGTGGTCGACCTGGCCGGGGTGGTAGG
The DNA here is from genome assembly GCF_042800875.1 of Kitasatospora sp. NPDC057595. Taxonomy (NCBI): domain Bacteria; kingdom Bacillati; phylum Actinomycetota; class Actinomycetes; order Kitasatosporales; family Streptomycetaceae; genus Kitasatospora; species Kitasatospora sp. NPDC057595. The sequence goes on along the minus strand of NZ_JBHVGL010000006.1, from coordinate 252,116 downwards.
TGACCCAGAGCGCGAGGGTGTCGAGGTCGGCCTCGGCCAGCCAGCCGGTGCGGCAGCTGAGATTGGTCTGGACGGCGATCCGCGGGACGTGCGGCAGATGACTCAGCTCCACCATGGCGCGCCGGTACCAGGACCGCACCAGCGCCTCGCCCCAGGGCGTGAACAGCACCGAGACGGTGTCGCCGGTGCCGGCGCGGCCGGCCACCCAGCCGGCGAACCGCTCCAACGCGGCACGGTCGGCGCGCAGTTGCCCGGGCGTGTCGCGTCGCTTGGCGAACGGGCAGTACGGGCAGTCGTAGTCGCAGGAGGCCAGCGGGCCCCGGTAGAGGATGCCGAGGTCGACGGGCTGATCGGGAGCGGGGTCGGGGGAGGCGGACGCGGCGGTGGGCATGCCGAGGAAGGTCACTTCGCCTCGTATCCGGCCATCAGCGTGCGCACCTCGGGCGAGAACAGCATCGGCCCGACCGCGTCCGAGTGCGCCAGCCCCTCGGGGGACAGCCGCAGTCGGTGGGCCGTGTCCGCGTCGTCCGCCAGCCAGCCGCGGGCCGCGAACTCCGCCAGTTCGGCGGGGAAGTCCTCGGTCGGCGTGCCGCCGAAACGGGCCCGGTACTCGCCGAGCGCCAGCCCCTCGGCCTGGAGCAGCGACTGCACGAGGTGCCGCCGCCGTGCCTCGGCCGGTGTCATCGCCCGGCCGACCACGGCACGGTCGAACGACTCGGTCGCCACGTAGTCGTCGATGATGCGGCGCACCTCGGTCGCGTCCACCGCGTAGTCGAAGGAGTAGTGCAGGCGGGACGTGTAGGAGCGGGCACCGCAGCCGAGGCCGACCATGCCGTCGGTCTGGCAGGCGTACTCGCTCACCCCGGCCTGTGGCGCGGCCGCGCGGCGGAACATCCGCATCGACACCTGCTGGTAGCCGTGCGCGAGCAGGTGGTCGCGCCCGGCGCGGTAGAGGGCCAGCCGGCGGGCGTCCCACTCGTCCGGGCCCTCCGCCTCCCCGCGCCGGGCCAGACCGGTCAGCGGGCGCACGTAGAGCGGGTAGAGGTACAGCTCCTCGGGCTGCCAGGCCAGCGCGGCGTCCAGCGAGTGGAGCCAGCTCGCCTCGGTCTGGCCGTCGATGCCGTAGATGAGGTCGATGTTGAGGACCGGGAACCCGGCGTCGCGGATCCGGCCCAGCGCGGCCTCGACGTCGGCGCGCTTCTGCGGGCGCACCGCCGATCGCGCCTCCGCGTCCACGAAGGACTGCACACCCAGGCTCAGCCGGGTGGCGCCCCGCTCGGCGAGCACCGCCAGACGGTCGGCGGTGGCGGTGGCGGGGGAGGCCTCGACCGACAGCGGGACTGCCCGCAGGTCGGCGCCCATCCGGTGCTCGGCGATGGCGCAGAGCCGCTCCAGCTCGGCGGCGCTCAGATAGGTCGGGGTTCCGCCGCCGAACGCGGCGAGCGCGAACCGGGCGCCCTCGTCCAGCGCCGCGCGCACGGCCACGGCCTGCCGGTCCAGCGCGTCCAGGTAGGCGGTGGTCAGGCCGTCGGGGCCGCCGATCCGGGTGAACAGGTTGCAGAAGCCGCAGCGCACCTCGCAGAACGGGATGTGCAGGTAGAGGGAGAGCGCGTGCTGCGGCTCGCCCGCCCACAGCTCGCGCAGCGGCGGCCGGTCCGGCAGTTCCCGGTAGGCGGTCTTGTGGGGGTAGGCGTAGACGTACGACTGGTAGGGGGGAGCGTACGGCGGCTCGGAGACGGGCTCGGAGACGGGCCCGGCGGTCGGCTCGGCTGTCGGCGTGGAGCCCGGCGCGGAGGGGGTCGCGGGCGCCGGGTCGTGGGCCGGCCGGGCGGGGGCGGTGGTCATGCGGTCTCCTCGGCGGGCGCGGCGGACGGCGGGGTGCTCGCGGGGAGCGTGAAGTGCGCGTACGGGACCGTCCAGACCACCTCGTGGCCGATCCGGTGGCCCGTGTAGCCGTCCTCCCCGTAGGCCGTGCCGTGGTCGGAGCAGACGATCGCGAAGCACGGCCGACGGGCGCTCATCGCCGCGAACAGCCGGCCGATGTGGGCGTCCACGTACTCCAGGGCGGCGGCGTGGCTCGCCCGGCTGTCGCCGTGCTCGCGCGTGGCGCCGGGCAGGTGGAACCAGTTCGGCTGGTGCAGCGCCGAGACGTTGAGGAAGAGGAAGAGCGGCTGGTCGGTGGGCTGTTCGGCGGCGACCCGCTCGGCGCGGGCGACCTGTTCCTCGAAGGAGGTCGGCGAGGGGACGCCCATCTCCGGTGACCAGTGGCTCTCCTGGAAGAGACCGGGCAGCACCGAGCCGAGCGGGCCCTGCTTGTTGAAGAAGCCGACCCCGCCGATGCAGACCGTCCGGTAGCCGGCGCCGGCGAGCGCGGTCGGGAGGTCCGGGGCGTCGAACACCCAGGTGCGCGGCGCGGTGCTCTCGGAACCGGCGAACCGGGCAGCGAACAGGCGCGGGTGCGGCCCGTTCGGCGAGGCGGGGGTCGGCAGGAAGCCGGCCAGGATCGCCTGGTGGGCGGCGTAGGTGAAGCTGCCGGGGGAGTGCCGTCGCTCCCAGCGCCCGCCGGGCAGGTGGGCGGCCAGGTGGGGGATCCGTCCGGCGGCGGCCAGTTCCTCGGCGACGTCGAAGCGCAGGGTGTCGAGCGTGACGAGCAGCAGGTCGTGGCTGCCCACCACCGCGTTCATGTCGGGCGAGTCGGCGGGGACGGCGGGGGCGGGGGTGCTGGGGCGGTGGTTCATCAGGGCTGTTCCGTACGTGGGTGGATCGTTGGTGCGGGTGCGGGTGCGGGTGCGGGTGCGGGTGCGGGTGCGGCGTCGTGGGTGGGTGCGGCGCCGAGGACGGCGAGTTGGGCGGCGTAGGTGTCCAGGCCCTCGGCGGGGCCGCCGGGCAGGCCGGTGAGGCCGGGCAGCAGGTCCCCGAAGGCGTTGACCTCGCCGACCACCGTGCGTCGCCACGCGGCGGTCGGCAGCACGTCGACGCCGACCATCGGGGAGTTCGGGAAGCAGGCCGCCGCCCGTTCCGCCGTCTCCAGCAGGTCCGGCCAGGCCGGTCCGGCGGCCTCGCGGGCCAGGTCGAGGCTGCCCCGGGCGCCGCCGAGGTGGAGGTTGGTCATCGGCTGGGCGCTGGTGCGGACCACCGCATGGGTGGCCCGTCCGGCGACCACCACGACCCGCAGATCGGCCGAGCGCCCCGACTGTGAGGCCTTCGGCACCCACTGCTCGACGTGCAGGCCGTCCGGGGCGAGGCGGTCGACCAGCTCCGCGACCAGCCGCTCCTCCCGGTAGCGGCGCACCCGCAGCGAGTTGTGCAGCCGCCCGTCGGCGAGCTCCACCGAGGTGGTGGCCCGCAACTGGCCGCGCGGCCCGAACTCCAGCGCCACCACCCCCGACGCGGAGGAGCCGTGGGACGGTTTGACGAAGACCCGGCGCAGCCCGTCGGCGTCCAGCCGGGCACGGAGGTCCTCCCAGCCCGTGACGGTGGCCCCGCCGAGGGCACGCGGCACCGGCACGCCGGCGCGCGACAGCAGTGCGTGCGTGCGCCGCTTGTCGAACATCACGGCGATCTCCTCCGGGTCGCCGAGCAGCCGCACTCCGGGGGTCCCGGCCAGCGCGCGCAGCGCGGCCGTCACCCCGGCGTACCAGGCCGCGCCGCCCTCGACCCGGGTCGGCGCGTACTGCGCGCCGAGCGCCGGTCCGCGCAGCAGCACGTCCACCGCCTCCTCCTCTCCCGGCGACTCGATGCGCAGCACGGTGCCCTCGGGCAGCCGGTACGCACCGCGCAGCAGGTCGAGCCAGGGCAGGACGGTGGGCTCGGGCAGGCCGGCGGCCCGGGCGGCGGCCGCGAACAGCGTCACCCGGCGGTGGCCGGGATTGCCGAGCACGGTCAGCCGCCCGTCCGGCGGGAGCCGGTGCTCTGGCCGGGGCGGACGCGGAGCCCGGGCCCGGGTTGGGTCGTCGGCCCGGGTGGCGGCCCGGCCGGCGGTCCGGTCGGCGGTCTGGGGGGTCGTCGTCAGCATCGGTGCCCGCCTACTCGGCCACCGCGACGTAGCGCCACTCGTCCTCGTCGTCCTCCTCGGCGTCGGAGAGGTCGACCTCCACGCCCGGCAGGGCCTGGTGCACCCGCTCCTGCATGGCGTCGGTGAGGTAGTGGTGGTGCAGATCGAGGGACTTGAGGTGGGTGAGCGGCTGGCCGTCGAGCAGCGCGGCCGCGCCCTCGTCGCTCAACACGCCCATGGCCAGGCTCAGCGACTCCAGCTGCGGCACGACGGGGGCGTGCGCGACAGCGGCGGCGATCTCGTCCTGGAACTCGCTGTTCTCCAGGCCGAGGTGGCGCAGCGACGGCAGCCGGGTGCCGGCCAGGAACGGCGCGAGGTCGTCGATCGTCGCGTCGCCCCCGTACTCGTCGACGCCCAGCCACAGCTCCAGGCGCTCCAGCGCGGGCAGTTCGCTGGCCGCGACCGCCCGCACCACGTCGTCCGGCAGCCCGCCGCTCTCGAAGCGCAGGTCGGTCAGCCGGTCGTGCCGGACCGGGTGGAGCACGAGTCCGTTGCCGCCGCGTACCACCAGGTCGGTGAGCTGCGGGAACGCCTTCAGCACCGGGGTGATGTCCGACATCTCCAGCCAGGAGATCTCGCAGTCCTCGGACGTCACGTCGGCGATGAACAGTGCCTCCAGGGCGGGGAACCGCTCGGCGTCGGCGACGATCCGGGCGAGCGTCTCGCCCACCGGCACGTAGTCCCGCATCCACCAGGGGCCGATGAGCAGGGCACGGACGGCGGCCGGGTCGACCGCGGCGAGGAAGGCCGACCAGACGTCGTCGAAGCCGGCCTTGGAACCGTAGCCGACGGTCAGCCGCCAGGCGGCGGCGTCCGCAGCCGGCAGCTCGTCGATCAGCCTGTGCCGGTCGCCCCGGTGGGGCTCGTTGAGCGAGAAGGTGACGACCGGCAGGTGGAGGAAGCGGTCGACGGATTTGGTGATGAACACGGGTGCCCCCCCTGGGCGGCATGACTGGCGCTGGTGCTTGAGCGGATGCGGGTAACGGACGGGTGGGCGCGGGCGCGGGCTACTCGGCGACGGCGACGTAGCGCCACTGGTCGTCGGGCCGGCCGGCCCCGGACAGGTCGATCACCGCACCCGGCAGGGACTCGCGCAGCCGCTGCTGCATGGCGTCGGTGAGGTAGTGGTGGTGCAGGTCGAGGGACTTGAGGTGGGTGAGCGGCTGGCCCTCCAGCAGCGCGGCCGCGCCCTGGTCGGTGAACGCGCCCATCGACAGGTTCAGCGACTCCAGCCGGGGCACCACCGGGGCGTGCGCGACGGCGGCGGCGATCTCGTCCTCGATCTCGCTGTTCTGCAGGCCGAGGTGGCGCAGCGCGGGGAAGCGAGCGCCGTCCAGGAACGGCTCCAGGTCGGCGAGCCTGGTGGTGCCGCCGTAACCCGCCACGCCGAGCCAGAGCTCCAGCCGCTCCAGCGCGGGCAGCTCGCTCGCCGCGACCGCCTTCGGCACCCCGCTCGGCAGGCCGCCCGACTCGAACCGCAGCGCCCGCAGGTGCTCGTGCCGCACCGGCCGGAGCGAGATGCCCTCGCCCCCGCCCGATTCGTCGGAGGCACCACGCACGACCAGCTCGGTGAGCAGCGGGAAGGTCGTCAGCACCGGCGTCACGTCGACCATCTGGATCCAGGAGATCTCGTTCTCCTCGTACGTGATGTCGCCGATGAAAAGGCCGCGCAGGGCGGGCAGCCGATCGGCGGCGCCGAGGATCGCGGCCAGCGGCCCGGCGAAGCTCTCCGGGCCGTCCTGCGACCACTCGCCGACCACCACGGCGGTCACCCGGGCGGTGTCCACGCGCTCCAGGAACTGCTGCCAGCGCGCGGCCCAGTCCTGGTCGGCCTCGAACTCGACGGCGATCTTCCAGGCCGCGGCGGCGGGCTCGGGCAGCGCGCCGCCCTCGTCGACGGCCGCGACGAAGTCGAAGACGGGAAGGCCGTGGAACTCCTCGATGTGGTTGTTGACCGTCATGCGCTGCTCCTCGGAGGGTCGGTGCGGGCCGAACAAGTGTCTACCAGCCCGGACCGACAATCCGGTGCCCGGGGCGTCGCCCGGGCGCGTTGCACTCTGCTCCCCGCACGCCCCGCCGGCCCCGTCCGGCACAGCCGCCACGCGGGTACCGGGCGTCGTTGTCGGACCCTTGCCCTATGGTCCGTGACGTGGGATTCCGATGCGTCGTCGAGTCGGCGAGGGAGAGCTGATGTTCCGTCAGGGAGACGTGCTGTTGGTGCCGGTGGAGGAGCCGGCGGTGCCGGGCCGGGTGGGTTCGTTGGCCGCGCAGCCCAGGGACGTGCGGGGCCGGCTGGTGCTGGCACTGGGCGAGGTCACCGGGCACGCGCACGCCGTGGTCGGCCCGGGGGAGCTGCGGCGCGAGTCGGGGCCGTTCGGCACGGCGTGGCTGCACCTGCCGGAGGGCGGCCGGGTGGTCCACGAGGAGCATGCGGCGATCCCGCTGCCCAAGGGCTGGTACCGGGTGGTCCGCCAGCGCGAGTACGTGCCGGGCGCGGTGCGCATGGTCGCGGACTGACGGACGGACGGCGCGCGCCGGGGCGCGCGGACGAGGGACCAGGATCGGGGCGGGCGCGTGGCGCCCGCGGCACGGCCGGGCGGGGTGCCCGGCCGGGAACGGAGAGTGTGATGGTGACTGGACAGACGGCACCGGCCCCCGCGGCGGGCGGGCCGGCCGAGGTGACGGCCCGCTGGCGGGCTGCGGCCGCCGCCACCGGCCCGGCCGACCGGGCGGGCGTCGAGCGGGCGGTGCGGGCCGCCTACCGGGCGGCCGGCCTGGCCGAGCCCGCCGCGGTGCGGTGGTTCGGCTCGCCGCAGGCGGCCGTCGAGGCGGCGCTGGAGCTGCGCGCGGCGGGCGCCGTGACGGTGCGCGAGGCGGTCCGCACCCTCCCGTGGGACGCCGTGCGCCGGCAGGCCGTCGACCGGACCGGCGCGGCCGGCTGGGCACCGCTCTGGGCGCTGACCGGCGGCGAGCTTGGCCCGGTGACCAACGCGCTCGCCGACCGGATCCGCGGCGCCGTCCTCGACGGGCTCGCGCCCGAGCCGGACACCGAGAACGACGATGACGACGTGGTCGAGGCGGCCCGCGAGCGCCGGACCGCCGTCCGCCTCGCGCTGCTCGACGCCGTCCGCGGCCAGCACGACGCCCCCTGGTTCGCCGCCTTCGAGGCGGCCGGGGTGCTCGGCTCGTCGTCGGACGTGCCGGGCGGCCCTGCGGGCGAGGCGATCGCCGCGCTGGCCGAGGTCGCCGGCGGCGCCGGCTGGTGGTGGCCGTACGCGGACGTGGCACTGGTCAGCGAGCGCCCGGTCGCCCTGCACCGCGACGAGGCCGGCCGGCTCGACCGCGCCGACGGCCCGGCCCTGGCATACTCCGACGGCTTCGCCCTGCACGCCTGGCGGGGCATGCCGGTGCCCGCCGAGTTCCTCGCCGGGCTCGGGACCGTCACCGTCGAGCGGATCCGCACCGAGGAGAACGCCGAGCTGCGCCGCGTCCTGCTGGAGCACTACGGCTACGAGCGGTACCTGACCGACTCCGGCGCCGTCCCGGTGCACCAGGACGAGACCGGGGTGCTCTGGCGGATCGAGCTGCCCGACGACGAGGCGGTGGTGATGGTCGAGGTGGTCAATTCCACCGCCGAGCCCGACGGCACCTTCCGCACCTACTGGCTGCGGGTGCCGCCCAGCACGCTCACCGCCCGCGCCGGGGTGGCCTGGACCTTCGGCATAACCGAGGCGGAGTACCACCCGCAGCGCCAGACCTGAGCGCGTGGTGCTCCGCGCGGGGCGGCCGGTCCCGGAGGGCGGTGCGGCCCGGGGCGTCCTCGTTCCTTGACAACAGCAGAGGGAAGTGTCGAAGGGCCGCTTCATCAAGGGGAGCCGATGCCGCGCGGGCCGGGTTGCCGAGGCCGGGGTGGAAATCGGGTCGACGCGCCGGGTCGCGGGGCGGCACCCTGCGGGCATGGAGTTCTTCACCTACCACCGGGACCGGCCGCACTCCGGGTCGCTGCGCCAGGACCTGAGGGAGGAACACTGGTCCTACATGGACCGGTTCGCCGCCGAGATGATCGCCCGCGGCCCCACCTTCGGCGACGCCGGCACCCCCACCGGCAGCGTCCACATCCTCGACCTGCCGGACCCCGCCGCGGCCCGCGCGTTCGCCTTCGACGAGCCCTGTTACCAGGCGGGCGCCTACCGGGACGTCCTGGTGCGGCGGTGGCGCAACCTCCTCGGCCGCACCATGGCGGAGTTCCCCGGCGGCCCCACGGGTGGCGACCGCTACCTGGTGCTCGGCCTCGGTGCCGGCCGGCCCGCCGACCTCACGCCCCCGCCCGACCGCGACGAGCTGATCGCCTACGGTCCGCTCCTCTCCGACGACGCCGGCACCTGGCTGGGCACCGCCGCCCTGCTCCGCGCCCCCGACCCGGACGCCGCCGGGGCCGTCCTCACCCCGCACCACTACGCCGCCGTCGAGGTCCACCGCTGGGAGTTCGGCGGTCGCCGCTGACCGTCCCGGGGCCGACCGTCCTGGCGGGTCCGGCCGGGTGGACGCGGCACCGCCCGCGCCTGGGGCGGGCGCGGGCGGTGCGTGTTCGATGCTGCGTGTCCGGTGCGGCGGTGGGGTCAGTGGACGTCGATGCCGTCGAAGGAGCCGATGATGGCGTCGCCGCCGACGTTGGTGATCTCGCCACCGGCGAGCTGGTTGCCGGTGCCGATCACGGTGATGGTCGTCGTGTTGACCGTCACCTCGTCGGCGAAGGCCTGGGTGGTGGGCAGGGAAACGGCGCCGATGGCGGCGATGAGGACGGCGAAGGTACGGACGGTGCGGTACATGGCGGGTATCCCTTCGTGAACCAACGGTGCTTCAAACCCTAGATACCGGGGCCGCGTCAAAGATAGGCATGTCACCCGAAGGGGTTGATGTGCGTGTCGTCCGAGCCTGTCCGTCGTTAGCGTCTGAATGGCCCTGATCAGGGGGGCGCGCATCGGGAAAACCGGATTGCGAGGCCACCGGCGCGCTGTCACAGTGCACCTACGGTCGAGCTCCGACCGGAACGAGGGCCGGGGGACGGGGGAGGGCCCGTGACGGTGTCGCGATCACCCGCCGAACTGGCGGCGGCCTACGCTCAGCCGCCCTACCGCATGCCATCGCCGCCACCACGGGAGGGCCACCAGCTGGTCCTGGACGTGCTGCTGCCGTGGCGGCTGGCGAGCCGGGTCTACGGACCGTACCGGATGATGCGGCTGACCGCCTCCGGGGTCACCGCGGCCGTCGGTGCCGACGTCCTCGGCCCGTACGCCCAACCGGTCGTGACCAGGGCCGCCGCGCAAACGCTCGACCCAGTCGTCGAACGCCTGCTCACGCCGCGCGCGCTCCTCGGCCTCGGCATCGTCCTGTTCCTCGTCCGCACGGTCACCGGCACCTGGACCTCCGGCGACCTGCTCATCGAGCTGATCGGCGAGGACAGCGTCGTCATGCTGCTCACCGGCCCGATCGCGTTGCTGCTGGCCTGTCTGCCGCTGGTTCTCCTGGCCTATCCGGGCACCCGGCGGCAGGTGGGGCGGCTGGTGGCGCGGCCGCTGCTGGTGGGGGTGTTCACCGCCGTCGTGTTCGTCGTCATGATGCGGTCGGCCCTCCTTCCGTTGGCCGGCGTGCTCCTGCTGTGGCTGGCGCCGTTCAACCTGTGCGTGCTCTACCTCGTGCACCGCAACTCCTTCGCGGTGCGTGCGCATCCACTGGTGAGGCCCCTGGTGGCGACACTGCTGGTCTGGCTGACCGCGCTCGGGCACGTCCTGTTCGTCGACAGGGACGGGACCTCCACCCACGGCGCGGCCCTGGTCGCGCTGGTCGCGGGCCCGGTCGGGGTCACGGTGACGGCGGTGATCGAGATCGTGCTGCTGCGGCGCCGGCACGGGGTCGGGTTCCGTGGACCGCTCGGACCGCTCGGACCGCTCGGACCGCCCGGTCCGCTCGATGCGGCCGGGTCGTCCGGTCCGGCCGGGTCGTGATCGCTGACGACGGTCTTCAGCGGCTGTGGCCCGGCCCGGCGGCGCGGGCGAGCAGGATGGGCTGGAAGAAGCCGCTGGCGGCGGGCGGCTGCCACTCCACGTCGGTGAAGCCCGCCTCGGTGGCGAACCCGTCGATCCGGTCCCGGGTGAGCGCCCAGTAGGAGCTGCGGCGCACGCTCGCCTCGCCCCACCCCGCACCGCCGCCGCCCTCCCGCTCCGCGAGCCGGAAGTGCTCCAGGTCGTACCGCTCGCCGTCCTCGTGCCAGTGCCACAGCTGGAAGGTGACGGTCCGTCGGCCATCGTCGTCCATGGACGGCTGGGGCGCCGTGGACGTCGGTCGGCTGAGCCGCAGTTCGTCGTACGGCCGGGTGGACAGCATCAGCAGGCCACCGGGCCGCAGTACCCGGTGCAGTTCGGCGAACGCGGTGCGCACGTCCGCCGCGGTGAGCAGGTGCGGCAGCGAGTTGTCGGCGCACACGACGGCGTCGAACCGTCCGTCGGTGCAGGGCAGTCGGCGCATGTCGGCGGCGGCGGTCGGCAGGTGCAGCCCGCGCGCCGCCGCCTCCCGGCCGGCCCGGGCGGCGGCGGCCGGGCTGAGGTCGGTACCGGTGACCCGGTGGCCGTGCGCTGCGAGGCCGATCGCCTGGGTGCCGATGCCGCAGGCGCAGTCGAGCACCTCCGCCGGCGCGTCGCCGAGCCGGGCACGCAGGAGCGCGTCCAGGCTCGCGCCCTGCCGGGTCACGCTGGCGGCCCAGTCGGCGTACACCAGGTGGTAGTCCTCGGCCAGTTGGTCGTAGAAGCGGGCGACGGAGTGGCCCGACCCGCCGGACGACGCGGCCTCGGACGACGCGGTGCTCGGGCCGGTCGGTTCGCTCATGCGGTCACGCTACCGAAATCCCGGCCGTCCCGTCCTGGGGGCTTCCGGTGGCCCTGCCCGGTCCGTGCCGGGTCGGTAGACGGTCAGCGCCCGCGGGGCCTTCGCCAGTCGGAGCGCGCCTGCGGCGGGCACGGATTCGCCGTCGACGGCGATCCGGCCGGCGTCGCCCAGGGCGTCCAGGTCGAGGGCGCGGATCCGGGCGGAGTGGTAGACCCGGGAGCGGGCGAGCGTGCCGGACAGGAAGGCGGCGGCGAGCCGGGTGCGGGTGAACGGCCGCCCGCCGTCGACCACTCGGACGTCCAACAGGCCGTCGGCGAGCCCGGTCCGGTGGGTCGGGGCGAAGCCCGGCGGATCGTAGACACCGTTGCCCGCGAACAGCAGCCAGAGCCGGCGGTCGCGGCCGCCGGCCCGGACGGTGACCGGCCCGGCGGTCGCCAGCACCCGGGCGGTCGCCACCGCGAGCGCCGGCCACTTGCCCATCCGTCCCTCGAACTCCTCGCGCAGCCGGACCAGTTCGGGGTATACGCCGAGGCTGAACGTATTGATGAAGTGCCGGCGCCCGGTGTCGTCGGCGGCCACGCCGAGGTCCACCCCGCATGCCCGGCCGGCCATCACGGCGGCCGCCGTCGCCTCGATGCCGTCGATTCCGAGGTCCAGCGCGAAGTGGTTGAGCGTGCCGCCGGGGAAGACCGCGAGCGGCACGTTCCGCTCGACGGCCAGCCCGGCGGCGAGGTTGACACTGCCGTCGCCCCCGCAGATCCCCAGCGCGCCGCCGGCCGCCGCGGCCCGGTCGGCGGCCTCGGCGAGCAGGGCGGGCAGGTCGTCCCCGGGCTCGCAGAGCCGGACGTCGGCCCGGGGCAGCAGGTCGCGCAGCGCGGCGACCGTGTCCTCCGGGCCGCCGGCGGAGAACGCGCCGCTGCCGGAACCGGAGTTGACCACCACCGAGAGACCGGCCCCCTCGGGCAGCGCCGGGGCCGGGCGGCGCGGCGGTCCGGCAGCCGGCCGCAGGTGGGAGGCGCGCGGCCACCACCGGAGGGTGAGCACCGCCAGCGCCGAACCCAACGCGAATCCGGCCAGGACATCGCCCGGATGGTGCGCGCCGGTGTACACCCGGGAGACACCGACGGCCAGCGCGGCGGGTGCCACCAGGGCGGCAGCGGCCGGGGACTCGATCGCCACGGCCGTGGCGAAGGCGGCGGCGGAGGCGGAGTGCCCGGAGGGGAAGGAGGTGGTGACCGGCTGGCGGAGCAACCGCCGGGTCGCCGGGACCGGGCCGAGCGGGGGTCGCGGGCGACGGGTGAGCTGCTTGGCCGCGATGTTGGCGGCGGTGGACGCGAGCAGCAGCGAACTCACCCCGCGCAGCGCCGCCCGCCGTTCGGCCCGCCCGCCGATGGCCCCGAGCGCGGCGGCTGTGCCGAACCAGAGCATCCCGTGGTCCGCGGCCCGGCTCAACCGGCGCAGCCAGCGGCCGGTCAGTGACCCGGTCCCGAACGGACGGTCGGCCGCGGCGACCCGGTGGAACAGAGCCCGGTCGATGACGTCCAGTCGCCTCATTCGTTCGAGCCTAGACGCGGTCGCTTCCCCGCGCTCGGCGAGCGGCCGCGCGGGGCCGGGGGGATACCCGGGCCAGGCTGAGTACAGCTACTCAGGCGCCGCCCGGCGGGGCCCGCGCAGACTGGTCGGCAGGACCCGCACCACCATCACCGAGGACCCACGCCACCGCCATGCTGAGCCGCGCCTCCGCCCTCCTCGTGCCCGCCTTCGGGCGCCTGTACATCACCGCCGATGCCACTGATACCACCGCCGAGGCCACGGACGCCGCCGACGCCGGCCGCCCCGCGCCGGGCAGCATCGTCGCGGCCAACCACACCTCGCTCGCCGACCCCGCCGTCGTGCTCGCCGCCCTGCACCGGCTCGGCGCCCGCCCGGTCGTCCTGGCCACCGCCGGGCTCTGGCGGGTCCCGGTGCTCGGACCGGCGCTGCGCCGGGAGGGGCACATCGCCGTCCACCGGGGCACCGCGCGGGCGGCGGAGTCGCTCGAAGCGGCGGCCGAAGCCCTCGCGGCCGGGCGGGTCGTGCTGATCTACGGGGAGGGCAGGCTGCCGCGCCGCCGTGACTCCGGGGAACTGCCGCCCGGCCCGTTTCGCAGTGGCCTGGCCCGGCTCGCACGGGCCACCGGCGCCCCGGTCGTCCCGCTCGGCCAGGCCGGCGCCCGCAGACTGACCTCCGGCGGGCCGCTCAAACAACTCGCGGGCCTGGCCACCGCTCCCGTCCGCCGCCCCGCCCTGCACGTCCACCTCGGCCGCCCGCTGCACCTGCCGCCCGACACCGTCGAGGCCACCGTCCGGGCCCACCACGCCGTCACGGCCGCCTGGAAGGTCGCCGCCCGCCGGGCCGAGGGGGAGGGCGACTCACGCCGGCCGGCGTGAGTCGCCCTGTCCGGTGGCGCGGGGCGATCCGTCGTCCGGCTGCGCCCACGCGGCCGGCGCTGTCCGTCACCGTCAGGAGAAAATTGCCTGGTGGACGGAGGGCATCCCCGTCACAATCCCGGCCATGCCCACAACGACAGTTCTGGTGATCTGCGGTCCCGCAGGTGTCGGCAAGTCCTCGACCGCCTACGAGGTCGCCCGTCTGCTCGCCGAGCGGAACATCGCCCACGCCCTGATCGATTCCGACGGACTGGACCGGGTCCATCCCTGGCCGCTGGAGGGGCGGGAACCCAGCGAGCTGGCTCGTCGCAACCTCACCGCGCTCTGGGCCAACTTCGCGGCCCTCGGCCATACGCGGCTGATCATCGCGGGGGTGTTCGCCGACCTCGACGACGAACTCCGCTGGATCTCCGACGCCGTCCCCGACGCCGAGATCACGCCCGTCCGTCTGATCGCCGATCTCCCGACCCTGGAGGCCAGGGTCTTCCGTCGGGAGATCGGTTCGGGCGGCGCCGACCAGCTCCGCAGGACGATCCGGCAGCTCGACCGGATGGGGCGGTCGGACTCGACGGCCGCGGTGGTCATCGATACGAGTGACCAGCAGGTCGGCGACATCGCGAAGCGGGTCATCGACGTCTGGCTGGCGGGTCCCGGCCGTCGGTGACCGTGCCGTCCTCGGCGTGGCCGGCCCGGTGTCAGGGGGGGTCTACGGTTCGCGGCACGAACGACGAACACGACGCGCCGACAGGGCTGTTCACGGCGGTGGTCCGGACGGTGGTGCTGGTCGAGGACGCCGAGGCGGCGCTCGCCGTCTACCGGGACGGCCTCGGCTTCACCGTGCTCTTCGACGGCGACCTCGACGGCTACCGACTACTGAACGTCGGCCCGGCGGGCGGTCCGGGCGGTCCGGGCGGTGATCCGGGGGCAGGGCTGTGACTGATGCCGGCCGACTCCCGGACGCCCGGGCGGCGGTCGGCCGGCAGACGGGCGGCATGCCCCTCCTGGTGCTCCACACCGACGACCTCGACCGGGTGGCGGCCAGGCCGGCGCAGCTCGGTGCGCCCACCCGCCCCGGTGTGCCGGACGGCGGACCGGGGCGCTCGCTGCACTTCCGGGACTTCTACGGCAACAAGCCGATCGCCGCGCAGCTGTAGGGCGGGCCGGGGGCGGACGCGGCAGGATGGGCGGCATGGAGCGTACCTTCGAGGAACTGGTGGACGAGGCGGCCGAGGCCCCGGTCGACGGGTGGGACTTCTCCTGGCTGGACGGCCGGGCCACCGAGGAGCGCCCGTCCTGGGGGTACCAGCGGCTGCTGGGGGAGCGGCTGGCGCTCGCGTCGGCGGCGCTGGACGTGCAGACCGGTGGCGGGGAGGTGCTCGCGGGCGTGGCGGACCGATTCCCGCGCACGATGGCCGCCACGGAGGCGTGGCCGCCGAACGCGGCCAGGGCGACCTCCGTGCTCCATCCGCTCGGCGCGCTCGTGGTCGCGGATCCGGACGAGCCGCCGTTGCCCTTCGCCGATGCTGCCTTCGACCTGGTGACCAGCCGTCACCCGGTGACCGTGTGGTGGGCGGAGGTCGCCCGCGTGCTGCGACCCGGCGGCAGCTACCTGGCCCAGCACGTGGGTCCGGCCTCGGTGTTCGAGCTGGTCGAGTTCTTCCTCGGGCCGCAGCCGGAGGCGCGCCGGGCCCGGCGGCCGGAGGACGCCGCGGACGCCGCCCGGGCCGCCGGGCTCGAGGTGGTCGACCTGCGCTCCGAGCGGCTGCGGGTGGAGTTCCTGGACATCGGCGCGGTGGTCTGGTTCCTGCGCAAGGTGATCTGGATGGTGCCGGGCTTCACCGTGGAGGCGCACTGGGCGCGGTTGCGCGAGCTGGACGCCCTGATCCGGGCGGAGGGGCCGTTTGTCGCCCACTCCGCCCGGTTCCTCATCGAGGCCACCAAGCCCTGACACCACCGCGGGCCCCGATACCGCCGGCCCCGGCCGGTTTCCACCGGCCTCCACCGGCCTGCGGCGTCACCGGGGCCTCGGGTCAGTCCGCGGCGACCAGGTCGAGGCAGTCCTCGCTCCACAGGTCCTCGTCCCCGCCGGGCAGCAGCAGCACCCGGTCCGGCCGCAGCGCCTCGACCGCCCCGGGGTCGTGGGTGACCAGCACGATCGCGCCCGGGTAGTCGCCCACCGCCGCCAGCACCTCGTCCCGCGAGGCCGGGTCGAGGTTGTTGGTGGGCTCGTCGAGCAGCAGCACATTGGCGCCCGAGTGGACCAGCCCGGCCAGGGCGAGCCTGGTCTTCTCGCCGCCGGACAGCACCCCGGCCGGCTTGTCCGCGTCGTCGCCCCGGAACAGGAACGCGCCGAGCACCTGCCGCACATCACCGTCGGTGAGCGCCGGCGCGGCCGCGGCGAGGTTCTCCCGGACGCTGCGGCCCGGATCGAGGGTCTCGTGCTCCTGGGCGAAGTAGCCGAGCCGCAGCCCCGGTCCGGGGACGACGCGCCCGCCGTCCGGGGTCTGCCGGCCGGCCAGGACCCGCAGCAGCGTGCTCTTGCCCGCCCCGTTCGGGCCGAGCACGACGAGCCGGCTGCCCCGCTCGACGGCGAGGTCCAGTCCGTCGAGCACGGCGCGCCCGCCGTACGACTTGGTGAGGCCGACCGCGCCGAGCGGCGTCCGCCCGCAGGGCGCCGGCTCGGGCAGCCGGATGCGGGCGGTGCGCTCGGCCCGGCGGACGGGTTCGAGGGCGGCGAGCATCCGGTCGGCCCGGCGGGCCATCGAGCGGGCGGTGACGGCGGTCGCCACGTTCGCCCGCATCCGGTCGGCCTGGGCGTGCAGGGCGGCGGCCTTGCGTTCGGCGTTCGCCCGCTCTCGGGCGCGGCGGCGCTCGTCGGCCGCGCGCTGCGCCAGGTAGGCGGCCCAGCCGGTGTTGTGGACGTCGACCGTGGCGCGCTGCGGGTCGAGGTGGAAGACCCGGTTGACGGTGCCGGCCAGCAGCGGCACGTCGTGGCTGATCAGCACCAGGCCCCCGGGGTAGCCGGCCAGGTAGCCGCGCAGCCAGGCGACGGCGTCCGCGTCGAGGTGGTTGGTGGGCTCGTCGAGCAGCAGGGTGGCGTGGTCGGCGAAGAGGATCCGGGCCAGCTCGACCCGGCGCCGCTGGCCGCCGGAGAGCGAGCCGAGCGGGCTGTCCAGCAGCCGGTCGGGCAGGCCGAGGCCGGCCGCGACCCGCGCGGCCTCGGCCTCCGCCGGGTAGCCGCCACGGGCCTGGAACTCGGCCTCGGCCCGGGTGTAGGCGGTCATCGCGCGGCGCTGCGCGCGCTCGTCGCCGGCCGTGGCCATGGCGCTCTCGGCGGCCCGCAGCTCCCGGACGGCGGTGTCCAGACCGCGGGCGGACAGGATCCGCCCGGTGACGGTCACGGCCGGGTCGGCGGCGCGGGAGTCCTGCGCCAGGAAGCCGACCGGTCCGGTGCGGGTGACGGTACCGGCGGCGGGGCGCAGCCGCCCGGCGAGGGTGGCGAGCAGGGTGGTCTTGCCGGCGCCGTTGCGGCCGACCAGGCCGATGCGGTCACCGGGGGCGATGTGGAGGGTGAGGTCGGACAGCAGCAGGCGGGCGGCGACGCGCACGTCGACACCACGGGTGGTGATCAAGGGGATGACGCTCCGTAACAGCTAGCGGACACACGGGTGGCGTGGAGGCGGGTCCGTCAGCTAGGAGATGCGGGGCGTCGGCATGGCGCCGAGGTTAACCCCCGGGGCCCGGCGGGCGCATCCGGATTTACCGGGGGACCGACATTCCGGAAAGTCCTTGCCCGGGCATGTCCGTGACATGTTCGATGTGCCCATGGGGCGTAGCGAGCTCGTTCTGATGACCGATCACAGCTCGACCGAAGGCAGCCGGGAGGCGCTGGTGGCCGCCGTTCGGCGGCTCACCGGAAGGGCGCCGGTGCTGCTCGACGCGCGGCACTTCATGACCGGCGGACCGGACGGGCCGGCCGGTGGCGGCCGGGTCCGCGGCAGCGGCGACGGCGTCGCCCTGGAGGTTCCCGCCGAGGGCCTCGCGGTGACCGCCCGGTCGGTGATCCTCTACGAGATACCGCCGCACCGGCGTGCGGAGCTCGTCGACTGCCAGCGGACCCTGCTCGCGCACGGCGTCCGCTCGCTCGGCACCGCCGCCGACGGATGGCGCACGGCGAGCGACAAGCGGCTCACCGTCGAGTGCTTCGCCCGCGACGGCGTGCGCCAGATGCCCACCGTCACGCTCTCCCGGCCCACCGCCGCCGAGGCCGCCGAGGTGTTCGACCGGCTCGGCGGCGACGTCTGGGCCCGCCCGACCGTCGGCATGAGCGGGCAGGACGTCTTCCACGTCACCACCCACGCCCAGCTCGCCGAGGCGGCCGAGCGCTACGCGCGGGCCGGCACCGACTGGCTGCTGGCCCGGGACGCCCGCAACTTCACCGCCGACGGCCGCCGCCACCAGTACCGGGTGACCGTGCTCGGCGGGCGGGCGCTGCGCGCCGTCGAACACGTGCAGGACGACCCGGACGAGCCGTGCAACCTCGCCCGGGGCGCCGTCTCCACCCCGCTGCCGCTGGCGGAGCTGCCCGCCGGCCTGGCGGAGCTGGCGGTGGCGGCCACCGGGTCGGTCGGGCTGCCGTTCGCGGCCGTCGACCTCGCGGCGGAGAGCGGCGGCGTGGTCTTCGAGGTCAACGTCCACCCCGCGTTCGGCTCGCCCGGCGCGCTGGAGGCGGTCGCCGTGCCATACGTGGCGGCCCACCTCGGCTCCTCCGACTGACCCCGAAGTCGTCCCCCCACCCCGAAGCCGAACCCGATCCGGGCCCGATCCGATCCCTTGTCCGCACAGGGAAAATGACGCAACGTCGGCAAAACCGGCCGCCGGGGCGCCCGCCGCCGCTGCGCGCCCCCCGTCGGGTCGCCGCAGGGCCCCTGGTCGAAGGACCCCTTTCGGGGGTACTAGACTCGGGGAGGTTGTGAAGGCACCTCGTTCGGTGAGGCGTCGCCATGGACACAGGCCACTGACCCCACGACGTCGAGAGACGCCCAGGGTCAGGACAGGTCTCCCCGGCCTAAGGGGTGACCCCAAGTGGCTGCACCCCGGAATCCCGGGGCGCTACGCCGTGGCGTGCCAAAGCTCTGACGAGATTCAGGGGTGCCCACCCGTCGTCGCGGCGCCCGTGTGCGCCCGCTCGGCGGTGTGGAGCCTCCTGGTGGCCCGGTAACGGCGACCCCTCGCGGGCGCCCCGACGGCGAGGAGGTGAGAGCAGTGGAGTGCGGTAGTCCGGGTCGAAGTCGGCCCCGCCCCAGGACGTCCCCCACTCTTCCTGGCACCCGGCACCCCTCCTCCCGCACCGCTCCCGACCCCCACCGCCGCACCGCCCGCCGCTGACCCCGGCGCGGCCGCGCGCGGCCCGGGCGCCGTGCGTGGTGGAGGGCGGCCGGGCGCCTCCCGCCCGCCCCGCACCCCGCGACGTGCCACGTCCCCGGGTGCGGCGGCCCCCGAACCGCGGAGGTACCCCGTCATGTCCGACTGGCGTGTGCGCGCTGTGCGCGCGAGCAAGCGTCCCTTCACCCGTCCCGTCACCTCGGCCGGCGGCGCGCCCGCCCAGCCCGCCCCCGAGCACTCCATGGACCCGCGCCCGGACCAGCCGGTCGAGCACGTGAGCCTGGAGCGCTCCGTCGTCGACGCGGCCGTCTACCGCGACGGTCACCGCGTGCAGTCGGCCGCCAACCTGGCCGACGTCTACCGCGAGCTGCCCGGCAAGCCCGGCACGATGGCCTGGATCGGGCTCTACCGCCCCGCCGAGGCCCAGCTGCTGGAGGCCGCCGAACGCTTCAACCTGCACGAACTGGCCGTCGAGGACGCCATCGTCGCCCACCAGCGCCCCAAGCTGGAGCGCTACGGCGACACCCTCTTCGTGGTGCTGCGCGCCGCCCGCTACCTGGACGACGTGGAGGAGGTCGACTTCGGCGAGATCCACCTCTTCGTCGGCCCCGACTTCGTCCTCACCGTCCGCCACTCCCAGGCCCCCGACCTCTCCGCCGTCCGCCGCCGGGTGGAGGCCGACCCCGAACTGCTGGCCCTCGGCCCCGAGGCCGTCCTGTACGCGGTGCTCGACGCCGTCGTCGACGGCTATGCCCCGGTCATCGCCGGCCTCCAGCACGACATCGACGAGATCGAGACCGAGGTCTTCGGCGGCGACCCGCAGGTGTCCCGGCGCATCTACGAACTCTCCCGCGAGGTCATCGAGTTCCAGCGCGCCACCCGCCCGCTGCTGGAGATCATGAAGAGCCTGGAGGCCGGCTTCGGCAAGTACGGCACCGACGAGGAGCTCCAGCGCTACCTGCGGGACGTCGCCGACCACGCCACCTACGCCGCCGAGCGCGTCGACGGCTTCCGCCAGATGCTGCAGAACATCCTCACCGTCAACGCCACCCTGGTCTCCCAGCGGCAGAACGAGGAGATGAAGCAGCTCGCCGAGGCCGGCCACGCCCAGAACGACGAGATCAAGAAGATCTCCTCCTGGGCGGCCATCCTCTTCGCCCCGACACTGATCGGCACCGTCTACGGCATGAACTTCGACGAGATGCCGGAACTCCACTGGGCCTTCGGCTACCCCTTCGCCATCGCGCTGATGGCCCTCGTCTGCACCAGCCTCTACTTGATCTTCAAGCGCCGCAACTGGCTCTGACGCCTCTGACGCCTCCGGCGGCTCCGGCGGGCGACGAAGGGGTGCCGGGGGAGGACGGCCGCCGCAGGCGCTTCGCGGCAGGAGGTCTGCCGACGGGTCGCCCCTGAACGGTCACGATTCGGGTGCGCCGCACCCGGTCCGAGTGCGGGCGCCTGCGGCAGGAAATGACTTGGCGTCAGTCAAGTGGCGAAGGAGGTGACTTGGCTCGGAGGTGGATCCTTCGTGTCAAGGCCCGTGGCGGTGCTGTCGGTGGTGGCGCGGACGTTCATGAGGATGAGGCGCCGGGGTCGGGGGCCCGACCGGAGGCGGAGGGAGGATCCGCCTGTCGGTGCATGGGCCGGTAGTCGGTGTGCCTGCTACTTTCCCGAACCATGGGATCACGTGGAGCACGTGGGATGGCGGCGCAACAGGCGATCGAGGGGCTCCGGGAACTCGTCGGAGCGGGGCTGACGGCCGAGAAGGTGTTCCGCAGGGCCGATGAACTGCTGCGCACGCTCCTGGAGTACGACGCGGTCTGCTGGCACTCGGCGGACCCGGCGACCGGGTTGGTGACCTCGGTGCTGAGCGACGACCTCAGCCTGGTGGGGTTCGAGAACGCCGTGCGTCTGGAGGTGTGGGCGGACGACGTGGCGACCTTTCCCGCGATCCGCCGCAGTGGCGTCCGCGCGGAGACGCTCAGCCGGGCGACCGGGGGCCGGCCGGCGGACAGTGTGCGGTTCCGCGAACTGATCGGCCCGGCTGGGTTCGGCGACGAACTGCGGGCGGTGTTCGACGCACATGGTGGGATGTGGGGCTGCGCGGCGTTCATGCGGGCCGCCGACCGGGGGCCGTTCCTGGCCCAGCAGCGGGAGCTCGCGGACCTCGCCGCGCGCCACCTGGGCAATGCCCTGCGGGCCTGCCACGTGCCGCCGGCCGTCGCCGAGGGCCGCTGGGAGACGGAGTCGGGCTGGTCGCGGGACGACGGGCCGGCCGTGGTGGTGCTCGGTCCGGCGAACCGGCCGCTGGCGCTGTCCGGGCCGGCGGAGGAGCTGCTCGGCCGGTTGGCCGACCCGAGCCGGACCTCGCTCGGTGTGCCGACCGCGTTCGCGGTGGCCGCCGAGCAGGCCCGCCGGGCGGCGCGCGGGCTGGCCACGCCGCAGTCGAAGATCCGGGTGCAGGACGGCGACGGCCGGTGGTACGTGCTGCACGGGTCGACCTTGAAGGGCGGCAGCGAGGGCGAGGTGACGGTGGTCGCGGCCCCGGCGACCCCCGCCGACGCGATGCCGCTCTACCTCTCCGCGTACGGGCTGACGGCGCGTGAGCAGGAGGTGGCGCTGCTGCTGGTGCGCGGGTGCGACACCCGGGACGTGTCACGGCTGTTGGCGATGAAGCCCTACACCGTGCAGGACCACCTGAAGTCGGTGTTCGCCAAGGCCGGGGTGGCCAGCCGCCGTGAGCTGGTTGCGCGGATCATGCTCGGCGGCGGGACGGCGTAGCAAGGGGGCGACCCGGCCGGGTGGCCTGCCTGGGCACCGGGTCGCGGGTGTACGTTCTGACGGGTCGGCGGGAACCACCGTTCGTTAGCTGACAACGGGGGGTCCCGCGGCGGGGCCCGTCGGGCCGTCCGGAGGGGGCCAGGGATGAGCATCGAGGAGACCGCGGGTTCGGCGGGCAACGGTGAGGCCGGTGCGGGCGCCGGTCCGGCGAGCGGCCAGGCGGGCGCACCGGGGATGGGGGAGGCGGCGCCGTCCGCCGCGCCGGTGGCTGCCGCGGGCACCGCGACCGCCACGCACGGGCCGGAGGGGCCGGATGGGTCGCGAGGGCCGGGCGGTTCGGGTCGGCCGGGGGAGGACGGCGAGGGCACCGACGCGGCCGACGGCGGCGGGGGCGGCAAGGCGGCGAAGAAGAAGCGGCCGCTCTGGCAGGAACTGCCGATCCTCATCGGCATCGCCCTGCTGCTCTCACTGGGCATCAAGACCTTCTTCGTCCAGGCGTTCTCCATCCCCTCCGGCTCGATGCAGCACACGCTGGAGAAGAACGACCGGGTCCTGGTCGACAAGTTCACGCCGTGGTTCGGTGCCGAGCCGGAGCGCGGCGAGGTGGTGGTCTTCAAGGACCCGGGCGGCTGGCTGGACTCGGTGCCGCGGGAGAAGGGCAACGCCGTCGTCGAGGGCATCCGCACGGTGCTCAGCACCGTGGGCCTGCTGCCGTCCGACAACGAGAAGGACCTGATCAAGCGGGTGATCGCGGTCGGCGGCGACACCGTCGAGTGTCGGCAGGGCAGTCCGCTGAAGGTCAACGGGGTGGCGCTGGACGAGCCGTACCTGTTCCCGGGCGCCACGCCGTGCGACGACGCGCCGGTGGGTGAGGTGACCGTCCCCAAGGACCACCTGTGGGTGATGGGCGACCACCGCAACGACTCGCGCGACTCGCGCTTCCACGTCAACGAGCCGGGCAACGGGTTCGTGCCGGTGAAGAACGTGATCGGCCGGGCGTTCGTGATCGCGTGGCCGCTGTCGCGCTGGGACACCCTGCCGGTGCCGGACACCTTCGGGCAGCAGGGTCTGGCGTCCGGCGGGTCGGCCCTGGTCGCCGGGGAGGCCGGGCGCCCCGGGGACGCCGGGAGTGGCCGGCCCGGTGGCGACCGGCCGGCCGAGCCTTCGGCGCCCGAGGCCGCCGCCGTGGCCGCGGCGGTGCCGTTCGCGCTCTGGCAGCGGCGCCGGGCCGCGCGGGCCGGAGGCGGGCGCCGCTGACGTCGGCTCCGGTTCCGGCCGGACAAGTCACCGGGTCACCCGCTCACCAGGTCATCGGGTCCCCGCCGCCTCCGTCCCGGTCGTTCCGGGGTCGGGGGCGGCGGCGGGGCCGTTCACGCCGGGCCGTGCCAGCGCGGGGCGGTGCCGTAGCGGGCGAGGAAGAGGTCGACGCCCGCCCCGATGACCCGGGCGAGTTCGGCTTCGTCCACGGGGGTGGCCGGGGAGAAGGTGTACACCAGCTGCGGGATGCCGACGGTACTGGCCACCAGCTGCTGGACGGCGAGCTTCGGGTCGGACACGTGCAGCGCGCCGCTGTCGGTCAGCTCGGTGAGCAGGTCGACCAGCGGGCCGTTGTTCATGTCGTAGGTGACGCGGTACCAGAGCTGGCCGAGCTGCGGGAAGCGGTCGATCTCGCCGATCACCAGACGGCGCAGCAGCATCACCTCGGGGCGCAGCAGGATGCGGGCGAGGGCGGTGGCGTGGCGCACGAGCGCCGTGCGCAGGTCCGGGGCGTCGGCGAGGGTGCGGGCGGGCGGCGTCAGATCGGCGTAGGTCTTGGGCAGCACGCCTCCGACGACGGCCAGGAACAGGCGCTCCTTGCTGCCGAAGTGCTTGTAGATGGTGGCCTTGGAGACGCCGGACCGGCCGGTGATGGTGTCCATCGAGGCGGCGGAGTAGCCCTCGGCGAGGAACTCGGTGAGGGCGGCGTCGATGATGGCCTGCCGCTTGCGCGTCGCGGCGTCGCCCGGGTCGGGAATGATCGGGATGCCGTACTCGTCGGTGGCGTCCTGGCGCTCGGCTGCCATGTGCGGCCGCCCTTTCATCGGGTGGGGGAGTGCTGAGGGTGGGAGTGCCGACCGTGTACTGACCGGTCGGGTCCGTTGTACTGACCGGTCTGTTCGGTGGACTGCGCAGGTCAGCCTATGAACTGAACCGTTCGGTACGCAAAACCCTCGGGGCTCCGGCCGACTGAACTACACGGACCGGCCTGCCGTCAAGACTGAACTGTTCAGTTGACAGACTGAACTGATCCGTTTAGTTTTCTCGACGTCGGCAAGCCCGACACCCGACGGAAGCCCGATCACCCGCACCACGTCCGAGGAGCCCCCCATGACCGCGTCCAAGATCTTCGCCATCTCCGGCTCGCTGCGCGCCGACTCCCACAACACCCGCCTGCTGCGCGCCGCGCAGAAGTTCAACCCGGGTGGCCAGGAGATCGAGATCTACGAGGGCCTGCGCGATATCCCGCCGTACGACCTGGACCTCGACACCCCCGAGCTGAGGCCGGCCGTCGTTCAGGACCTGCGCCGGCGGGTCCAGGAGGCCGACGGCCTGCTGATCGCGACCCCCGAGTTCAACTACTCCATCCCCGGCGTCCTGAAGAACGCCCTCGACTGGCTGAGCACCGACTGGACCCGCAGCGAGGGCCTGCCGCTGCACCGCAAGCCGGCCGCGATCCTCGGTGCCGCGCCGACCAACTTCGGCACCGTCCGCGCCCAGCTGGCGCTGCGCCAGGTGTTCGTCTGGACCGACACCGACGTCGTGGTGAAGCCCGAGGTCATCGTCTTCCGGGCGCACGAGCGCTTCGACGAGAACGGCAACCTGACCGACACGACCACCATCGAGCTCCTCCAGGGCCTGCTCGTCGCGCTCCAGGAGAAGATCGACGCCAAGGCGGCCCGCGAGGCGAGCTGAACCACGACGCCGCCGGCCAGGCGCACCCGGTACACCCGGCAGACGCCGGCCACTCGGCAGACCCTGGCCACTCGGCAGACCCTGGCCACTCGGCAAGCCCGGGCCACTCGGCAGACCCGGCGTCCTCGGCCGGTGGGGCGACCGGCGGGCCGGTCAAGGGCCACCGGGCCCGGATTGGACCTGTTCCCGTCGGGCCCCGCCCCGCCAGCATGGGCGGCATGAGCGACCACCACCGCGCGCTGCGCCCCGAGAGCCGGATCGTCCACCCGCCCGTCGAGGAGGTGACCGGCAGCCGCCCGCTGGGCGTGCCGCTGCACCAGGGCCACGTCTTCGCCTTCCCCGACAGCGACACCCTCGCGGACGCCTTCGGCGCCCCTGACGGGGCGTTCCTCTACAGCCGGTTCGGCAATCCGACGGTCCGCTCGCTGGAGCGCGCGGTGGCCGATCTGGAGGGCGGCAGCGGCGCGCTGGCCGCCTCCTCCGGCATGGGCGCGATCACCACCGTGCTGCTCGCGCTGCTCCGCTCCGGTGACCACGTGATCGCCCAGCAGAGCCTGTACGGCGGCACCTTCGCGGCTCTCGCCGACCTGACGGCGCGCTGGGGCGTCACGGTCACCTTCGTGCGCGGCGACGACCCGGAGGAGGTGCGGGCGGCCCTGCGGCCGACCACCCGGCTGCTGTACCTGGAGACCGTCTCCAACCCCGTCGCGCGTGTCACCGACCTGCCGGCGCTGATCGGCGCGGCCCGTGAGGCCGGTGTGCTGAGCGTGGTGGACAACACCTTCACCACGCCGCTGCTCTGCCGCCCGATCGAGCACGGCGCGGACATCGTGCTCCACTCGGCCACCAAGTACCTCGGCGGCCACTCCGACGTCCTGGCCGGGATCGCCGTCTTCGCCGACGCCGGGCTGCACCACCGCGTCTGGCACCACGCCCTGGAGCAGGGGGCGGCGCTCGACCCGTTCGCCGCCTGGCTGACGCTGCGCGGGATGCAGACCCTGGGCCTGCGGATGCGCCGGCACAACGAGGTCGCGCTCGACCTGGCCGGGCGGCTCGCCGCCCACCCGGCGGTCGCCGCGGTGCACCACCCGGGCCTGCCCGGCCACCCGGACCACGAGCGGGCCCGGCGACTGCTGCCGGACGGTCAGGGCGGGGTGTTCGCCTTCGACCTGGCCGGCGGGCGGGAGGCGGCGCGCACCTTCGTCGGCGCGGTCCGCCTCGCCTCGCTCGCGCCCTCGCTGGGAGGCGTGCACACCCTGGTCCTGCACCCGGCCAGCACCTCCCACCGCCAGCTGTCCGACGACGAGCTGACCGCCGCTGGCATCGGCCCCGGCACGGTGCGGATCGCCGTCGGCATCGAGCACCCCGAGGACCTCTGGGCCGATCTGGAGCAGGCCCTGGCCGGACTCTGACCGGTCCCGGGCCCGGACGGGGGCCACCGGCCGCCGCGCCCCTGCGCCGCGGGCCCCCTGCGCCGCGCCCCTACGCCGTGGGCCCCCTATGCCGCAGGCCGGGGCCGCGGCCGGGCCGCCAGCACGGCGATGTCGTCCTCCGCCGGGTGGCCGGCGTCCGGGCCGACGCCGTGCAGCGCCGCGTCCAGCAGGTCGTCGAGCGGCCCGGCGGCCGGCAGCCGCAGCGCGGCGAGGCGGGCCAGCGAGGCGTCGATGTCCTCGCCGCGCCGCTCCACCAGACCGTCCGTGTACAGCAGCAGGGTCTCGCCCGGCAGCAGGTCGCGGCCGGCCTGTTCGTACCCGCCGAGCCCGGTGCCGAGCGGCGGCCCGGTCGGGAGCCGCAGCAGTTCGGTGGGCCGGCCCGGGGCGATCAGGGCCGGCGGGAGGTGCCCGGCGCTGGCGAACGTCCACCGGCCCCGGCCCGGGTCGGCGAGGGCGAGCAGGCAGGTCGCCGGGCGGGCGGACTCGTTGGCGGCGATGACGGCGTCCAGCTGGCGCAGGATCCGGTGCGGCGGCAGGTCCATCGCGGCGACGTCGCGCAGGGTGGCGCGGTAGCTGCTCATGTCGACGGCCGCCTCGACGCCGTGGCCCATCACGTCGCCCATGACCAGCAGGGTGCGCCCGAACGGCAGGCGGACCGTCTCGTACCAGTCGCCGCCGACCACCGAGCTGCTGCCGGACGGCAGGTAGCGGGAGGCGAGTTCGAGGTTCTGGTGCGGATGGCCGGGCTCGCTGAGCAGCGCGCGCTGGAGGTCGAGCGCGATGCCCTGCGAACGGCTGTAGCGGCGCGCGTTGTCGATGCCGGTGGCGGCCCGGGCGGCGAGGTCGCCGACCAGCACCGCGTCGTCGGGCCCGAAAGCCGGGGAGCCGGCGGTGCGGGCCAGCGTCAGCAGTCCGATCAGCCGGCCACGCGCGGTCAGCGGCACCACCAGCAGCGAGGTCACCCCGGCGGCCCGGTACACGGCCGCGCTGTCCCGGTCGGGCGCAGCCTCGGCCAGTTCCTCGGCGGTGCGCGGTGCGACCAGCACGGCGACCCCGGAGGCCAGGGCCCGGGCCGCCGTCGAACCGTCCCGGTGGCGCACCGACTCGCCCGGGCGCGGCAGCCGGTCCACGGCCGGCCGCAGCTCCTGCGTGCAGTCGAGCGCGGCCCGGTGGAAGCGACGGCCCGGCGCCCGGCCGGTGCGGGCGTCGGCGTCCGGCGGCAGGACGTCGACGGTGGCCAGCTCGGCCAGCCGGGGCACGGCGAACGCCGACAGTTCGGCGCAGGTGGTGTCGACGTCCAGGGTGGTGCCGATCCGTTCGGCGGCGGTCTCCAGGAGGGCGAGGCGGGTGCGCGCCCGGGCGAGTTCGCGCCGCAGTTCCCGGTCCGGGTCGGGGTCGTCGAGGACCAGGACCACCACGCCGGCGGGGCGG
This sequence comes from Kitasatospora sp. NPDC057595, assembly GCF_042800875.1. Lineage (NCBI taxonomy): Bacteria > Bacillati > Actinomycetota > Actinomycetes > Kitasatosporales > Streptomycetaceae > Kitasatospora > Kitasatospora sp. NPDC057595. The sequence goes on along the minus strand of NZ_JBHVGL010000006.1, from coordinate 224,769 downwards.
CCGTCGGCGGTCAGCAGCCGGTAGCGCACCCGCAGGCCGGGCGGCACCGGCGCTCCCGGACCGTCCGGTCCGCCGGTGGTGCGTTCACGGTCCCGCCCGTCGGCCAGCACGCGGCGCAGCGTGCCGGCGGCGTCCGCGAACGCCGTGGCCTCCACCGGCCGGCCCTGCAGGTCGGCCCGGCGCAGGCCGGTGACCGTGCTGAAGGCCGGGTTCAGGTAGAGCCAGCGCAGCTCGGCGTCGAGTAGCGCCACTCCGGCGGGCAGGACGCCGATCAGCTCACCGAGAAGATCCGGGCCGTCGCCCTCCGTAGCGCCGTAGGCCCTCCCGCGGAGCGCCGCGGCCGCCGCCGTGAGCGCGTCGGTCTCCGCGCCCGGCGGGGTGCCGCCGTCTCCTCCTCCGCCGCCGTATCGGAACCGCATAGGCCCATGATCACGCCCCGGGCCGCGCCGCGCCCACGGAGTGGCGCGTGCTTGACCGGTCGATGGGCTTCCGGTAATGCGACCGCAAGGCGACCGGGTCGGGGACGCCTCAGGCTTCGGGGCGGTGCTTGAGCTTCGCCCAGACCCTTTCCAGCGCGGCGATGTCGGCGTCGTCGAGGCGGTCGTCGAAGGCCTCGGCGAGTGCGGCGCGGCGGGTCGCGTCGGCGGCGGTGAACAGTTGCCGGCCCTCCGGCGTCAGCGCGATCCGTACCGAACGGGCGTCGGTGGGGGAGGGGGCGCGCTCGACCAGGCCGCGCGCCTGAAGGGCGTCGGCGACCCGGGAGACCTGGCTGCGGCTCAGCAGCGTCTTGGCTCCCAGGTCGGAGGCGGCGACCGGCCGGTCCTGGGCGTGCAGCCAGAGCATCACCTCGAACCAGGAGAGCGGCAGGTCGTGGGCCCGGGTGAGGGCCTGGTCGACCCGGGTGCTGAGGGTGGTGCCGGCCCAGACCAGGCCGTAGAAGGCGTGATCGCGGGCTGTGAGGTCTCCCAGGGTGATGTCGGTGCGCTGCGCCATGCCCGTCAGCCTACCTTTGTGCGTGTGCGCGCACACATCTTGCTATGGTGTGTGTGCACGCACACAAGCCGAAGCCGCAAGCGCGAAGGAGCCCTCATGGCCAGTGACCGGATCGTCCTCATCACCGGCACCTCCAGTGGTATCGGCCTCGCCGCTGCGGTCGCGGCCGCCCGCGCAGGCTTCCGCGTCATCGCCACCATGCGCGACACCGGGCGCTCCGGTGCGCTGCTCAAGGCCGCCGAGGCGGCCGGGGTCGCGCACCGGGTCGAACTCGCCCGGCTCGACGTCACCGACGCCGCCTCCGTCGCCGAGTGCCTGGCCGGGGTCCTCGACCGGCACGGACGGCTCGACGCCGTGGTCAACAACGCGGGCGCCGGGCGGGTCGGCACCGTCGAGCAGGACGGGCTCGCCCCCGTCCGCGAGGTCATGGAGGTCAACTTCTTCGGCGTCGTCGAGGTGACCCGGGCCGCCCTGCCGCACCTGCGGGCCACCGGCGGCCGGGTGGTCACCGTGACCAGTGTCGGCGGCGTGGTCGGCCAGCCGTTCAACGAGGCCTACTGTGCGGCCAAGTTCGCCGTCGAGGGGTTCATGGAGTCGCTCGCCCCGGTCGCCGCCACCGTCGGCGTGTCCGTCTCCGTGGTCGAACCCGGCGCCGTGGCCAGCGAGTTCGTCGCCAGCCAGGGCATCGACCTGCCCGCCCTGCTGGCCGCCGCCGGCCCGTACGCGCCCGCCCTGGAGGCCTATGCGGCGCGCACCCGGGCCGCCTTCGACCAGGCGCAGACGTCCGAGCGGGCCGCCGAGGCCGTGATCGACGCGCTCACCGCCGAGCGGCCGGCGTTCCGCCTGCAGACCTCCGACCGGGCCCGCGCCTTCGTCGGCGCCAAGCTCGCCGACCTCGACGGTTCCGCCGTCCAGGCGATGACGAGCGGCTGGGTGGCCTGAGCCTGAGCCTGAGCCTGGGCCTGGGCCTCGGCCTGCGCGTGAGCCTGGGCCTGGGCCTGGGGCGTGAGTCTGAGCCTGGGCGTGAAGCTGGGCCTGCGACGCCGGTCCCGTTCCGGCATGTTCACCTAAAGATCATTGACCCACCGTCAGTGTCGCTGGAACGATTCGGGGTCATGACTACGCGCGTAAACCTTCTGTCCCGTCGGTTGATCGCCCCGTTACGGTGGGCGGCCCTGCTGTCCGTGCTGGTGTCGGTCGGGGTCTTCTTCGCCGGCGCCGGAGCGGCCCAGGCGGCGCCCGCCTGCGGGGTGCTCTCCACCGGGGCGGCGCCCCAGGCCGCCGCCGCCGTCCGCTCCGCCTGCGGGCTGATCGGCACCCCGTACTCGTGGGGCGGCGGCCACGGCGCGACGCCCGGCCCGACGTACGGGCTCTGCGACCCCGCCAACGGCGCGCCCAACGACTGCAACGTCCGCGGCCTGGACTGCTCCGGCATGGTCCGCTACGCCTACGACCTGGCCGTCGGCGAGGACGTCATCAACGGCACCACCCGGACCCAGTGGCCGACCTCCAGAGCCGTCGCCCGCTACTACCGGGCGGACGGAACGGCGCCGCTGCTCCCCGGGGACCTGGTGTACTTCGGGAACACCGCCTCCACCATCCACCACGTCGCGATGTACCTCGGGCAGGGCTGGATCGTCGAGGCCCCGTACTCCGGCGGCTACGTCCAGGTGGCGGCGCTCTCCTCGCACGGCGACTACTACGGGGCCATCCGGCTGTACGGATCCGGCTCCTCCTCGACCACGCCTCCGACCACGCCCCCGGCGGGCGGCGGCCAGTACTGGGTGGACACCTTCTCCAATGCGCCGGTGTACGGTTCGCCGACGTCGACGAGCAGTACGGGGACGCTGTACCAGGGGACGAACTACGTGTACTGCAAGGCGTGGGGCCGTGAGGTGTCCAGCGGCGGCAGCCTCAATCACTGGTGGCTGAAGACCGACCCGGACGTCGGCCCGGGCGGTCAGTGGGTGTCGGCGTTCTACCTGTCCCGGTGGGGCAATGACACGGCCAAGGACAACAACGGCACCACCATCCCCGACTGCTAGGACGCGCTCGGGACGGACGGATGCCGACCGTGCCGCTCGCAGCCTCGAACCCCTGGCTGCGACCGGCACGGTCGCTCGGTACCCGCCCGCCCTCAGCCGCCGCTCGTGAGCACGACGAGCTGCCGGGTCGCCCGCGTCATCGCGACGTAGCGGTCGACCGCGCCCGCGACACCCTCGCCGAAGGACGCCGGCTCGACGAGCACCACCAGGTCGAACTCCAGGCCCTTCGCCAGCTCCGGCGTGAGCGAGCGGATCCGGTCGGTCTCCCCGGCCGCCCCGCCGGACCCCTCCCCGAACGTCTCCGCGAAAGCCGCCGTGAACGCCGCGTCGCCGATCACGCAGGCGGTGCCCTCGGTGTGCGCGTCGATCCAGGCGCCGAGCACGCCGTCCAGCTCCGCGACCGCCCCGTAGGTGACCGGCACCCCGCTGCGCCGCACCGAGGTGGGCACGTTGGCGTCCGGCAGGGCGGCCCGGACGACCGGCTCGGCCTCCGCCATGACCTCCTCGGGCGTGCGGTAGTTGACGCTCAGCGAGGCGACTTCGGCGCGGTCCAGGCCGATCCGCGCCAGCCGCTCCCGCCAGGACTCCGCGAAGCCGTCCCGGGACTGGGCGCGGTCCCCGACGACGGTGAAGCTCCGCGACGGGCAGCGCGCCAGCAGCATCTGCCACTCGGCGTCGGTCAGCTCCTGCGCCTCGTCCACGACGACGTGGGCGAACGGCCCGGCTAGCCGGTCCGGGTCGGCGGCGGGCAGCGCGTTCCCGTCGACCAGGGTGTCCCTGAGGTCCTGGCCGCGCAGCATGGTGACCGCGCCCTCGCCGTCGTCGTCGGCCGCGAGGATGTCCGTGATCACCTCGGCCATCCGGGCCCGCTCGGCGGCGAGCGCGGCCTCCTGGCGCCGCTTGCGCCGGGCGGTCTCCGGATCGCCGAGCCGCCGGCGTGCCGCGTCCAGGATCGGCAGGTCGGACAGTGTCCAGGCCTGCGCCTCGGTGCGCCGCAGCCGGCGCACCTCCTCGGGGGCGAGCCACGGGGCGCACAGCCGCAGGTAGGCGGGCACCGTCCAGAGGTCGCCGACCAGGTCGGTGGCCTCCAGCAGCGGCCAGGCACGGTGCAGGGCGGCGACCAGCTCCTCGTCCCGTCGCAGTGAGCGCAGGAACGTCTCGACCGGAATCTCCTCGCCGCCCTCCAGCTTGGCCAGCAGCAGCTCGGCCAGTTCCGCCCAGATCTCCTCGCGCGCCTCGTTGTGCGGGGTGCCCGGGTCCGGTGCCTCGAAGGCCTCGGCCCAGTCCTCGGCGCTCAGCCACAGGTCGTCCCAGTCCGTGGAGACGGTCATCCCCTCGGTCGGCGGCTCCTCGTAGATCCGCACCGCCTGCTCCACCGCCCGCACCATGGCCGCCGAGGACTTCAGCCGCGCCACCTCCGGATCGGGTTCGGGCGCCGCGTCCGCGCCCTCGGCGAGCAGGTCCCGCACGGTGCAGGTCCGCACGCCCTCCTCGCCGAGGCTGGGCAGCACGTCGGAGACGTAGTCCAGGTAGGGCTGGTGCGGGCCGACGAACAGCAGGCCGCCGCGGCGGTGGCCGAGCCGCGGGTCGGAGTGGAGCAGATACGCCGCGCGGTGCAGGGCGACCACCGTCTTGCCGGTGCCGGGGCCGCCGTCGACCACCAGCGCGCCGCGCGAGCCGGCCCGCACGATGGCGTTCTGGTCCGCCTGGATGGTCGCCAGCACGTCCCGCATCCGCGCCGAGCGGCTGCCGCCCAGGGTGGCGATGAACGCGGACTGGTCGTCGAGGGCGGCGTGCCCCGCCAGTCCCTCGGCGGCGAACACCTCGTCCCAGTAGTCGGTGATCCGCCCGTCCGTCCAGCGGTAGCGGCGGCGGCTGGCCAGGCCCATCGGGTCGCCGTGGGTCGCGGCGAAGAACGGCTCGGCGGCGGGTGAGCGCCAGTCGAGCAGCAGCCGGCGGCCCTCGCTGTCGGTGAGGCCGAGCCGGCCGATGTACACCGGTTCGCCGCCGTCGGCCGGAACGATGCGCCCCAGGCACAGGTCCAGGCCGAAGCGGCGCAGCGTCCGGAGCCGCCCGGTCAGACGGTGGACCTCGATGTCCCGGTCCATCGCGGCCCGTCCGGCACCGCCGGGCGCCCGCCGGGCGGTGTCGAGGAGCTCGGAGACCTCGGCGGTCGCCCGCTCCAGGCTCCGCGCGACGGCCGCGAAGTGCCGCTCGTCCTGGGCGACGAGCGCCGGGTCGGCCTTGGCGCGGAGGCGGTCGGGGAGGCCGAACGCACTGGTGGTGTCCGCGCCGGTGGCGAACGTGCTGGTGGCGGGGGCGGTCATGGCAGCGGCTCCGGTCCTGGAATCCGACACAAGCTGATGCACTACGCAAAACTCCCAAGTGGGGTTGGTTCCGGCTTCGGTCGACGATTGTGCGCCAGGACCGGGGCCTTGCGGCAAGGCCCCCCGTGCGCTATAGCTTGAGAGTGGCAGGAGGAGCGTGCCGTTCTTCCGCTCCCTGCTCTCCCCTTCGGTTTCCGTCCGTGCGCGCGGGACATCCCGCCGATGACGACGTGACGACCGGTCATACTGGCTGATGCCCAGGCCCGGGCACCGACCGACGCACCGCGGAGTGCGCCTGGCTGCGCCTGACCGCGCCCCACTGCCGCGTCCGAGACCGGAGGACCCGATGAGCCGCGACCTGCCGACCACCGTTCCGCCGGGCCCCGCGCCGGCGCAGCCGTGGAACCGGCAGCGGCTGCGCAGCAACAACGAGTGGCTGCTGCTCGAACGGCTGCGCCTCGGCGGACCGTCCTCCCGGGCCCAACTCGCCCGCGACACCGGCCTGTCCAAGCCCACCGTCTCCGCAGCCCTGGCCGCTCTCGAACAGGCCGGACTGGCCCGCGAGGCCGGGCGGTTCATCCCCGAGCGCGGGCGTACCGCCGTGCTCTACGAACCCGACCCGCTCGCCGGGCACGTCCTCGGCGTCGACATCGGCCGGGCCCGGCTACGGGTCGCCGTCGCCGACCTCGCCGGGGACATCGTGGCCCGCCGCTCAGTCCCCAACCGGGGGCGGACGGCGAACGCGGTCGCCGACGCGGTGGTGGCCGCCGCCCACGAGGCCATCGCCGAGGCCGGCGTCGGAGCGGCCGACATCGTGCACGCGGTGATCGGCACGCCCGGCGTCTGGGACGAGCAGCGGCGCGGCGTGCGGTACGCCACCAGCCTGCCCGGCTGGGGCAGACCCGGGCTGTTCGACCGGATAGCGGCCGGGCTCTCGACCACCATCACCGTCGGCAACGACGCCAACCTCGCCGCGCTCGGCGAGTACACGCTCGGCGCCGGGCGGGGGAGCGGCAGCCGGATGTTCGCCTATGTGCTGGTCGGCACCGGCCTCGGCGTGGGCGTGGTCAAGGACGGCGAGCCGCTGGTCGGCGCGCACGGCGCGCTGGGCGAGGTCGGCCTGGTTCCGCTCCCGCCGCACGCCGACGGGACGCCGGGCGGCACCGTCGAGCAGGCGGCGGCCGCCGACGCCGTCGTCCGCACGGCTCTGGACCTCGGCATGAACGGCCCGTTGACGGCCAAGGGTGTTTTCGACGCGGCCCGCTCCGGCGATCCGCTGGCGGCCGTCGCCGTGCACCGAGCCGCCGGTCAACTCGCCTACGCCGTAGCCGTGTTGTCGGCCGTACTCGACCCGGACCTGATCGTTCTCGGCGGCGGCATCGGCGCCGGCGCCGACCTGCTGCTCGACCCCCTCGGCCGGGCCCTGGACCGCCTCAGCCCGATGCGGCCCACCCTCGCCCCGAGCCGCCTCGGTGAGGAGGCCGTCCTCCTGGGCGCCGTCGCCACCGCCCTCGACCGAGCCCGCCCCGAGGTCTTCGAACGCCGCTCGGCGCCGGTGGACTGAGCGGCCGGGATTCTGATTTCCGGTCAGGCCGTGTCAGGTCGTGAAATCACCGCCCGCCGTTCCCAGGATCAGGCGCGAGGGGGCGATCGGCGTGTCGAACCCGATCGCCGCGACGACGAAGAAGGAGATTCCGATCCCGAAGGCCACCGAATGCGGCTGATCGAGGGTGAACGTGTTCTGACCGTCCAGCCCGGTACGGTGCTCGCCCTCGGAGGCGAGGTTCTCAAATTGTTGGAGCGGCCCTCCGGACCCGTCCCAGACGTGAACCCGGGTGAGCCGGCCGAATCCGACGTCGGTCTTGAACAGGACGAACACCCTGACCAGGTTCGTCCGGACGTCATTGACGATCACCGGCGTCGGCACGGCGACGTGGAACCAGCTGGACTTGCCCGGTGTGATGTCCACATCGGAACCCCACCCGAAGTGCCCGTTGCGGCTGAGATTCTCGGGATTCTCCACCACCATGGCGTTCCCGTGGACCCAACTCGCCTGCAATGCCACAAGACCCACCTCCTCGGCAGGTTATTTCTTTTCTTGTAGTCTCACATCCCGAAGTCGGGGCTTTCAAGAGCCGAGCCCTGCATACTTTCCGCTATCAAGGCCCCATTACTGATTCGTACAGTAATGGTGAACACCGCGGCCCCGCACCGGATCGGTGGGGCCGCGCTCGCGGTTTCAGCGGCGGGCGACGAAGCCTTCGACACGGACGCGGCCACGAAGGCGAGCCACGCATCGCTGCTGAAGGTGAGTGCGGGCCCGTGCGGCTCCTTGCTGTCGCGGACCACGATCGTGTCCTCCAGCGTGCCGCACTCCACGCAATCGTCGTTCGGGCTACTGGCCGTCGCCTTCCGCCACATCACTGGGAGGGCGGAAGCAGCGGAATGAAAGCTCGCCTGAACTGTTCTCCTTCGCGGGCGGTCCATCCAGCGGAAGGACTGGCCGAACGCGACGACGTCGAACTCGCCGAGGTCGTCCCGCAACTGCTCGGCCCGGGCCCGGATCCAGTGACACGAATCGCTCAACCCGAGTTCGGCGGCGGCCCGTTCGGCCTCGGCGATCATCCCGGCGTCCGGATCAGGGAAGACCGGGTGGACGTCAAGGGCACCGTCACCCGGGCGACCGCCGGTCTGACCAAGGTCACCGTCACGCCGTGATGACGGGGCGGCCCCCACTTTCGTCGGGGAACCGCGTCGCACAATGGCGGTCCCGGGGCGAACCGACGCTTCCTACCGTCGAGTCCATGAAGCACACCGACCGGCAGGCCGCGGACCGAGGCCCCTCCACGACACTCGGCCGTGCGGACGGTTGGGCGTTCCTGCGGGAGGCCGTGCGGGATCTGCGGACCACTGGCGCCGTCGCCCCCAGTGGCAGGGCCCTGGCCCGGACCGTGACCGACCCGATCCGAGTCCGGGCCCCGCGCCCGCTGTCCGTCCTGGAGGCGGGGGCCGGTACCGGTGCGGTCACCCGTGTCCTGCTGCCCCAGCTGCCGCGCGGCAGCCGCCTCGACATCGTGGAGGCCAACCCGCGTTTTGTCGCCCGGCTCCACGACTTCCTCGACGCGCACCCGGCCCCGCCCGCCCGGCACATCCGGGTCACCGTGCACCAGGCCCGCGTGGAGGACCTGGACACCGAGCAGCGCTACGACGTCATCGTCTCCGGCCTGCCGCTGACCAACTTCACCCCCGACCGGGTCGACCGGATCATGGCCCGCTACCTGGACCTGCTCCACCCCGGCGGCACCCTCTCCTACTTCGCCTACCTCGGCACCCGCCGGGCCCGGACCCTCCTCGCCTCCCGGGCGGAGGCCCGCCGCCACGCCGCCGTCGACGCGGTCACGGCCGCCTACCGGCGCCGCTACGCCACCGGCCGCTGGACGGTCCTCGCCAATCTGCCCCCGGCCCACGTGTGGGAACTGCGGCGCCCCGAGGCGACCGGCGAGCAGTCCGGGGAGCAGGTCGATGGGCAGGTCGATGGGCAGGCCGGTCACCGGAGGTGAACGTCCTGACCGACGCCCTCGGCCACCTGTCGCCGATCGCCGTGTACGCGGTGGTGGCCCTGACCGTCTGTGCCGAGTCGGTCCTGGTGCTGGGCGCGTTCGCCCCCACCCTCGCCCTCCTGCTGACCGCCGGTGCCCTGGCCCGCGCCGGCGACGTCAGCCTGCCGCTGGTGATCACGGCCGCCGCCGTGGCAGCGTTCGCGGGCGACTGCCTCGCCCATCGCACGGGCCGCGTGATGGGTGAGCGCCTGCGGGCCGGCCGCCTCGGCGGGCGCCTCCCCGCCGTGGCCTGGCAGCACGCCGAGAGGCTGATGACCCGCCACGGGGGGCGGGCCGTGTTCCTCGGGCGGTTCCTTCCCGTGGTCCGCACCCTCACTCCCCACCTGGCCGGCGCCACCGGTCTGTCCTACCGGAGCATCGCTCCCTACAGCGCCTGCGCCGCCGGACTGTGGGCCGTCGCCGAAGCCGGCACCGGATACGCCGCGGCGACCTCCCTCCAGCGGCTCCTCAGCGTCGGTGGCCCCGTCCTCGCGGTGGTGGCCGTTCTGGTGGTCACGGGCGCGGTTCTCTGGGTGAGGAAGCGGTACTGACAGATCCACGGCTCAGCTGGACCGAAAGGGGGCGGTATGTGATCGAAACTCTCCGCTGATCGACGCTCCGTGATCGTCAGATCTCGATCTGCTTACAAGTGCTTGAACTATGGACAGATCGTGTGGCTTATCTGGTTGACTCGCGAACCTCTTCCAAGCGGAACGGAGCGTTCACGTCCATGCCTTCACGGATGCGCGGCGGTCGTCGCGGCCTGGCCGCCGTCGCCGGACTCGTCCTCACGGTCGGCCTCGCGCTGACCGGCTGTGACCCCACGACGGGCGATGCCTCGACCACTGCGGCCTCCTCGCCCGCCGTCACGGTCACGGCCACCACCCCGGCCGCGCCGGCTCCGGAGCCGCCCGCGCCGGTGGTCACCACGCCGGTGGTCACCCCGCCGCCGGCCGTGCCCGTCGAGACGCCGCCGGTGCCCCCGGCACCTCCGGCACCGGAGCCGACCGCGGCGGCGCCCGCGCCGACCTCCCCGGCGGTACCGTCGAAGGCGCAGCCGACCAAGACCGCCGCCGCCCCCGCCAACACCCCCAAGCCGCAGCCGACGCCCACCAAGGCCGAGCCGCAGCCCAAGGTGACGACCGCCCAGCCGCCGACCGATCCCGACCCGGCGCCCGCCGAGACCAAGGCCGCGGCGGCCACCGGCGACTGCGAGATCAGGTCGAACGCGGGCAACTGCTACAAGGCCGGCCAGTTCTGCCGCAACGACGACCTCGGCAAGAGCACCCACGAGGCGAGCGGCCGGGTGATCAGCTGCGTGATGGTCAGCGGCAAGCCGCACTGGCAGGCGTGAGCCCGGCGCCGGCAGCCGGGAGCGACGGCTCAGCGCAGCTCGGCGAGCGTGCTCCGGAACAGTCGCTCGTACGCCTGTAGCAACCGGCCGTACTCGCGGGCGGCGTCGAGGTCCGGGCCGGCGTCCCCTGGACCTGCTGCCCGACCGGGAGGCGGCCAGCCGGGCGTCTTGGCTCGCGAAACGGCCGGGGGTGGAGGTGGTCTGCCGCGATCGGGCACCGTTCTTCGCCGAAGGCGCCACGGCGGGGGCGCCGCAGGCGGTGCAGGTCGCGGACAGGTGGCATCTTTGGCGCAACCTGAGCGAGGCTGCAGAGCGGTGCGTCGCAGACCACCGCGGATGCCTGCAGGTCCTGGCGCCGGATCCAGGCCAGCCTGCCCCCGAGCCGAAGAAGTTCGAGGACCCCTCCAGCTCGCCCTGGCCGAGGGGACACCGCTTCGCCGACCGCACCCGTGCCAACCACGCGACCGTCCAGGAACTCCCGCCGCGCGGGGTCGGACTCGGCTTCGGCCATCGTCCCAAGCAGAGCGGGCGATCAACCGGGCCCTGTCAGCGGCACGAGCACCGGTCGAACGAAGCATCGCGCGACTCAAGTCCTGGCAGATCCTCCGCCGAGCCCGCTGCAGCCCCAATCGGATGACCTTCATCGCCGCAGCCATCCTCACCTTGGAACGTCAATGCCGCTGAATCCCATTGCCGTTCCAGGGTGGGGACGGATTGGCAATGGCCGTCATCCAGTTGGGAGCCGTCTCACGACCAGACAAGTCGACCTTCGGTGAACCGACAGACCGGTGAGCTTCCATCGGCGATCCTCGTCAGCGTCTCCGCCACGGAGTCGAAATACTGGGCCATCGATTCGTACTCGCCCGTGACCGTGGGGTCACCCACGAACCAGCTGCCGACGCGCCCGTCCCGAACATCGACGAACTTTCCCGTCCAGCCGTCCTGGTCCGACAGGAACGGGATCCACTCATTCCGCCAGAACGGGGAGTCCGGCTGGTCCGGAGGGTCGAATCCGCAGGACGTGGAGCGGTTCGCGTGGAGCCTCTCCATCGCCCGGATGCCCAGAAAGAAGCTTCCCTCGTCGGGGAACCCGTCGAAGCCGCAGCATGCCGCTTCATCGTCGACGTCTCCCTCTGGCAGATCCAGATTGTTCTGCAACAGCCACGTCCGCAGGTCCCCGTGCAGGGAGATCCCCATCCGTTCCTCGGCTGCCGCGAGCATCTGCTCCGTAGCGGGCCCCGGCAGATCCGCGTGATCGGCCGGTGCGTGCTCCCGAAGAAGAGTCATCACACGCGACCAACTCTCAGTCACACTCATCGCCCTTTGCCCTCCGTCCTCTCCACAGGGATGTCTCCGCCCGACCACGCCACTGCGGGTTGGGAAGTATCGGCCGAAGAACCTTGCAGGGATGGTACTTCGAGCGTGTGTTCCTCCTCTCTCCGTGATCATCTTCCCGTCCGCTCGTGCGGGTGCAGGTCGAGTGTGATGTGCGGGTCGAGCGCGTGCAGGAAGTCGGGGGCGTCGAAGATCTCGCCGGCGGAGACGACGCCGACGGTCTTGGTGCGGCCGGTCAGGACGCGCTCGAGGGCCTCGGTGACGAGGGGCGCGGTGACGGCGTAGATGTCCTTGCCGGCGGCCGTGGCCCGGCGTTCGGCTCCGCCGGAGCGGACGACGACGTCGACGAGGAAGGTCTGGTTCGAGCGCCCGCTCTCGTCGGCGGCGGTCGGGGCCGGCGTGTGGGGCGCGGCGACGTCTCGGGCCGCCTCGGCGGTCATGTAGGTGGTCACATCGGGGATGGAGAGGTGCTGGGGGACGGTGACGACGTCCGCCATCGTGAATTCCCCGATCACCGGCCGGGGTCCCATCGGTTCCGGGAAGGTCCACTCCAGGGTGGGCGCGGTGTCGGTGCGGTGCTCCCACTGTCCGCCGCTGTAGCGCAGACGGTGGTTGCCGCGTCGCTTGCGGGAGACCGCACCCGAGAGCCGGGTGCCGGCGGTGGGGTGCCAGTTGCTGAGCGCGTAGGCGATGTGGGCCTCGTCGGCTTCGGTCCAATCGCCCATCGCGGCGGTGGCCAGCAGGTCGCCGAGGCCGCCGAAAAAGGCCATGGCCGGAACGATCACCGCCTCCGCGTCCCGGGCCCGCTCGCGGTAGTGGGCGAAGGTGTCGAGGTTGGCCTCGAGTTCGGCGGCCACGTCCAGGTAGGGGATCTTCGCGCGGAGCGCGGCCTCGATCACCGGGCCGGTGGTCGAGGCGAAGGGGCCGGCGCAGTTGATGACCGCCGCCGTTCCCGCCAGAGCCCGGTCCAGCGAGGCCGAATCGTCGACCGACGCCGCCCGGGCCTCCAGCCCGTGCTCGTGGGCCAGCTCTTGCAAGGTCTGTGCGTTGCGCCCGGACAGCACCGGGACGAACCCGCGCGCGGCCAGCTCGGCGACCACGAACCGCCCGGTGTGACCGTAGGCGCCGAACACCGTAACCAGCTGACCTGACCCCATGAGACCGCTCCCGTGGATTGCAACGCCCGCTGCGAGGTCGATCCGCCGCGGCTTGACTTCCCCATCCTGTCCCTCGGTCAACGCCCCGCACGAGCGTCGGAAACGACATGCCACGTACAGTTTCGGACATGCCCACCGTTGCGCTGGCCGTCACCGACGGCATGCTCCACTACGAACTCTCCGTGGCTGTCGAGGTCTTCGGATCCGACCTGACCCATATCGTGGACCCTTGGTACGAGTTCTCCCTCTGCGGGAGCGGTCCGGTGCGCATCGACCGTTTCCGCCTGGAGCCTGACCACGGACTCGACCACCTCGCCCAGGCGGACACAGTGATCGTCCCCGGCTGGGCCGACACCGACCTCGACCCGTCCGCCGAACTGGTCGAGGCGGTGCGTGCGGCCCACGCAGCCGGTGCCCGCGTGGCCTCACTGTGCACGGGGGCCTTCGTCCTGGGCGCGGCAGGACTGCTCGACGGCAGACGTGCCACCACGCACTGGGCTCACACGCGGGAACTGGCCCGGCGCCATCCGTCAGCCGTCGTCGATCCGGACGTCCTCTACGTCGACAACGGCGACGTCCTCACCTCCGCGGGCAAGGCCGCCGCCATGGACCTGTGCCTGCACCTGGTCCGCCTCGACCACGGCTCGGCCAACGCCAACAAGATCGCCCGACGCCTGGTCATCCCGCCCCACCGCGACGGGGGCCAAGCCCAGTTCATCGCCACGCCCCTCCCCGCCCCGGGCAACCACCCCCTGGGTGAGCTCTTCCCCTGGGCGCTGGAGCGGCTGGACCAGCCGCTGACCGTGGAGGACCTGGCCCGACAGGCCCGCATGAGCTCACGTCACCTCGGCCGCCACTTCAAGCACCTCACCGGCACCACGCCACTTCAATGGCTCCACACCCAGCGCATTCGCCGCGCCCAGGAACTGCTGGAGACCACCGACGCCACCGTGGACACCATCGCCGCGGCCACCGGCATGGGCACCGCTACTACCCTGCGCCGCCACTTCCACCGCAACGTCGGCGTCCCACCCGACACCTACCGCCGAACCTTCCGTCCCTAGAGGCAATACCGGTGATTTAAGTGGGTTTTCGGTTGGTTGGGCCGGTCTTGGTGTCGGTCCGACCAGCTCGCCGGGCCCGGCCGATGGCCGCCGTCGTCGGCACCCGCCAGGCACCGGCCCACCGGCCCTCCCGCTCCGGGCCCTGGACGAGAAGCCGGGCCACCTCCTCATAGCCCTGCCCGAAGAACAGGCACATCGCCAGGACGAAATGGACACTTCGCGTGCGGCGCGGTCGGCGTGGAGGGGGTCGGGGAGGTGGGTGGAGGGTGGGAAGCCGGTGGTCCGCTCCTCGGGCCTCAGGTGCCTGCGGAGGTGGGGGGCTCGGTGTCGGAGAGCGCGTCGGTGTAGATGCCGGTCATCGCCGTCACGGCGCGTCGGCGGTCCAGGTCCGGGTCCAGGCGGTGCTGGATGTTGATGCCCAGGGTGCCGCCGAGCAGGGCCGCCGCGACGGCCTCCGGGTCGGCGGCGTGCGCGCCGGTCGCGCGCAGGTGGTCGGCGTACAGGCCGCGGATCTTGGCGTACTCCTCGGCGTAGGTGGCGCGCAAGGGGGACTCGCGGCTCACGGCCTCGATCAGGAGCGTCGAGAAGATGTGCGACTCGGGGCGGGACATCAGCGCGAAGTTCGCCTCGATCAGGGCCTCGACCCCGGCCTGCGGACCGGCGGCGGAGAGGCGCTCGCGCATGAACTCCACGCCCCACCGGAACGCTTCCTCGATCACCGCCTTCAGCAGGCCGTCCTTCGAGCCGAAGTGCCAGGCCACCGAGCCCCGGCTGATGCCGGAGCGCTCCGCCACGGCCTGGACGGAGGCCGCGGCGGTTCCGCCCTCGGCGGCGAGTTCCCAGGCGGCGGCCACCAGCCGGCGCCGGGTCTCGGCGGAGATCTCCTGCTTGCGGGTCGCGCCCACGCGGTGTCCTTTCCAATGCTGCGGCCGCTTGACCGGGCCGATTCTGTCACGCCACGGCCGGGTGGTTCCGGGGCGGTGAGCGGTTGCCTGTGTTGGAAGTCCAGTTCTATGCTGAGCGTCCAATAACAAGGGAGGATCCGTGATGGAACTGATCGACCTGACCAGGACGCTGGACCCCGCCGACCGCGAACTGCTCCCCGAGCCGCTGCGCACGCTCGCCGAGGTGATCGCGCCTTCCATCGCCTACGCCCACCCCGCGGGCGAGGGCCGCGAGCAGTTCGCCGCCGCCCTGCACTGCCGCGTCGAGGACCTGCCCGACGGCGAGGGCTGGGGCGCGGAGACGCTGACCGACTTCAGCACCCACCTCGGCACCCACGTCGACGCCCCGCTGCACTACGGCTCGACCTGCGAAGGCAGGCCCGCCCGCACCATCACCGACATCGCCCTGGACGAGCTGTGGTGCGAGGCGCTCGTGCTGGACCTGCGGGGACGCTGCGAGCTCGACGCCCCGATCACCGTCGAGGCGCTGGAGTCCGCCCTCGCCGACAACGGCGCCCCGGTCCCGGCCGGCGGCGCGGTCCTGCTGCGCACCGGCCAGGAGCGCTACGGGCTGTCCGACCCCGAGTTCTTCCGCTACCCGGGGATGAGCCGTGAGTCGACGCTCTTCCTGGCCGACCTCGGGGCCAAGGTGCTCGGCACCGACGCCGGGGGCTGGGACCTGAGCTTCCCCGTGATGGCCCGCAGGTTCCGTGAGAGCGGCGACAACTCCGTGCTGTGGGACGGCCACCGGGCCGGCCGCGAGCGGGAGGTCTTCATCGTCCAGCAGCTGACCAACCTCGCCGCCCTGCCCCCGTCGGGATTCCGGGTGGCGTTCTTCCCGATCAAGATCGCCCGCGCGAGCGCCGCCCCGGCCCGCGTCGTCGCCTTCGTCTGACCCCACCGACCTTCGCCCGATCCCAGGGGTCTTCGTCCGACCCCCTCGGCCTTCGTCCGACCCCACCCCGCTTCCCGTTCCCTCCTGAGAAGAGGAACCGACCGTGAAACTCGCAACCGTGGAACACGAGCGCGCCGAACGGACCGCGCTCGTCCTCGACCAGGGCGCCCGCCTGCTGCTGCTCGACCGCGCCCACCACCTGGCGACCGGCGACCACGCCCCCGCGCTGGCCACCATGCAGGCGATCATCGACGGCGGCGATCCCGTACGGCGGATCCTGGACCGGCTCGCCGGACAGGCCCCGGACGAAGCCGTGGTCGCCGCCGCCGAGGTGCGCTGGCTCTCCCCGCTGCCCAGGCCCGTGCAGATCCGGGACTTCGGCGCCTTCCCGGGCCACTTCCGCAACGCCCGCGCCCGGATCGAAGGCATTCCGGCCGAGCAGGTCGAGCTGCCGGCCGTCATGCTCGAACGGCCCCTGTACTACTTCACCAACCGGCTCTCGGTGACCGGCCACGACAGCGACATCGCCTGGCCCGGCTACTCCTCGGTGCGGGACTACGAGCTGGAGTTCGCCTGCGTGCTCGGCCGCGGCGGGACGGACATCACGGCCGCGGACGCCCCCTCGCACATCTTCGGCTACACCGTCTTCAACGACTTCAGCGCCCGCGACACCCAGCTGGAGGAGATCGCCACCGGCCTGGGCCTGAGCAAGAGCAAGGACTTCACCGACGCCAACGTGCTCGGCCCCTGGATCACCACCGCCGACGAGGTCGGTGACCCCTACGGGCTCACCATGACCGCCCGCGTCAACGGCGAGGAGGTCAGCCGCGGCACCACCGCCGACATGCACCACACCTTCGCCGACATGATCGCCTTCGCCTCCCGGGCGACCCGGCTGCACGCCGGAGAGGTCTTCGGCTCGGGCACCGTGCCCACCGGCTGCGGACTGGAACACGGCCGCTTTCTGGAACCCGGCGACACCGTGGAGCTCGAAGTCTCCGGCCTCGGCATCCTGCGCAACCGGGTGGTGTCATGAACCGCGAAGCACTGATCCTCGGCGTCGGCGCCACCCCCTTCGGCCGCCACCTCGACCGCACCGCCGGCGACCTCGCCGGGCAGGCCGCCCACGAAGCGCTGCGCGACGCCGGACTCACCCCCGCCGACGTCGGCGCCGTCTTCCACGCCACGGTCAGCCAGAAGGCCATCGACGGCCAGCACATGATCCCCGGCCAGGTCGCGCTGCGCCCGCACGGCTTCGCCGGCGTTCCCGTGGTGAACGTGGAGAACGCCTGCGCCGGCGGCGCCACCGCGCTGTGGCTGGCGATCGCCCACGTCCGGGCGGGTCTGGCGGACGTCGCCCTGGCCGTCGGCGTGGACAAGCTGGTCTGCGCCGACCCCGCCCAGGGGCTGGCGGTGTTCGACGGCGCCATGGACGTCGCCCACCGCGAGGAGACCCTCGCCGCCCTCGCCGCCCTGTCCGACCCCCTGCCGCCCGAGCTGTCCGTGCCCGACGGCGACCGGTCGGTGTTCATGGAGATCTACGCCTCCCTGGCCCGCGCCCACATGCGGCGCTTCGGAACCACCGAAGCCCAGCTGGCCGCGGTCGCCGCGAAGAACCACGCCCACTCCGTCCACAACCCCCGGGCCCACTTCCGCAAGCCGTTCACCGCCGACCAGGTCCTCGCGGCGCGACGGGTGGCCTGGCCGCTGACCGTGCCGATGTGCTCACCGGTCAGCGACGGCGCCGCCGCCGTCGTCGTGAGCAGGGCCGGCTTCACCCGCGACGAAGCGGCCGTGGCGGTGCTCGGCAGCGTCCTGCTGTCCGGCACGGACCGGGCGGCGGACGAGGCCGAGCGGCACATCGGCCGCCGGGCCGCCCTCGCCGCCTACGAGCAGGCCGGCGTCGGACCGCAGGACGTCGACGTGGCGGAGGTCCACGACGCCACCGCCTTCGGCGAGATCCAGCAGGTGGAGAACCTGGGATTCTGCCCGATCGGCGACGGCGGCCCCTGGTCCGCCTCCGGCGCCGGCGCCCTCGGCGGCAGCCTCCCGGTGAACCCGTCCGGAGGACTCGAATCCCGCGGCCACCCGGTCTCCGCCACCGGGCTCGCCCAGGTCTTCGAACTGGTCACCCAGCTGCGCGGCCGCGCCGGCGAGCGCCAGGTCCCCGGCGCGCGCATCGCCGTCGCCGAGAACGGCGGCGGCCTCTACGGAATCGAGGAGGCGGTGGCCGCCGTCACCGTCCTGGGGAGAACACGATGAGACCCGGATACGCCGAGCTGATCCTGTCCGCGCTGCGCAGACGGCCCGAACGCACCGCCTTCCGCTTCACCGACGACGACGGGGCCGAGCACAGCTGGACCTACGGCGGGACCGCGGACCGGATCGAGCGCACCGCGGCCGCGTTCGGGCGGCTGGGTCTCGCACCCGGCGACGGCGTCGCCCTGCTGTGCGGCCCGGACCCGCGCGCGTTCACCGTCATGGCCGCCGCCTGCCTGGCCGGACTGCGCTACACCGCCCTGCACCCGCTCGCCACCGCCGCCACCGACCGGACCGTCCTGCGCGACAGCGCGTCGGACTGCCTGGTCGTGGACGACACCCGCTTCGCCTCCCGCGCCCGCCCCGAGGGCGTCCGGGCGATCACCCTCGCCGAACTCGACGGCCTCGCCGCCGACACGGCTCCCGGCCCCGACGACCCGCGCGGCCCCGCCCTGTACCTCTTCTACACCGGCGGCACGACTGGCGAGCCCAAGGGCGTGATGCTGCGCGACCGCTCCCTGCTCGCCAACGCCTGGGCCTGTTCCACCTGGGCCTGGCCGCCGGACACCCACTTCCTGATCACCACCCCCATGTCGCACGCCGCCGGCCTCCTCGTCGCCCCCGGCCTGCTGCGCGGCGCGAGCTTCGAGCTGCACCCCTCCTTCGACCCGGACCGCGTCATCGACGCGATCGAGCACGACGGGGTGAGCGCCACGTTCGTCGTCCCCACCATGCTCTACGCGCTGCTCGACCACCCCCGGCTCCTCACCGCCGACCTGTCGGGGCTGAACTGGGTCCTCTACGGCGCCGCACCCGCCGACCCCGCCCGGCTCGCCGAGGCGCACCGCCTCCTCGGCCCGGTGCTCAGCCAGCACTACGGCCAGGCCGAGGCCCCCAACGCGCTGACCGTCCTGGACCCGGCCGAACACCGCGACGACCCGCACGTCCTGGGCAGCTGCGGCCGGCCGGTGCCCGGCGTGGAGATCGCCCTGCTCGACGCGTACGGCCAGCCGGTCCCGGACGGCGAGCCCGGCGAACTGTGCGTCCGCGGGCCGCTCGTGATGGACGGTTACTGGAACAAGCCCGAGCAGACCGCGGCGGCTCTCGAAGGCGGTTGGCTGCACACCGGCGACCTGGCCCGCCGGGACGGCACCGGCCTGATCACGATCATCGACCGGCTCAAGGACACCATCATCACCGGAGGCTTCAACGTCTACCCGCGCGAGGTCGAGGACGCCCTCGCCGCCCACCCGGCGGTCGCCGCCGCCGCCGTGTACGGCACAGCCGATCCGCACTGGGGCGAAGCCGTCACCGCCGCCGTGGTCCTGCGCCCCGGGCGGCACGCCACCCCCGCCGAACTGGCCGACCACGTCCGGGCCGGCCGGGGCGCCCTCTGGGCCCCGAAGCGGATCCACCTCGTCGACGCCTTTCCCGTCACCGCTCTGGGCAAGATCGACAAGAAGCAGCTCCGCAACCGGCCCTGAACGGCCGCGAGCCCCCGCCCGCACCGACGACTCCGTGGCCGAAGCACCCCGGCCTCGATGGCGCCGGAAAGCCTCGGGACCTCGGGCACCACGCGATCGAGTCGTTTCCCGTGGTCGGCTCCGGCGGCGCGCTCGTGGAGCTGCTCGAAGCCCCGAGGGGCACCGGATGCGTCCGGTGCCCCTCGGGGTGTGGTCCTGCCGGGTGGCCGTCAGCCCGTGAAGGTCACGTCCCAGTGGTTGCCCTCGTTGGCGTAGACGTTGCCCGAGGGGGCGGTGTAGAGGGTGGCGCCGTCGCCGCGCACGCCGCTGTAGGCGAAGTTGCCGGTGATGTGGCTGGTCAGGCAGCCCACCATCGCGAAGTCCAGCTTGTAGCCGTTGGCGTGGCTGTAGGTACCGGCGGCGTGGCCGGTCTCGGTGCCTCCGGTGATGGTCAGGCCGCAGCCGCCCACGGCGTGCTTGAGCGCGACGGCGCCGTCCGCCGAGGCGCGGCGCAGGCCGTCGAAGGAGGTGCAGCTGCTGTTGTTGCGGTTGGAGCAGTTGCCCGAGGAGGACCAGGTGATGCCCGCGGAGGAGAACATCGAGGCGGCCTGGGACTGGCTGAGCAGGTCGCCGCTGCCGCCGCCGGTGCCGCCGCCCGTGCCGGAGAGCAGGGCGGACCAGGTGGCGGGGCCGGCGATGCCGTCCACCGGGCTCAGGCCCGCGGACTGCTGGAAGCCGCGCACCGAGGAGTCGGTGCCGGCCCCGAAGGCGCCGTCCACGGCGAGGTTGGCGCCGCGGGCGTTGAGCTGGACCTGGAGCGCCTTGACGGCGTCGCCGTTGTCGCCCTGGCGGACGGTGACGATCAGCTTCGGCCAGGTGGCGCCGCCGACGATGCCGTCCACCGGGCTCAGGCCGTTGGCGCTCTGGAAGCTCTTGACCTTGGCCTCGGTCGCGGGGCCGAACGCGCCGTCGGCGTCGGTCGCGTAGCCGCGGGCGTTCAGCAGGTACTGGACGGTGGACACCTTGGCGCCCTGGTCGCCGCTGCGGACGACGGGCCAGCTCGCGGCGTGGGCGGCGGGGACGGACAGCACCGCCGCCAGGAGGCCGGCGAAGATCGCGGCCGCGACGGCCGGGAAGCGCTTCACAGAAGTTCCTCATTTCTGCTGAGGTGGAGGAGGGGAAGGGGACGTACCGTCGGCGGACGGCCCCGGGAACGGGTCGGGCTACCAGGTCGGCAGGTTCTCCCAGCAGGTGGTGCCCCAGGAGAACTCGTTGTGGACGATCACTTCCTGCATCTTGCTGCCGGTCTGGATGCCGACGATCCCGTCCACGTCGAGGCCGTTGGCCTGCTGGTACCGGCGCACGGCGGCCTCGGTGCGGTCACCCCAGATGCCGTCGACCTGGAGGCCGGAGTGCAGGGAGGCGTTGACCGCGAGCTGGACGCACTTGACGCCGGTTCCCCGGTCGCCGTAGGCGATCTCGCCGGCGGTGGGCCGCGCACTGGCCGTGCCCGCCAGGACGGTGACGGCGAGGGCGGCTGTGGCCGTCACGACGGCGGCGCGCTTGATGACCGGGAACATGGGCATGGCGGGGCTCCTGGGAGACGTGGGTGAGGACGGCCGCAACGGCCGGTCGACAGCCGACACTAGGAAGCCCCGAGGACGTCCCGCGATCGTTTTCGCGTCCCTGGGACGCCCTCCCTCACGGGGCGTCGGCCGGGGACGGCGGCGGAGTCGCTAGGCCGTGCCGGGCGCTGGGCCCCGGCTCCGGACCGCGGGCGGCGACGGCGTCCCACGGCGCCCGTCCGAGGCCAGCGGTGTCTCAACCTGAGCGGTTCCGGCGTCTCAAACCGCAGCTCAGGGCGGTTCGATGCGTCGTACCCATCCCAAAAATCCGAAAGATCGTGGACTTCGTCCCGGGGATGGCACACAGTGGATCAAGCCGCAGCACGTGACCCGGGGTGGGCCGTGCCGCGGGAGGGCGCACCGTGGGGGCGGGGGGCCTCGGCCGCCGGGAGACCGGTTCGGCCCGTGGGGACCGGCCGGCGGGAGTGCGGCACGGCGCCCGGCTCCGTTGCGCGTCCTCGATCGCACCGGAACGACCTGGGGGGTACACATGATGGACCACGTTCCTTTGTCCGGCGGCGCGCCGAAGGGCCCTGCCGACCGGCTCTGCGAGGAGCTTCAGTCACTGAAGTCCTCGTCCGGCCTGACCTACGCCCGGATCAGCGAGCGCACCCACTACGCGAAGTCCTCGTGGGAGCGGTGGGTGAACGGCAAGCAGTTCCCGCCGCGTGACGCCGTCGAACGGATCGCCGCCGTCTGCCAGGCCGACGAACGGCGCCTGCTGGAGCTGTGGACCCTGGCGGAGGCCTGCCGCACACCGGCCGCCGTACTGGGCGCCGCACCGGGGGCCGCACCGGGGGCCGCACCGGGGGCCGCCGGGTGCGGCGGCGCGCCCGGCGAGGGGGACGCCGCCTCGCCGGACCGCCGGCAGGCGGTCCTGCTGCTGCTGACCGTGCTGGCACTGGCCCTGACGGCGGGTCTGGCGCGGTCCGTGGCCCTGCGACGGGAGCTGCGGCGCGACACCCTTCCCGGCGGCGGCGTATAGGGACGACGCGGGCAGGGCCCCACCCCGCCCGGGGTGGGGCCCTGCCCGCGTGCCGCTCAGTACCAGTTGTGGGACTGCCAGAAGCTCCAGGCCGAGCACGGGTCGCCGTAGCGCGACTTGATGTAGCTCAGGCCCCAGCTGAGCTGGGTGGCCGGGTTGGTCTGCCAGTCGGGCCCGGCGGTCGCCATCTTGGTGGCGGGCAGCGCCTGCGGTATCCCGTACGCGCCGGACGAGGGGTTGGTCGCGTAGACCTTCCAGCCGCTCTCGTGGGTGTAGAGCTGCTCCAGGCAGCCGAACTGCCCGCTCACGCTCCAGCCGAGGGCGGGGAACTTCCACTGCGCGGTGATCCGCACGGTGCGGGCGATCCCCAGCGCGTTCATGGTCGCGGGCCCGGCGATGCCGTCGGCGTCGAGCCCGTGCGCCCGCTGCCAGGCGGTGACGGAGGAGGTCGTCCCCGCGCCGTAGGCCCCGTCGGCGCCCGAGCCGGTCGCGCGCTGGACCTCGGCGACCTTGTTGTGGAGGGCGAGTTCGGTCCGGGGGCCGTACACGCCGTCCTCGTCGAGCCCGTTGTCGCGCTGGAAGCCGCGGACGGCGGCGGTGGTGGCCGGGCCGTAGTCGCCGTCGACACCGCCGCTCGCCAGGTAGCCGATCCCGACCAGGTTGCGCTGGATCCAGGTGGTCGAGTCGACGGCCTGCGCCTGGGCGGGCAGCAGGGCGAAGGCGACGAGTGCGAGCACGGCCACGGCGAGGCCGCGCAGGGCTGCGATGTGTTTCACGGTCATTCCTTCCGGTGCGCCTGTCGGACGAGCAGGCGGTGCGGTTCACTCTCGGCCCGGGTACGGGCGTCCCACCACGGTCCGTGGCGTCCCGGGGACGTCCCGCGACGGCCCCGGGCCGGCCCCCGTGCGCCGGGCGTGGCGCCGCCCGCGGTGACCTGGTCCGCGGGCGGCGCCGGAGCCGTACGGCATCGTGCGTCAGGCGAGCAGCCGGCTCCAGGTCCGGGCGTCGACCACGCCGTCGGCGGGCAGCGACGCCGCGCTCTGGAAGGACGCCACCCCGGACTGCGTCCCGGGGCCGAAGGCGCCGTCGACCGCCACCGTGACGCCGTGCGCGACCAGCTGGCTCTGCACGGCGGTCACCGCGCTGCCCGAGGCCCCGCGCGCGAGCGGCGCGACCGCCTGACTCCACGTCTGGTTGCCCGCCACGCCGTCCGCCGAGGCGTGCACCGTGTTCTGGAAGGCCGTGACGGCGCTGCGGGTGGCGGGACCGAACGAGCCGTCCACGGTCAGGGAGGCGCCCCGCTGCACCAGCAGGTACTGCAGGGTCTTCACCCGCTCGCCCGAGGCGCCGCTGCTCAGCACCGGCCACACCGGGCCGGTCGGGTCCCCGCCGATCTGGGCGGCCACGTCGCGGCGCAGCTGCGGAATCAGCGCGTACAGGCGGTCGCCGGGGCACTCGGTGGCGTTGAAGTCGCGGTGCCCGTAGATCTGGTAGGCCCGCAGTCCGTACTGGCGGCAGATGTGGGTGATGAGGGCGACCAGCGCCGCGTACTGTTCGCTGCGCGGGTCGACGGTGCTGTAGGTGCCCTCGTTCTCGATGCCGATCGCCACCGTGTTCTGCCCCGTGCAGTGGGCGGACTCCACGTGCTGGGTGCCGCCGGTCAGCGTGGAGAGGCTGTTGTGTCGGCCTTCCGTGATGTACGCGCCGCGGCTGACGGTGAAGTGCTGGCCGGTGTCGATCCAGCCCTCGGTGTCCATCTGGTACGTCTGCATCGACCTGGCCAGCGAGAACGCGGCGGCCTGCGAGTAGTCGGTGACGTTGGCGGTCGCGGTGTGGTGCACGATCACCTTGTCGGGCGCGCCGGGCAGGATGTTGAGCGGGCCGGACGCGGGCCGGGCGCCCCAGGCGGCCGTGGAGGCGATCGCCGGGCCGGTGGCGGCGCGTGCCGTCCCGGAGGGGAGCGCGGTGGAGAGCAGCGCGCCGGTGCCGAGAGCGAAGGCGCCGGCGAGTACCGAGCGGCGCCCGGGGTGGGAGGGGGTGGTGTCGGTGGTCATGTCGAGGGCTACCTGGTCCTTCGGAGGAGGAGTGGGAGGTCCGGGGCGCGGCGGAGCACCGCTGCCCCCGCGCCTGCTGTCGGCACGAGGGCAGCGATGGGCCGCCGGGATCCGGCGGGTGGGTGGGGCGTCCGGGCGGCGGGTCAGCTACTGGTGGGGATGTACTCGTAGCAGAGCTCGCTCAGGACCACGTCGCCCGAGTTCAGGAGAAAGCCGTTGTAGAGGACGTCGCCGGTCCTCCTACCGACGATGCCGTCCGCCGAGAGGCCGTGGCGGCTCTGGAAGTCGGTCAGTGCCGCGTAGGTCGCGTTGCCGTACTGGCCGTCGACCGCGAGGGAGTACCCCGCCCTGTTCAGCCCCGCCTGCACGCAGGAGACCGCCCGGCTGTGCTGGCCGGGCTTGATGTTCGCGGCGCTCGTACTGGCCTGGGCGACGCCGGCGAGCGAGGTGACGGCGATGGCCGCGGCGCCGAGGGTGACGGCTCCGCGCCGG
The DNA here is from genome assembly GCF_042800875.1 of Kitasatospora sp. NPDC057595. NCBI lineage: Bacteria > Bacillati > Actinomycetota > Actinomycetes > Kitasatosporales > Streptomycetaceae > Kitasatospora > Kitasatospora sp. NPDC057595. The sequence goes on along the minus strand of NZ_JBHVGL010000006.1, from coordinate 200,178 downwards.
AACACGTGCTTGATCATGGAAGGTTCCCCCTTCTCGGAAGCGGTCACGGGCCGCCCCCGCGGGAAACTCCCCCCGAGGCTGCGGTCCGTGACTCGGACACGGCCCATGCTCGGCGCCGCGGCACCCGTCCCTCCAGGGCCTCTCCGTCCCTGGGACGCCCCGGACCGGCCGGGGGAGAGCGGCCGGGGCGTCCCCCTCCGTCCCGCTCCCTCCCTGCCCTTTCCCGCCCGCGTCCCGGCCCCGGTCCCCGGTGCGGGACGCCGTCGCGGCCCCTCCTGGACATGCCGGAGGGGTGTCCGCGGCGGGCTGCCACGGACACCCCTCTCAGGTTTGCCTGCCTCAGCTGTTGCGGCGGCGCCTGCTGAGGCCGAGGGCGAGTCCGCCGATGATCAGCAGTGCGCCTGCGATCCCGACCACCGTGAGGACGGCCGTGCCGGTGCGGGCGAGGATGCCGGTCGGTCCGGGCTCGGTGGGCTTGCCTGGCGTCACCGGGTCGGGTTCGACCTTGACGGTGGCGGTGGCCTCGGAGGGAGTGGCTCCGGGGCCGGTGCCCGTGGCCGTGTTCCTGATCGTGCCCGCGTCCACGTCGGCCTGGGTGACGGTGCAGGTGGCGGTGCAGGTCATCGTCGCGCCCGGGGCGAGGCTGGTGCGGGGGCAGGTGACCTGGCCGGGGGTGGGGTCGTCGACCTTGATGCCGGTGACGGTGGCGGTGCCCTGGTTGGCGACGGTGAGCTTCCACTCGATGAGGTCGCCGGTGTCGATTCGGTTGTTGCCGTTGCCGTTGCCGTTGACGTCGACGGTGTCGGCGGTCTTGGTCAGGGCGAGGGCTCCCTGTCCGGTCGACCGGATCGAGGCCTGGTCCGCTGGTGCGTAGCCCACTGAGGCCGGGCGCGCGTTTCCTCACCGGACCGGGGAGTCAGCCGTGTTCCGCCGAGCCGCTGAGTCGGAGTTTGCGCTGGGCCCGCTGGTAGAAGGTGGTGTGGCCGAGCCGTACGACGCGGGCGGCGGCAGGGAGCATGGTCACCTCGACGGTGTCGCCCGGTGCGACGTGGCCGACCAGGAGGCCGTCGGCCTCGACGGCGAGGTCGCCGCTGTGCGGGAGGACCTTCAGTTCGAGTCGCTCGCCGCTGGAGAGGAACACGGAGCGGTTGAACGCGGCGTGCGGTGCCACGGGCGTGATCAGCAGGCCCTCCGCGTTGGGGGAGACGATCGGGCCGCCGGCGGAGAAGCTGTAGGCGGTGGAGCCCGTCGGGGTGGCCACGACGACCGCGTCGGCGGTGTAGGCCACGAACGGCTCGCCCTGGACCCGCACGGCGACCGCCGCGGACCTGTGCCCGGGGCTGCGCAGGAGCACCACGTCGTTGAGGGCCGTCTCCTGCGCGGCCCCGAAGCGGGCGTGGACGCCGGAGCGGGCCTCCACGGTGAAGCGTTGGGCGTCGATCGCGTCCAGCGCGCCGGGGAGTTCCGGGATGTCGACCTCGGCGAGGAATCCCAGGCGTCCGACGTTGACGCCGAGGACCGGCGCGTGGCCGCCGGTCGCGAGCCGCATGGCGCGCAGCATGGTGCCGTCCCCGCCGAGGCTGATCAGCAGGTCGGCGTTCGCGGCCATCTCCTCGGCCTCGACCGGAACGGCCTCGCAGCCGATCCGCGTCACCTCCGCCGTCAGCCCCAGCACCTTGGTGCCCCGGGCCCGGCTCCACTCGATCACGGCCTCCACGGTGGGCGCGCAGGTGCGCTCGGGGTGGAGGACCAGTCCCACCGTGCCGATGAATCCCATCCGGGCCACCTCGATGTCCGCCTGGCTGCTGTTGCCCCCTCCAGTCATGCACAGCCCGGGCCGGAACGCCTGCGCTGAGGCGGTCCGACTGCTGCTCGTGGCGGCCGCTCCGTGCGAGTCGGCCGGTCGGGATCCGGACGGGCGGCCCGACGGCTTCGGCGTCGACCTGCCCGGGAGAACATCCGCCCCAAGGCCTTCTCGCCTGCGGACCGGCTCTCGGGCGAGCGGGTGTAGAAGACGTCGAGCACCTTCGCGGGATCGATCTCGGGGGTACCGACGGCATCGATGACCCAGGGCGCCCAGCCGTGCATGCCGGGCGCCCCTGAGGTGCGGCCGAGGCGAGCACGAGACGCCGGACCAGTGAGGGTCGGATCAGCGCGATCTCCTGGGCCACGAAGGAGCCCAGGGAGAAACCGTGCGCAGTGATGGATCACCCCGTCGAGCGGGCGGTGCCGGCCGAAGGCGGCTGCGTGGACGATTCGTGGTCCGTAGGGTTGTCCCGAACGGGCCGAGCGGAGTGGCTGTCCGGCCCGGGGGCAGGAGGTGGTCGTGGTGCAGGTCCAACCCGTCCTTGTCACCGGTGTCGGCGGGCGCGTCGGGGGAGTCGGACGAGCGGTCCTGGACCGGTTGCGTGCCGGGGGTGTGCCCGTGCGGGCGTTTGTGCACCACGACGACGAACGGGCCTCGGCGCTGCGGGCCGTGGACGGCGTCGAGGTGGTGGTCGGAGACCTCACCCGCGGCGCCGACGTGCTGAAGGCCCTGGCGGGCTGCCGTCGGGCCTACTTCGGGATGGGCGTGTCGCCCGCGTACCTGGAGGCCGCGACGACGGTCGCCGCGGCCGCACGGGAGGGTGAGGGCCTCGACCTGCTGGTGAGCATCTCGCAGATGACGGTCTCGCAGATGGACCTCACCAGCGCCGCCGAGTCCCGGCAGCAGCGGCTGCACTGGCTGGCGGAGCACGTCCTCGACTGGTCGGGTGCGCCGGTGGTGCACGTCCGGCCCACGGTGTTCATGGAGAATCCGTTGTTCGCGCGGATCGCCGTCGCCTCGATCCGGCGGGACCGCACGATCCGCCTGCCGTTCGGCTCCGCCCGGACCTCACCGGTCGCCGCGGCCGACGTCGCGGAGGTCGTCGCACGGCTGCTGCTCGATCCGGCGCCGCCGTCCCGCCGCGTCTACGAACTGACCGGGGCGCGCTCGCGTGACATGACGGCCGTCGCGGCCGAGTTCTCCGCCGCCCTGGGCGATGCCGTCACCTACGTCGACGTGCCGTACGAGGAGTGGCTGGAGCGCGACCTGAAGACGCAGGACCTGCCGCCCCACGTCTTCGAGCACATCGCCACGATGGCGCGCCTGCACGGCGAGAACCGGTACGACCGGGCCACGAACGACGTCGCCGAGCTGCTCGGGCGCCCCCCGCTGGGGTTCGACCACTTCATCAGGAGCACCCCCGGCCTGCGGTTGTAGGCCGACTCCGCCGGCCCTTGCCGTGGAGGTCGTACGCGGTCCGCAACTGCGTTCGGGCCGCTTGGCAGTGGCGCTTGCGGCGGAGCTGTGCCGTGCCCGGCGGCGGTGCGATCCCGCACGCCCACGGCCGCGAGGAGGAGGCGTTCCACGTGCTCTCCGGCGACTGCGGCTTCGTCAATGGCGACGTGATCATCAAGGCGGGGCCCGGGGACCTCCGCTTCGTCCCACGAGGCAACCGGCGCGGTTCCACCGGCACCGGTGACCTGCCCGGCCGACTGCTCACCTTCATCATGCCCGGCGGACACGAGGGCTTCTGGCTCGACAACGGCATCGCCCCCGAGCCCGGCAAGGCGGCGCCTCCCCTGACCCCGGAGGACCTCGCGGCCCTCACGGCGGAGCCGACGAGGCACCAGGTGACGATCATGCCCGACCGGGAACCCCGCCCCCCCTCACAGGGAGTCCACGAGCCCGCCGTCGATGACGAAGTCGGCGCCCGTGATGTTCGCGGCGCCGGGACCGGCGAGGAACAGGACGAGGTCCGCGACCTCCGCCGGGCGGGTGAAGCGGCCGGTCGCGGACTGGGCCGCGGCGGCCCGGGCCACGTCGTCGGGGCCGGTACCACGGGACCGTCCGATCGTGGCGGCGACACCATCGGCGCCCTTCCACAGCGCGGTCTCCACCGGGCCGGGGCCGATCGTGTTCACCCGTACACCCCGTGGGCCCACCTCCTTGGACAGGGCTTTGCAGAAGTTGGTCAATGCGGCCTTGGCGGCGCCGTAGTCGATGACCAGCGGGTCCGGCAGCCGGGCGTTGACCGAGGAGACGGTGACGATGCATCCCGCGCCGGAGGCCAGCAGGTGCGGCAGGGCGGCCCGGGTGGCGCGGACGGCGCTCAGGAGGTTGACGTTCAGGGCCCAGTCCCACTCCTCGTCCGTCACGCTCAGGAAACCATCCACCCTCGGGCGCACCGCTCCGACGTTGTTCACCAGCACGTCGATGCCGCCATGGAGCCCGGCGGCCTTGGTGATCAGCTCGGCCGGACCGCCCGGTGTCGCGAGATCGACTTCCACGACGGTGAGGTCCGCGCCCTGCTTCACGTGCGCGTCGAGGGCCCCGGTGCGTGCCCGTGATCCCGCGACGACGTGGCATCCCGCTGCAAGGAACGCCTCGGTGATCGCGAGCCCGATGCCGCGCCCGGCCCCGGTGACGACGACGGTCCGGCCGGCCAGACCCGGGTCGGCACCCGGCACTGCCCCTCGCGACGGTGTGGAAGGGGTCATCGCAAGGTCTCCGCGGTCGGTCGTGTCGGACCGCTGAACGCGGTGTCTGCCAGGCTGCTGTGCGGTCGGCGTCCGTGAACGAGGACGACGGGAATCGAGGTTGTCACGGTTGCGGCCTCTCTGCGCGTGCGTGCGCGGGTGCCCTGACCCGGTATGCCCATATCAGACCGGAACCCTGGCGGCCCCGCATCAGGAAGGGCCGTGGTGTTCACGGTCGGTTACCGACAGCCGCGGGCCGGGCGTGAATCCGGCGGGGCTTCGACACCGCCCGCGCGTTCTCCTCGACGCCGGGGCCGCGTGGTCGTCGGCGGTGACGCCGGTGGTCGGGTGGACGGCGTCGGCCTCAGTTCCATGACGACCACGGCAGTCCGAACCCGCAGACGGAGGCGAAAGGAGCAGCAGTCGCGGCCGACTGCGACGAGTCATAGCATGGCGACCCGGTGTAGCCGGATCATCATGGCTCGATGACGACGAAATGAGGAACCCATGGCCAGCAAGGCCGGCATCGTCTTCGCTCACGGGCTCTGGGCCGACGGCTCGTGCTTCAACAAGCTCATCCCCGTGCTCCAGGCCGAGGGGCATGCGGTCTCCAGCTCGCAGCACGGCCTCGACTCGCTCGAAAGCGACGTCGCGTGCGTCACCCGCTCCATCGACCACGTGCCCGGCCCGGTCGTGCTCGTCGGTCACTCCTACGGCGGGACCCTGATCACCAAGGCCGGCGTTCACGATCGCGTCGGCGCACTGGTCTACATCGCCGCGCTCGGCCCGGACGAGGACGAGACCTCGCAGGAGCAGCAGAACAAGTTCCCCCGTACGCCCGTGTTCGATCACATCGACATCTCCCACGGCCGGATCTGGCTCAAGGAGTCGGGCACCGACGATTTCTGCGGCGATCTGCCGCCGGCCGAGCAGCAGCTCGTCCGGGCCGTGGGCGCCGTGCCGGTCCCCGACCTGTTCGACCAGCAGGTACCCGGCACCGCCTGGCGCACCAAGCCGAGTTGGTACATCGTCGCGAACAACGACCGGACGGTGAACCCGGACCTGGAGCGGGCCGCCGCCGAGCGCATGGGCGCCAAGACCTACGCCGTCGACAGCAGCCACGTGCCCATGCTCTCGCACCCGGACTTCGTCCTCGACGTCATCCGCGACGCCGCGAAGTCCCTCGAAGCGTAGGCACCGGTCGAGCGGCTCTCTCCCGGCGGCACACGCGGTAGGTCACGGCGAGCCCCGCAGAATCACGAAGAGCAGTCCGAGGGTGAAGCTCAGGACGGGCGGCGACGGGGTTGGGTGGCGCTGTGACGAGTCGGGTACCGGCGACTTCTGCGGGTACGAGCGGTCCGGCGGGCGGCTTGGAGGCGGCTCCGAGGCCGTGACGGCGGGTGGATGCCGCGCCTCCGGAGGGACATTCGGGCCGGTGGCCGTCCGGGGCCGAGATCGTGTGAGGGCGGTCAGCGGCAGGAGCCGGAGGTGCCCGGCTGCGCGGCGGTCGGACACCTCCCGTCCGTTCAGGGGGCGGCCCGGTGGTCGTCAGCGAACTCGCCGAGCCCGGTCGTGCTTGTGCGAAGCCGCTCGGGGTGGGCGAAGCCTCGTTCCCGCACGCGGTCGCGGTGGATCTCCTTGTCGAAGCCGAGCAGTCCGCCGCCCGGCGCTCGACGGCCGAGGGAGCGCGGGCCAATGGGTTCCGGGAAGTACGGAGTGACCGGAACCGATTGCCGTCCCGATGCTCCGTGCTCCCGGTTCGGGGGGCGGTGGGGCGTCGGTGCGACGATCGACGCGGGGTCCTGCCGGTTGCCGGCGGAGCGCGGTTCCGCAGGGTCGCGGCCGGGCGGTCGCGGCCTGCTGCTGGTACACGGCCATGTGGGCCGAGAGCCCCGTCGCCCGCGCGCCGCCGACGGTCTCGCGCAGCAGGCCCAGCCGATACGGACCGGGTGGCACCCGGGCGGCGGCCAGCGCTGACAGGGCCGTGCCGACGGCTTCTCGCAGGGTGGCCCAGGCCGCGTCCTGCTCCTGGGGCCAGGCCGCATCAGGCACCTGGAGCATCCGCGCCGCACACCCCAGGTGGCGCCGTGCGCCCCGCTCCGCCGCCACGTGAGGGCGGCCGCTGGGTGCGGGGCGAGGGGTGAGGGCGCTCATGCCGGCCATCCCCTTCGGCGGGCGGCCACCAGGAACGAGTGCAATGGCCCGGTCAGCTCCGCAGCGTGGGTGAAGGAGCAGTACCGGGTGTCCACGAGTGGGCTGAGGTCCTGCAGCAGGGTCGTCCTGATCGGGCAGGATGCGTGGACGGCGAAGAAGATGGGCAGCCGGGGCCCGGCGTGGACGTTGTACGCCACCTCGTACGCGCCCGACTCGCTCAGCTCGGTGCGCACGACCAGCATCGCGTGTGCGCTGTCGAGCAGACCCAAGCGCCAGGCCCGGAAATCCGCGGGCGTGAACTCCAGGCCGGTCTCCTCGGTGAAGGCCTCCTTGAACGTGCCCGCGTGCTGGGCGGCGGGATAGGGCAGGAGGGCCACCAGGCCGCTTGCCACCCCGGGATCGGCGGCCAGGTCCACCACGGCCTGCACCACGTTCCGGTCGCCCGGGCCGGAACGGGTCAGCGGTTGGCGGACGAACAGGCGCAAGGGACCCGACGTGGGAGTGGTCGTCGGTGTCGTGGTCAGCGAAGGGGACGAGGTCGGGACGGGAGGCATCAGGATCACCCCAAGTTGATTTACCTTTCCGCAATCTCTCCGTAGCTCCAAGGTTACCCACTGGGGTTGCTCGGCGGCGCGCCGTACACCGACCGCCATGGGCGCTTCCGGCGGGCGTCGGACGGGGAGGCGCCTTAGCATTCCGGTGGGACAGGGGGCCGCACGCACGGGAACATCCGAGGAGTTTCGCAATGAGCACGCAGCCGCACCCTCCTCGCGCACGCCGTGGCCGACGGCTGCGGGTGCACGGTCACCTGTGGCCGCATGGGCAGGCCGCCCGGCAGTATCCTCACCCGCCCACGGTCCATGGCGTCACCACCCATCTGGCGGAGGCGGCGGCCGCGCTGCACAGCCTCGGTGAGGACGACGACCAGGAGCGCACGGCGATCCTGCGGACCGCGCGCCATGCGACGGACACCGCGCTCGGCGTGCTCACCGCCCTGGGTGCCGCTCCCGGCCCCCGCCGACTGGAGCTGTTGCGCGACTCGGTCCGCGCGGCGCGCGGCACGTTGGAGTCCGGGAAGACGGCGATATACCGGAGCACCGGCGACCGGCTCAGCTGAGCCGGCCCGTGATGCCGGCCGGTTTCAGCGCGGGCGACACCGCTTTCGTCCTGGTCAGCGCGGCTCTGGTGATGCTGATGACCCCGGGGCTGGCGTTCTTCTACGGAGGGATGGCCAGGGTCAAGAGCACGCTGAACATGCTGTTGATGTGCTTCGTCGTCCTGGCGATCGTCAGCGTGCTGTGGGTGCTCTATGGCTACTCGCTCAGCTTCGGGCCCGACGCCTTCCACGGCCTGATCGGCAACCTCGACCACTTGGGGATGCGCGGTATCGGGCGGGACGACCTGCACGGCTCGGTCCCGGTCACCGTGTTCGCCGCGTTCCAGCTGATGTTCGCGGTGATCACCCCGGCGCTGGTGAGCGGCGCGATCGCCGACCGGGCCAGGTTCACCGCGTGGACGCTGTTCGTGGCGCTCTGGGCCACGGTGGTCTACTTCCCCGTCGCGCACTGGGTGTTCAGCACCGACAACGGGCGCGGCGGCTGGCTGGTCGACCGGGTGGGCGTGATCGACTTCGCCGGCGGCACCGCGGTGCACGTCAATGCCGGGGTCGCGGGCCTGGCGCTCTGCCTGGTGTTGGACAAGCGGGTCGGCTTTCGGAAGAGCCCGATGCGCCCGCACAGTCTGCCGCTGGTGATGCTCGGCTCCGGACTGCTCTGGTTCGGCTGGTTCGGCTTCAACGCGGGCTCGGCGTTGGCCGCGAACGGCATCGCCGGCACGGCGTTCCTGAACACCCAGATCGCCGCCGCCGCCGCGATGCTCGGCTGGCTGGCCTACGTGCGGGCGAGGAACGGTGTGTTCACCTCGCTCGGCGCGGTCTCCGGCGCGGTCGCCGGCCTGGTCGCGATCACCCCGGCCTGCGGGTCGGTCTCGGTCCTCGGCGCCGTTGTGATCGGGCTGGTCGCGGGCGCGGTCTGCGCTGCGGCGGTCAGCCTCAAGTACCGGCTGGGCTTCGACGACTCGCTCGACGTGGTCGGCGTGCACGCGGTCGGCGGGGCGGTCGGCTCGATGCTGATCGGCTTCCTCGCCACCGGACACGTCGCCCAGAGCGCCCGGGGCCTGTTCTACGGCGGCGGGATCGGACAACTCGGCAAACAGGCGGTCGGAGTGGTCGTGGTCGCCTGCTACTCCTTCGCGGTGTCCTGGCTACTCGGCCGGACGATCGAGCGGACCGTCGGCTTCCGGGTCGCCGAGGAGGTCGAGGTGGACGGCATCGACCAGACCGAGCACGCCGAGACCGCCTACGACTTCACCGCGGCGGGGGCTCCCCGGCGCGAGCCCGCAGCCCCCCGCCCCCGGCTGCGAGGTGCGGTGGGCGGCCTGGCGACGGCCGTGCGGAAGGCGTTGCGAAGGAACGCCCGGTAGGCGCTCGCACTGTCGACGACCTCGCGTAGCGGCGTCGGCGGCGTTCAGCCAGGAGGAGGTGGTGGGGGTGTGGGCGATCTCAACGTCATTGGTCCCGGCCCGGTCCACCACCCGGCGGCCCCTTTCCTGTCGGCGCCGCATTGGTCACACTCCCTGTGGATGGTCAATAGGTGCCGTGCGATGAGGAAGGACAGGAAGCTCTGCAGGAACCGGGTCTCCCACGCCTGTCGGCTGCACGTGCAGGGCCGCGACAGCGACGGCACACCCGTGCAGATCTACTGGTGGAACGGCACCGGAGCCCGGGACGGGACGACCGCCGAATGGACGCCCCCGGAGGTGGGGTGTCGGCTCACTCCCCGCTGAGTGCCGCGATGTAGTCCGGGCGAGCGAGGGGGCTGTCGAGGAGTGCGGGCGGGACGGCCATCAGGTCCACCACACGCGCGGCCAGCGGGCGAAGCCTGTCGTGGATTCCGTCCAGGGCCAGGGACCAGCTGGTGACCTGATCCGCAGTCGCCAGTCCGGACATGAGGTATCCGGCGGGGTCCGAAACCACCCGGTCCAGGCGGGCAGCGCGCAGGAGGTCGGCTGCCACGGGGTCGTCGGCCTGCCGGGGCAGCGCGGTCTCGGCAGCGGTGCGGGTGACGTGGGCGCGGGCCAGGGCTCCCGCCAGGGCTGACTGGTCGTCCCAGGCGTCGGCCGGGTCGGCTCCGTCGGCGGCGGCTCTGGCGAGTCGTTCCGTCAGGTCTTCGTGCAACGTGCGCTCGTGCGTGCGGAAGAGGGCGCCGAGGCCGTCCTCGTCCCGGAGGTGCGCGAGGCCCGCGGGTGGCGCGGGTTGTGCCGCGAGGGAGCGGGCGGCGTCCAGCATGATCAGCCGGTTGTCCCCGCCGGCGGAGTGGAAGGCCGCGGTGAGTGCCTGGTAGTCGACGAGTCGGTTCTCGGAGAAGAAACCGAGTGCTCCGGTCGCCGAGCGGCACCGTGCCACCGCCCGGTCGGCGAGCAGGTCGACGGCCGCCTTGGTGAGCGCCAGGGTGCTCATCACCTCGGGAGATGGTCCGCGGCCGCGGCCGCCGCCTGCGGGGATGTCCCAGCAGGCGGCGGTCACCTGGCGGGCGAGGACGGTGGCGGTGTAGGCGTCGGCCGCCGCACCGAACAGCAGACGCTGCTGGTCCCGGTGATCCAGGGCGGTCCGCTCGCCGCCGTTACGGTCGGCGGTGATGCGGCGCAGCGCGTGCGGCAGTGCGATGGAGACGGCGGCACGGGCGGCGGCGGCCAGGCCGACGGTGACGGCGCCCCACGCGAAGCGGCTCATGCCCAGGCTGCGCCGGGTGCGCTCCCCGGCACCGCCGGCCGGGTCGTGGAAGCCGCCGTCGGGAGTGAGGGTGGCGCCGTCGGCGAGCCAGCGGTGGCCGGGGATCCGGACCCGGTCGAAGCGGACGGTGGCGTAGTCCAGCGGCAGCAGGGCGGTCGGGGGATGTCGGCGGATGGTGACACCCGGCGCGGTGGCGTGCGCGTCGCGGAGCTCGACCAGGAAGAGGAAGACACCACGGTCAGTGCCGTCGACCCGCAGCCGGGCGCTCACGGTGGCGAGCCGTGGCACGCCGGGTTCACCCACGTTGGGCGGGTACTTGGCCGCGCCGGGCTCTGGTGAGTGCAGGACGAACTCGCCGCAGGCGCGGTCGAGGACCGCTTCGGTGCGGATGGCGGCACTGCTGTTCCCCCGTCCGAGTTCGGTCATCAGGGCGGCGCCGACGAAGCTGCCGCTGGCGAGTGCGTCGAGGTCGGCCGGGTGGGCACCGTAGTCGAGTGCGGGGCCCAGCGTCATGCAGTGGTGGAGGAACATGACGTGGAAGAGCCGGGGGTCGGCGGCGGCGGTGAGTTCGAGCAGGTTCCGCAGCCGCGGCTGGTCGGTGATCATGGGCTGGCCGGCGCCGAGTTCGGCGGTGAGCCGGCGCAGCGCGGGGTAGGGAGAGGCCGTCCGGTCCGCGTCGCGCACGCGCAGCAGCGCCTCGGTCACCTGGTGATGGGGGCGTCCGGTCACGGGTGTGGCTCCTCGGGGTGGGGTGGTCCGCCGCACCGGTCGGTGATCCAGGATTCGATGACCCGGGCCAGGGCGGGCGCGTGCTCGGTCATGACGGTGAGGTGGTCGCCCGGGACGTCCGCGGTGGTGTGCGGCAGGTTCCAGCGGGCCAACGGACCGACGCTGGACAGTGGTTCGGCTGCCCGAACCAGCAGCGTCGGGGAGCGCAGGGGGCCGGGAACGAGGTGCTCCAGCAGGCGGAGGTAGCCGCCGGCGGCGCTGAGTCGGCGGGTGCCGATCGGCTCGGTGGCCAGCGGGTCGGGGCGTTGGGCCAGGCGGGCGAGGACGGGCGGGAGGGTGGTGGCGTGGAAGGCGGCGTCGGGCCACGGGGTGTCGAGCAGGACCAGGCCGTGCGGCGGGTGGCCCAGCCGTTCCAGATGCTGGGCCAGGGCGTGGGCCAGCAGACCGCCGGAGGAATGTCCGCAGAGCAGTATCGGCGACTGCGGTGCGTGCCGGCGCAGGCTTTCGACGTGGCTGGTGGTGAGTGCCGTCAGGTCGGCGGGCAGGGCCTCGGTTGCGGCGAAGCCGGGCAGTGGCAGGACGGTGGTTCGGCCGCGGTAGTGCCGGGCGAGTTCGGTGTACTCGTGGGGGCCGCCGGTGGGGAGCACGGAGGGGACGCAGAGCAGGAGGGGAAGGCCCGCGGCGGGGTGTGAGGTCCCGCCGGGCAGCGGGATCGTCCGGGGCGCCTGCGCGCCGGCAGCCTCGCGGACGAAGGTCCGGCGGAGCGCCGCGGCGGCCTGGAGGAGGTCGCGCGCCGCCGCGCCGTTGCCCGTGCGGCAGGCTTCGCGGTACAGCGCGTCCAGGCCGTCCGGGAGTTCGGGGTCGTCGTCGGGAACGGACCGCTCCGGGGGCCTGGCGACATCAGGGGTGGCGGGCTGCTGTCGGAACTGTTGTGACAGGTGGTCGGCGAGCCGTCGCGGGGTCGGGTGGTCGAGGACGACTGTTGCCCGCAGGGCGAGGCCGAGCTCCCGGGCAAGGCGGGTCCGCAGCTCCAAGGCCGCCAGGGAGCCGGCGCCGAGCTCGCTGAAGGTCGCGTCGGTCGGCACTTCGGCGTCCGAGGACTGGCCGAGGACGGCCGCGGTGTGCGCCACCACACGGGTCAGCAGGTCGGGGCCGCCGGTACTGGGCTCGTCATCTTCGACGGGTGCGGCGGGATCGGCGCTGCGGGTGGTGGTGAGCCAGAAGTGCCGGCGCTGGAACGGGTAGGTCGGCAGCTCCACCCGCTCCGGCGGTGCGTCATGCAGAACGGGCCGCCAGTCGACCGGACCGCCGGCCGTGTGGACCTCGGCCGCCGAGAGCAGGAAGCGGTGCGGGCCGGGCTCCCCGCGGACCAGGGTGGGGATGACGGTGGCGGGCAGGTCGGCCGCGTCGGCGGTCTCCGCCACGGCCTGGGTGAGCACGGGGTGGGGGCTGATCTCGATGAAGCGCCGGTGGCCGCCGTCCAGGAGGGTGCGGACGGTGTCGGCGAAGCGCACCGGTTCGCGCAGGTTGCGGTACCAGTACCCGGGGTCCAGGCGGACGGTGTCCAGGTGGCCGGGTTCGACGGTCGAGTAGAACGGCACGGTGGCGGGGGCGGTGCGGACCCCGGCCAGCGCGGTGGTCAACGTGGCGGCGAGCGGTGCCACGTGGGCGGAGTGCGAGGCGTAGCCGACGGGCAGCAGTCGGGCCGGTACGCCCTCGGCGGTGAGATCGGCGACCAGCCGTTCGACGGCCGCGGTCTCCCCCGCGACGACTGCGGAGCGAGGCGAGTTGCGGGCCGCCACCGTGATCGCGCGGCGGCCCGCCAACTCGGCGGCCAGTCCGTCCTCCGGCAGCGCCACGGCTGCCATCGCGCCGGGCGCCAGCCGCCGGACCTCGCGGGCGCGGACGGCGACCAGGCGGGCCGCGTCCTCCAGGGAGAGGGCTCCGCACACATGCGCGGCAGCGATCTCGCCCTGGCTGTGGCCGGCCACGGCGTCCGGGTGGATGTCGAACGACCGCCACAGCGCCGCCAGGGACACCATGACCGCGAACAGCGCGGGTTGGGCGACATCGGCGCGTTCCAGCGGGGGCGAGTCGGCCTCATCGCGCAGCAGTGCCGTCAGGGACCAGTCGACGTGCGGGCTGAGCGCGCTCTCGCAGGCGACCAGCGATCGGGCGAACGCCGGGAAGGCCGCGGCCAGGTCGCCGGCCATACCCGGCCACTGGGGTCCCTGCCCGGGGAAGACGAACACCGTGCGGCCCGGCTCGTCGGCCCGTCCGAGGACGGTGTCCGGCGACCACGCGCCCGCCGCCACCGCGTCCAGCCCGGTGAGCAGCGTCTCCTGGCGGGTACCGACGACGACCGCCCGCTGCCGCAGCGCCGGGCGGGTCCCGAGCAGGGCCCGCCCGACCGCTGCCGGTACCTGCTGCGGCGCCGCCCGTACGGTCGCCGCCAGCCGCCCGGCCACCTCGCGAAGCGCCTGTGGGTCGTGCGCGGAGAGCAGCCAGGGCACTGGGGTGTCCGCACGGAGCTCCGGCCGTGGCCGCGCCGGTGCGGGCGGCTCCGGCGGCGGTTCGGCGAGGATCACGTGGGCGTTGGTGCCGCTGATGCCGAACGCCGAGACGCCGGCGCGACGCGGCCGGTCGGTCGAGGGCCAGGGCCGCGCCCGGTGCAGCAGTTTGAGCGCGCCGTCCGCGAGGCCTGGGGGCAGGTCCGGCCCGGTGACGTGGCGGGTGGCAGGCAGCGTGCCGTGCCGCAGCGCCAGTACCGTCGTGACCACCCCGGCCATGCCGGCCGCGGCCTGGGTGTGGCCGAGGTGGGACTTGACCGAGCCGAGCCACACCGGGCGATCGGCGCGCGTGAAGACGGCGGTCAGCGCCCCGGCTTCGATCCGGTCGCCCAGCGGGGTTCCGCTGCCGTGTGCCTCGATGGCGTCGATCTGTTCGGGTGTCAGGTCGGCGTCCGCGAGGGCCTGGCGAATCACCCGTTCCTGGGCGGGACCGCTGGGTGCGGTCAGGCCGTTGCTGGCCCCGTCCTGGTTGACGGCGCTGCCCGCCACCACGGCGAGCACCGGGTGGCCCTTGGCGCGGGCGTCGGACAGCCGCTCCAGGACGATCACCGCGGCGCCCTCGCCCCAGCCCGTGCCGTCCGCCTCCGCGGTGAACGGCTTGCAGCGGCCGTCGGGGGCCAGCGCCCGCTGCCGGGCAAAGTCCACGAAGGGGGCGGGCGTTCCCATCACGGTGGCACCACCCGCCAGGGCCAGGTCGACCTCGCCCTCGCGCAGGGCTCGCACGGCCAGGTGCATCGCCACCAGGGAGGACGAGCAGGCGGTGTCGAGGGTCAGGGCGGGCCCGGTCAGGCCGAGCTGGTAGGCCAGCCGGCCGGAGGCGACGCTCGGCGCGGTCCCGATGAGCAGCTGCCCGTCGTACAGTCCCGGGGCCTCGCCCACGCGCGGCGCGTAGTCACCGGGCATCACCCCGAGGTAGACGCCTCCGGCAGTGCCTTGCAGGGTGGTGGGGTCGATGCCCGAGCGCTCCAGCGCCTCCCAGCCAGTCTCCAGCAGCAGGCGCTGCTGCGGATCCATCCGCAGGGCCTCCCGGGGCGAGATGCCGAAGAAGGCCGCGTCGAAGCCGGCGGCGTCGGACAGGAAGCTCCCGCCGCGGGCGTACGTGCGCCCGGGGCGCCCCGGTTCGGGATGGTACAGCCGGTCGACGTCCCAGCCCCGGTCACGGGGAAGGCCGGTCACCGTGTCGCGGCCCTCGGTGAGCAGCCGCCACAGTGTCTCCGGGGAGTCCACCGCGCCGGGGAAGCGGCAGCCGATGCCGGTGATCACCACGGGATCGTCATCGTGCTCCCGGAGCCGGTCGGCTGCCGGGGCGGGCGAGGGTGTGGCCGTGAGGAAGCGGGCCAGTTCACGCGGCGAGGGGTGGTCGTAGGCCGCGGTGCTCGCCACCGGCCGCCCGAGCCGTCCGGACAGGCGGACAGCCAGGCGCACGGCCCCGGCCGAGTCCAGCCCCAGCTCACGGAACCGGGCCCCGGGAGTGGGAGGGGCGCCGGTGAGGCCGGCCAGCTCCGCCTCGATCAGCGCCAGCACGGCCTCGAACGACGCCGGGCCGCCTGGGGCGGCCGACCCGGGGGCCGCCAGGTCGGCCAGCAGGTCAGCGAGCCTCGCGCGGGCCACCTTTCCGGTCGGGGTCAGCGGGATCGCGTCGACTGCGAACAGGTCCAGGGGCCACTTGTAGCGGGCCACGCCGCGCTCGGCCAGCAGGTCGTGCACCTGGGCCAGGTCCAGCGCCGTCCCGTCCCGGAGGGCCACCAGCAGCACCGGGTATTCGCCGAGCCGGGCGTCCGTGCGCGCGGCGACGGCCAGCGTCCGTGGTTGCGGCAGGGCGGCGAGTTCGGTCTCGACCTCGGAGGCGGTGAACTTCAGGCCGCCGACATTGATGAGTTCGGCGTTCCGGCCTCGGTGGACGAGGTTGCCGTCGGCCCGGCGCAGGGCGCGGTCCCCGGTGCGGAGCCAGCCGTCCGGGGTGAACGCCGCCGCGGTCGCCTGTGGATCGTCCAGGTAGCCGCGGAACAGATGCGGTCCGCGGAACTGGAGTTCGCCGGTCACGTCGTCGGGGCACAGTGTGCCGTCCTCGGCGACGACCCTGGCGTGCGACCCGGAGACGGGACGGCCGATGGCGGCCACCGTCTCGGGCGGATCGTCCGGCCTGGTGAAGGCACCGGCGCCCAGTTCGGACATCCCCCACTGGACGACCGTCCGCGCGCTCAGCACCTCGCCCACCTGGGCGACCAGTTCGCCGGGCACGGCCGCGCCGCCGGTGCGCACCTCCCGCAGGGTCAGGTCGCCGGGCTCGACCTGCCGGACCAGGTCACGCAGTTGCGCGGGCACGGCGAACAGCACGCTCGCCCCGCTCTCCCGCGCCAGCGCAGCGAACGCGTCCGCGTCCCAACGCTCCAGCAGCACCTGCCGGGCGCCGGTGACCAGGGCCAGGTGAACGGAGAGCAGGCCGAACAGGTGCGTGAACGCGCTGGCGCTGACCAGCACGTCGGCGGCCTGCGCCTGACCGTCCCGGGCGACCGCCTCGGCGTTGGAAAGCAGTCCGGCGTGGCTGTGCAGGCAGATCTTGGGCCGCCGCGAGGTGGTGCCGGAGGACGGCATGAGGACGAGCGGACGGTCCGGGGTGACCTCCACAGGCTCGGGACCGCGCCCGCTGAACCGTTCCACCAGCTGCGCGAAGTGCGGCGCGGAACCGGCGCCAGGTCCAACGGCGAGCCGGCGGACCCCGGCGCTCTCCTGGCCGGTCGGAGCCACGAGGAGTGCGGCCCGCGCCCGGTCGAGCAGGGCGGCCGACTCCCGCGCACCGAGCGCGAGGTGCAGCGGTAGCAGGACGGCACCGAGTTCGGCGACGGCCGCGTGGGTGACCAGGTACTCCCAGCAGTTGGGCAGTTGGACGGCCACCACGTCGCCGGGGCCGATGCCGAGGTCCTGGAGGCCGGCTGCCAGGGCGCCGGCCTCGGCCCGCCAGTCGGCCCAGCTGTGGCTGCGCCGCCCGTCGGTGGCGGCGACCGCCGCACCGAGGGCGGCGGCCCGGCGGTCCAGCAGCCCGGGCAGGGTGTGCCGATAGGCCGCGTCCGGCCCGGGGGCGACCAGGTAGTCGGCCGTGGTGACGCTCATGCCCGCACCTCACGTTCGGCCGGGGCACCGCCCGGTTCGGGCCAACTGGCGCGCAGCAGGTGGCCGTCCAGCGGCAGGGGACGGACCTCCGTCACCCGCGGGCCCGCCGTGGCCGGCAGTTGCTCGTAGTGGCCGAGGGCCCGCTCGCGGCCGCCGACGTCGCACAGCATGTGCAGGTCCCAGGGAACGGCGAGCGAAGGCCTCTCGTCCTCCGGCAGGAGCCTTTCCACCACGAGGAGTTCGGCGTGTGCGGGAATGGCCCGCGCGCAACGCTCCAGCAGGTCGGCGCAGAAGCCGTCGTCCCAGTCGTGCAGGACCCGCGAGAGCACGTACACGTCCCCACCGCCCGGCACGGTCCGGGTGAAGTCGCCGGACACCACCTCGCAGCGGTCGGCGAGGCCGGCGGCAGCCAACCGGGCGCGGGCGGCCCGGGCGACCGCCTCCCGTTCCAGCAGCACCCCCCGCGTCGCCGGGGCACGGGTCAGCACACCGCGCAGCAGCTCACCGTCGCGGCCCGCCACGTCCACCACCACCCGGGCCCGCGAGGCCGCCACCGCCTCGGCCACCGGTGCGAACATCGCGGCGCCGGCCGCCATCGCCCGGTCGAACAGGACGGACAGCTCGGGATCGGCGGAGAAGTGCTCGAAGTGCCCGCGTCCGAAACGGTGCGCGAAGGCCTCGCGGCCCGTCCGCACGGCGTGATCCAGGTCGGCGAAGGAGTCGTGGAACGGGCCGCCGTACAGCAGCGCCAGCGGCCGGAGGCTGTGCGGGACGTCGCTGCGCAGCGACGCGCCCAACGGCCCCAGGCGATAGCCGCCATCGTCGCGGGCGGCGATCCCGAGGGCCGACAGGTGACGCAGCAGCCGTCCGAGCCCGTCCGGATCGGCGCCCGCCCGCTCCGCCAACTCCCCGACCGACGATGCCGGTTCGGCAGGCGCGGGCAACAAGTCGGCCAGACCGGGCCGGGCGGCCACGGCGATCGACTGGCTGGTCCAGGCGCCCGTCATCAGCTCCAGGAGCCGGCGCTCCGGTTCGACAGCGGGCTCCTCCAGGTGGGCCGCCAGCACCTGCGGGTGCGCGCCGCGTGCATACAGCTCCAGGCGGCGGCGCAGCGCCGGTCCGCCTCCGGAGCCGGCCCGGAAGTAGAGCACCGTGCCGTCCTCGTGTGCGTTGTAGCCACCCCCGTCCGGCCGCATCCCTCCCGCGCCGGTCAGCAGCACTCGTAGACCGTCCAGGACAACGCGGTCCGGCCGGACCACCCGCAGCGCCAGGTGCTCCTCGCCGCGCTCGACCGCCTCCCGCTCGGCCACCCGCCGGGCGGGCGACCCGTGCGGCGCGACCAGGGCGAAGACCTCGACCTCCCGCGGCCGGCCACCGGGTCCCGGCACCGGGGCGCTCAGTATGCTGACCTCCAGTTCCCGCGGAGCCAGTCCGTAGCGGTCGGCCAGGCGCTGCCGCACCACCGTACTCGGACGGGAGGAGCCCACCTCCAGCCCACGCGAACGCACTGCCGCGCGCAGCACCGGTTCCGACGGAGCACTAAGCAGTACGGCCGCATGGGCGAGTTCGCAGTGCCGGGCGAGATCGGCGCGCTCCCCGGGAGCGAGGGCGGGGGCCACTGCGCCCAGCGCCTCCTCGATCCCGGCCTCGCGGATCAGCGCGAGCGCCTCGTCGAGCGGTGCGAGATTCACCGGGCTGGTCGCGGGCTCCGACTCCGGACGATCCGTCATCGTTGTCTCCCCTTCTCGGCAAGCTGCACCGCTCCTGCTCCGCGTGACGCAGCCCCGCCAGGAACTTCCCCGACCGCGGTGCCCGAACACATCAAGGTCAGGAGAGATCCGCACGGGATTCCCGAGGCGGGCCGTGAACGCGCAGTTGATCTTGGCCAGGCAAGAGGTATCCCGTGGCGAGGTGATGAACCTTCGCTGAGGACGCACATGCGAACGCGGGGGGCGCCCGCGGTGGGCCACAGGACGCCACCGCCCTTGAGGCGGCATCCCCGTAAGCCTTCCGGTCGGCTCTCCCGGCTGCAGGACCGCATCGAAGTCGCCAAGGGCAGCGCTCTGACCAGCGGCGAGGGAAGTGATCTTCGAGGAAGGGGGAACCTGCGCAGCATGACTCACCGCTTGTTGCAGGTCAACCGATTGTGTCGAGCGGCCGCGGCCGTGGTCAGAGGGGAGTCGACCCACAGGCACCCGGCGTGATCACCGTCACGGAAGACGCCGACGCCATCCCCCGGCTCGTGGACCTGCTCGGCACCCACCGCATCTGGGAGCGGTTCTCGGCGCAGAACTGACATCCGTCGACGTGCCTGCACGCGTGCTGAAGTACCCAGACGTGCAGGCACGTCTCGCCCGGGAGGCGCCCGGAAGAGCGGGCCAGGAGCAGGAGAGCAGACGGCTGGGTCTGCGGGCTGTCTCCCCGGCGGCGGCCCCGGTGGGCGGGCGTCCGTCGGCCGTGTGCGCAACGATGGACAGGGACAGCTCCCTGCGGGGCTGCCCTCAGCAGGCTCAGGTCTTCGGAGGACAGGCGATGGCTGCGCGGCTGCGGACGGATCCGCTGAACGTCTACTTGAACGACCATCTCACGGGCGCCTTCGGCGGAAGCGCGCTCGCCCGCCGTATGGCCGGCACCCACCCCCACCTTGCGCGCGCCTCCGCGCTGCGCCAGCTGGCCCTGGATGTGGAGCAGGACCGGGACGACCTCGTGCGGATCATGAACCGGCTGGGCGTACCGGTCCGGCACTACCGCACCTGGCTGGGCGTGGCCGGCGAACGGCTCGGGCGCCTCAAGCCGAACGGCACGCTGGTGCGCCGCTCCCCGTTGAGCGATCTGATCGAGCTGGAGACGATGCGCGTCGGCGTCGAGGGCAAGGCCGCGCTGTGGCGGGCGCTGCGTGCCATCGCCGACCAGGACGCCCGCCTGGACCCGGACGACCTGGACCGCCTCACACATCGGGCCAACGAACAGGCCCGTCTGCTGAACGGCTGGCATCACGAGGTCAGCGTGAACGTCCTCGCCCCGCAAGGCGCCGGTCACCACCGTTCCGCGTCCACCCGGTGAAGCCTACGACGAGCGCCGTACGGCGGTGGAGTGGCAGTTCTCAGCCTCGATCGATGCCGGGGCGCGAGTTCGGGGGCCTGCGCCGGCAAGAGGCAGCCGTCAGACGCGAAGGGCGACGCTCGGACCGAGGTCGGAAGCGCCCGACTCGGAGACGCGTGTGTGAGCTGTCGCCCCCGCGGCACCGGTGGGCAGCATTGAGGGGGGACAGACAGTGGAGGTCATCGTGATCATCCTCGGAGTAATCCTCCTGGTCATCGGATTCCTCACCAGCATTCCCATCCTGTGGACCATCGGCATCGTTCTGGTCGTTATCGGCCTGATCCTCTGGATCCTGGGCGCGGTCGGCCACGAGGTCGGCGGTCGGCGCCACTACTTCTAGTACTTCTAGACACGGTGTATCCGGCAACCTGACGTTGAACGCGGTCGCTCCACGCGCGTACTGGCGACTGTTGCCGCAGCCGGGAGGCGTGCAGCCGCTAGTAGCCGGCATCGGGCAGGCGGGCCTGGAGGTTGCCCTCGCGGTCCGTGCGGGTGGCGAAACACGGCTGCGGGGCGGTCGCCGGGCCGGCGACGTTCCAACCGTCGGACAGGCGGAAGACGCTCCCGTGCCAGGGGCAGGTCACGCAGCCGTCGGCAACGTGGCCCTCCGAGAGGGGACCGGAGGCGTGGCTGCAGCGGTCGGCCAGCACGTGGAACACGTCAGCGGATTCCCGCACCACGAGCACCGGCACCTCGCCCACCGCCCGACGTGCCGGCCGGCCCTCGGCGAACTCCTCCGTGCGCCCAAGCGTGTGCCAGCCCGGCTCCACCAGATGCGGGACGGGCTCCGCCTTGTTCGCACCGGTCGCCTGGCGGTAGGCGAGATGGCCGCCCACCGCCGCTCCGCTGCCGGCCGCCGTGAGCCCTACCAGGCCGAGCGCGCGCCCCATCCGGTGGCGGCCGCGCGAGCGGGCCGCCCACGACGCACCGAACAGGCACGCCGCGGCGGCCATCGCCCCGGCGTGCAGCAGGCCGGTACGCATCTGCTGGTTGGGTTGTTCGGCCCAGTCGACCCACCCGGTCAACGCTGCCGGAGCCGCGGTGATGACACCGACAGCGACGAGAAGGCGTGCCGCGCGCTCCGAGCCGGGCACGAAGTCGAGGACGGTTGAGGACATCCACGCGCCGACCGGCAGCTGGACGAGGGCCGGGTGCAGCGGGTGCCCAAGGGGCCGGCCGTGCAGCACCCCGCGCAGCCGCCCCAGCGGCAGTGCCTGGACGACGCGCTTCAACGGCGCGGTCACCGTGTCGAACTCCGCCGCTCCGCCCACGGCGTCGAGCGTCCGCAGGGCCCGGGCCCCGGGCGCGTCGCCGTGGCCGGACCGGGTGGCGGCGCTCATGCGCGCGATGAAGGTTCCCATGAGGACAACGCTGCCCGCACGGCCGTCCGGGCGCGGCCCGTGTTGAGCCGGACGGTGCAACGACGAGCCGCGCGCTCCGGGCCCGGTCGGAGGGCTGCGCCGGTCGTCGGGAGGAGCGGCCCGGACGGTGCCGCACGCACGCCCGGCGAGTGCCGGACGCGCCCGGCGCTCCGGTCAGGGCCGTTCGTCCTCGGGCCAGGGTGTCTCGGGAGCCGGACGTACGGCTCCTCGTCCTTCGGCAGGCCGCCCTCGATGGCGCGTGCGCGGGAGAGTTCGGCGTCGAACTCCAGGGCCGAGCAGGTTGGCAAGGTTGGAGAGCCACAACCAGACCGTGTCCGACGCCATTGTCATCGGAGCAGACCCAACGCGCTGGTGGCCGCCAACATCCTGGCCGATGCCGACTGGCAGGTCGACGTCCTGAAAGGCCGGCCCGAGCCCGGCACGAGCGGGTCCGGGGTTGCGCCGGCCGACGGTCGTGGGGACCGGACCGGTTTCCGGAGCCGGGTCCACAGGGTCACCTGCCGGCCGGGTTGGGCGGGCCCGGCGGGCTCAGTGCCCGGGGGAGCCGTAGTAGGTCGCGAGGCCCTCGCGATAGCCGGAATCTCCCTGGTGGACGTTGGAGTCGTACTCGGGCGCGTCCTTGATCTGCTCCTTGGAGCGGTTGATGTGGATCGTCTCGCTGTGGTGGTCGACCCGGGAGATGTGCCGGCCGGCAGCATCACGTGCTTGCCGATCAGCCAGGGCTTGCAGTTCACGACGATGTAGGCGGCACCGACGTCGTCGGTGGCGTCGTCGACCTTGCCGATGTGACCGTCGTTCGCCTCGACCTTGTAGCCCGTCAGGCTCGTGCCGGGCGTGTACTGCGACTCGGGGCTGAAGCCCCGGATGGTGGTCATGGTCGTTCTTCCTGTTCTTCGGTTGCCCCCTCAATGTCCGGTCGTCCGGCCCGGGCGCCTACGGTTTCGAGCCGGACGGCGCCCGGGACCGGACGGACCCGGCGGGCGGGTCCGGAAGGGGTCAGTGCTTGAACGCGTCCTTGACCTTGGCGCCGGCCTGCTTGAGGTTGCCCTTGGCCTGGTCGCCGCTGCCCTCTGCTTCGAGGCTGCGGTCGCCGGTGGCACGTCCGACGGTCTTCTTCATGCCGCCCTTGACCGCTTCGGCCTTGTGGGCGGTCTTCTTGCCGATACCCATGACTGGTTTCCTTTCGTGGCTGCGGACGACGGGGCAGCTGCGGCGGCCTACTGGCGGCCGGAGCCGCGCCCGAGGAGCAGGTGGGGTCTGCGGTGCCCGTTGTCGGGCTCGGGTTCGACGTCGTCCGGCGGCATCGGGGCCGCCGGTTCGGCATCGCTCTGCGGCATCCGGGCCGACGGTGTGGCGGTGCCCTGCGGCATCGGGGTGAGGCGTGTGCCGGCCGTCTGCTCGTTCGTGTGGAGCTGCCGGCTCATGAGGTCGTCGCGCTGCTCGGCGAGCGTGTTGCGTTCCTGGGCGACATTGTCCCGGTCCTTCGCCATCGCGGTCGCCTCCGCACGGGCGCTGTCGCGTTGCTCGACCAACTCGTCGCGGCGCCTGCTGGCGGTCGCCGTTTCCTTGCGGGAGTGCCGCAGTCCACGGCGCGTATTGGCCGCGCGGCGCGCGCCGACCAGCAGGAGGCCGAGCCCCAGCATGCCCACGGCCCCGACGACGATGCCGTAGAGGAACAGTGTGCCGGTGGAGCCGGTCATGTGGTGCCCGAACACCGTGAACGTGTCGGTGAGCCCGTGTCCGCTGCCGGTGTTTCCGAGAATTCCCGCCACCGCGACAACGGCCGCGGCGACCAGGATGATGAGTCCGAGAAGAATGATCATGACGTGCTCCAGGGGATCTACGTCGTATGTCTACAGTGAACTCCTGGACTAGACTGGCGTCTACACCGTAGGTCTACGAACTTTTAGTCACCTGCCATCACGCCGAGCGAGAGAAGGTGCGGACATGGTCGCCGCCCCGGTCGATTCCGCCAGCGCGGACGGCGCCCCGTCCACGGGCGGAAGGCTCAGCCGAGAGCGGATGCTGGCCTGCGCACTGGAGATCATCGACAACGAAGGCGTCGACAGAATGTCCATGCGGCGGCTGGCCCGCGCGCTCGGCCACGACCCGATGAGCCTCTACCGCTACGCGCCGAACAAGGCCGCTCTGCTCGACGGCGTCGCCGAGACCGTCCTGGCCGAACTCGCTGTGGACCCCACCGATCCCGACTGGGCCGCCCAGCTGCGCACCGTCGCCCGCGACTACCGCCGCCTCGCCCTGGCACACCCGCACGTCGTGCCGCTCCTGGTCACTCGCCCGCTCGCCACCCCGCTCGCGCTGCGTCCGCTCGGCACCCTGCGCCCGCTGGAAGCCATCCTCGCGCTGCTGACCCGGGCCGGCTTCAGCGGCCCGGACGCCCTGCACGTCTATCGCGCACTGTTCGGTCTGCTCCACGGCCACATCCTCAACGAGCTCCAGGAACTCGTCGAGAACGCCGACGAAACCGACGACCTGCTCCGCCTCGGCCTGCACCGGCTGCCAATCGCCGAATTCCCCCTCCTGCGGAGTCTCGCGACGGCCATGGTCACCTACGACGGGGCAGCCGAACTCGAACGCAGCCTCGACATCCTCCTCACCGGTCTGGCCTCCGGGCTGGCCCCGGCCCCGTAGCGCCCCGGCGGGGAACCGCAAGACCGGCGGCCGGACCGGACGACGCCGCAATTCCCGGATTAGAAACCCGCGAACAGGAAAAACGCAGTACGCCGACGGCTTCCGCGCGCCCGAGCCGGCTCCGGCGGGTGATTGTCTGGTGAGGTCGCGTTCAGTGGCTGTTGTCGGGTTGGCAGGTATCACGCCGGCGACAAACCGGCGCTTCGAGGCGGTCAGGTGCAGCCCATGCACGCGGCCCTGCTAAAGGCTGTACGAGGCTCTTCCGGGCGGGCTTACGCCTCTTCCGCGGGAATGGCCGGCCGTGCCGCGTAGCGGCTGCGCATCGCGTCGCTGGCTGCGGGGCCGGCGGCGAAGACGTAGGCGGTGCTGTCGTCGAGTCGGCGGCCGGTTTTGGCGTCGACGACGACGGGCTCGACCTCCTCGCCGCTGTGCGCGTCGACGAGGATCATGCTGCGCTCCGCCGCCGTGAGGCGGGCATTGCCCCACGCGGCCAGGGCGACGATCACCGGGCGCAGCGAGCGCCCGAGTTCGGTGAGTACGTACTCGTGCCGGACGGGGCTGGTCCGGTATGGCCGGCGCTCCAGTAGACCGTCCGCGACCAGGGTCTTGAGCCGGGTGGTGAGCATGCTGGAGGAGATGCCCAGGCTCTCCTGGAACTGGTCGAAGCGGGTGTAGCCGTCGAAGGCGTCGTGGAGGATCAGCAGCGTCCACCACTCGCCGACGTGTTCCACCGTCGTGGACAGCGGGCACTCCCGGTCCTCCAGCCTGATCCGGCTCGCCACGGCGACCATCCCCTCAGTTGCTGCTAAAGTCGAAGTTAGTAGCTTCTATTTTAGCAGTAGAGGTGGGGCGGCTTTAGCAGTAGAGACGGGGCGGCGCCTCGTATGCCCGCACCCGGGAACGGAGCACACCGTGACCACATCCATCAGCGAATCCCTCGAGGGCCGACGCGCTCTGGTCACCGGCGGCACCAAGGGCACCGGAGCCGCGATCGCCCGACGCCTCACCGAGGCCGGCGCGACCGTGCTGGTCACCGCCCGCAGCCGCCCCGACGACGTCGAGGAGAAGGCGTTCATCACCGCCGACCTGTCCACCGCCCAGGGCGCCGCCCACGTCGCCTCCGAGGTGGACGCCCGCGTGGGAGGCGTCGACATCCTGGTCAACACCCTCGGCGGCTCCGAGGCATCGGCAGGAGGATTCGCCGCGCTCGGAGAGGACGACTGGGCCCGGGAGCTGAACACGAACCTGCTGGCCGCCGTCCGCCTGGACCGCGCACTCCTGCCGCACATGATCGCCACGGGCAAGGGCGTGGTCGTGCACGTCACCTCGATCCAGCGCCGCATGCCGCTGTGGAACGGCACCCTGGCCTACGCTGCCGCCAAGGCCGCCCTGACCACGTACAGCAAGGGCCTGGCCACCCAGGTCGCCCCGCACGGCGTCCGCGTCAACACCGTCTCACCCGGCTTCGTCCAGACCTCGGCCGCCGACAACCTCGTCGCCCGGATCGCCCACGACGCCGGCATCAGCCCGGAAGCGGCGCTGGGCCGGCTGATGGACTCCCTGGGAGGCATC
Organism: Kitasatospora sp. NPDC057595; assembly: GCF_042800875.1. NCBI lineage: Bacteria > Bacillati > Actinomycetota > Actinomycetes > Kitasatosporales > Streptomycetaceae > Kitasatospora > Kitasatospora sp. NPDC057595. The sequence continues at coordinate 174,613 of NZ_JBHVGL010000006.1, read as the reverse complement.
CCGCTCGGCCGTCCCAACCGGCCCGAGGAGGTCGCCGAGCTCGTCGCCTTCCTCGTTTCCGACCGCGCCTCGGCCATCGTCGGCGCCGAACACGTCATCGACGGCGGCACCACCCCCACCGTCTGAACCCGCCACCACCATCAGGAGCGTCATGCACGACAACCAGCCCCGGACCATCACCCCGGACGACCTGCCCGAGGTGATCACTCGCTACCTCACAGCGCACCGCGCCCACGACACCGCCACCGCGGTCACGACGTTCACCGACGACGCCACAGTGATCGACGACGGCAACACCTACCAGGGCAGCGCCGCGATCGAGCGGTGGCTGGACCACTCCGCCACCGAATTCACCTACACCATCGACCTCACGAACGCTCAGCAGACCGACACGGCCCACTACATCGCCACACACCGCCTCGAAGGCAACTTCCCCGGCGGCACCATCGATCTCCGCTATCGATTCACGCTGCGCGACGACCTCATCGAACACCTCTCCATCGAACCCTGAGACCGCTCCCACGTGCCCACCCAGCCACCCGATCAAGAGCCAGCCGTCGAGTTCGGCATCCACCCGCAGACCAGCACATGCACGCCTGAGGAATCAAGGCGAGCAACTCCGGGGCCATCCTCAGCACAGGGTGAGGAGGTTCAAAGATCCCCATCGACTTCGGTCACCCTCGCGTGTAACTGCCTCGCTCACCGGTTCGGGAATGCCGCCGACCGCGGGGTCCGTGCGCGCCGCTACCCGACGGACATGTCGGACGCGGAGTGGGCGGTGGTGCGGCCGCTGCTTCCGGTGCCGGCCTGGCTGCGAGGCCGGGGCGGTCAGCCGGAGGCCTACTGCCACCGCGTGATGTTGGACGCGATCCGCTGCCTCGTCGACAACGGATCGAAGTGGCGGGCGATGCCGGCCGCCTTCCCGCCGTGGGACCGGGTCTACGCGTTCTTCCGCCGCTGGCGCGACCACGGTCTGGTGAAGGAGTTCCACGACCGGTTGCGTGGAAGGGGCCGGGAGAGGGCGGGGCGGGATCCGGAGCCGAGCGCGGGCGTGATCGACTCCCAGTCCATCAAGGCGGACGCCGTCGTCGGCGCCGACAGCCGCGGCTTCGACGGCGGCAAGCTGATCAACGGCCGCAAGCGCCACGTGGTGGTCGACACGCTCGGTCTGCTGCTGGGGGTGATGGTCACCTCGGCGGACATCGGCGACCGCGCCGCCGCCCATGTCCTGCTCGCCCAGGTGGCTGCCGCGCACCACCTGTTTGCGCTGGTCCGGGCCGATGGCGGCTACACCGGCAGCGGTGTACGCACCGGTGAGATGGACGACGACGACCTCGGGCGGCCCATGCCGGCCGGGCCGGCCGGGCAGGGTGACCGCGTAGCGGTGGGGTCCGTCCATCGGTCGCCTCGCCTCATCCGGTGTGCGGTTGGGTGCTTGCCAGGGCAGCTCGGAGCGCTCCCGCGCTGGCGGGTCGGGCCCGCCGCTCAGGCGACGGCGGCCAGGTCCGCGCGGCCGAACAGCAGGGCGTAGTCGCGGGGCAGGTGGGTGAGGAGGCGGTCGGTGAGGGTGTCGTCGGTGAGGGTGGTGAGGGTGGTCAGGACGGAGGAGGCGTCCCAGCGGGCGGCGGTGAGGCTGGTGCCCAGGGTGTGGGCGAGGGTCTCGACGAAGGCGGGGGCGGTGACGGGATGGGGCAGGGGGATCTGGGTGGCGAAGACGGCGCGGGCCCGTTCGGGCAGGGCGGCGGCGAGGTCGCAGCGTTCGTCGCCGGTGAGCTGGGAGCCGAGGAGGGCCAGGACGGCGTCGAGGACGCGTTCGGCTTCCTCGTTGGTGGTGTAGCGGCCGAGGTTGCGGACCTGCTGGAGGAGGTGGCGGTAGCGGGTCATGACCGTGGGGCCTTCCAGGGGCGGGCCGACGGCGGGCCGGCGGCGGGTGAGGGGTGGTCAGGGTCGTGTCCCTGCGGTGGGACGGCCGAACAGCAGGTCGTAGCCGGGCGGCAGCTGGAGCAGGACGCGCCGGGTGAGGTCGTCGCCGGCGGCGTCGGCCACCGTGGACAGGACGGCGCCGACGTCCCACAGGGCCGTGGCGTCGGTGGCGCCCTCGACCCAGGCCGCGGTCGCGCGCACGAACCGCTCGGCGTTGAGGGGCTCGGCGGCCTGCAGCGGGTTGAGCAGGATCAGGGCCATGGTCTCGGGCAGTCGGGCGGCCAGTTCGGCCCGTACCTCGCCGACCAGATGGGCGCCGAGCAGGGCCAGGACCACCCGGGCGGCCCGCTCGGCCTCCTGCGGGCTGTTGTACTCACCGCGTTCCCGGACCTCTTCCAGGAACGTCTCCCATCGAAGCGTCATCGCGGTTCTCCCTCCGTCCCGGCCTGCCCGGTACGCCGCCCGCCGCCGGTCAGGGCTCGACGGCCAGGCGCCGGTGCAGACCGGTCAGCTTGAGCAGCCGCACCACGCAGCGCCCGGCCCCGCGCAGGGTCAGGCGGGCACCGCACCGGTCGGCCTGGTTGCGGGCCCGGACCAGGGCGCCCAGGCCCGCGCAGTCCATGAACGTCACCTCCGACAGATCCAGCACCACCTCCCGGTGCGACTCGAGCGCGGTGGCCAGAGCACGGCGCAGCGAGGGGGCGGTGTCGAGGTCGATCTCTCCGTGGGCTCGCACGATGAAGGGCTGGTTGCTCTGGCCGTTCATGGCGTTTCCGCGTCGCTGCGGGCAGGCCGGCCCGGGCGATGCCGGCCCGGCGGTCGAGGGGTGTTCCGGCCGCCCCTTTCGATCGAGGGGGGAGAGATCAGGGGCGGCCGGAACGGCATCGGGGAACGGGTCAGGCCTGGATCTGCTTGCGGCTTCCGCTGTGGCTGATCTCGATCTTGCGGGGCTTGGCCTTCTCGGCGACCGGGATCTTCAGGGTCAGCACGCCGGCGTCGTAGTCGGCGGTGATCCCGGCGGGGTCGAGGGTGTCGGAGAGCATGACCTGGCGGGAGAACACGCCGAGGGGGCGCTCGGACAGCTCCCACTTGATGCCCTCGCCTTCCTGGCGCGGGCGGCGCTCGGCCTTGACGGTCACCATGTTCCGCTCGACGTCGATGTCGATCGCCTCCGGGTCGACCCCCGGCAGGTCGAAGCAGATCACGTACTCGTCGCCGGACCGGTAGGCGTCCAGCGGCATCGGCGTCGGACGCGACCAGGTGCCGGTCGTGTTGAGGAACTGCTGGGTCAGCCGGTCCAGCTCGCGGAACGGGTCAGTGCGCAGCAGCATTGCGAAACACCTCCATGGATCGAATGGGTGCCAGTGCGCTTCACCTGACTCCTTTCTAGCGCGTCATCCATCCGATGACAAGTTGCCGTGTCGCCTATAGAGTGACTGCATGAGCGAGAAGTCCCGCAGAGCCGCCCCAGACGCCTTCCCGCCGGTCGAGCCGGTCCCGTTCCTGGCAGCCGCGGCGGCGCTGGCCGCCATCGACCACGCCGTCCGCACCGCCCAGAACCCGACGTCCCCGCCCCCGACCACCCCTGACGAGCACGGTGGCCCCGAGCAGGCCCTGGCCGCACTCGTCCTGCTGCGCGAACTGCGCGGCCAGCTCGCCGGCTGGGAAGCCGGCCTGGTGGAGAGCGCCCGGCAGGCCGGCGCCACCTGGGCCGACCTCGCCCACCCGATGGGCGTCGCCAGCCGCCAGGCCGCCGAGAACCGCTACCTGCGCCTCAAGCCCTCCGCCGGCGGCGCTTCGCGGTCCGGTACCGGCGCCGAACGGGTCAAGGCCGTCCGTGACCGGCGGGCCGCCGACCGATCGGTCACCGTCTGGGCCCGCGACCACGCCGCCGAGCTGCGGGTCCTCGCCGCCGAGATCACCACGGCCGCACTCGCTCCCGACGCCCGTCCCGCCCAGGCTGCCCTGACCGCCGCCCTCGGCGCCACCGACCCCGCCGACCTCATAGAGCCTCTCGCCGCCGTCCGCCCCCACCTCGGCACCAGCCAGGGCGACCTCGCCACCCGCCTCGACGCCCTCACCCACCACACCACCCGGCTCCGCGATGACAGCGACCGACGCCGCGCCTGACCCTGCCACCGCCGCCGAAAGGCGCTGGCAGGACCTCCTGGACCGGATCCACGACCTCGAAGCGCGAGTGGCCGCCACCACGAGCACCGTCAACGCCGCCCTCGACCACCACCTCGCCCGGCTCGACGCCCTGCGCCGTCATCTCGCCCACCCCACCTGGCCGCTGCCCGCCCCTGATCCCGGCAGTCCGCAGACCGCACCGGCGAACAACCGGCCGGCCTGACGAGGCCGGGAGCCACCGCAACCACCCCGGCCGTCAGAAACGGCTCCCGTGTCCCACCGGCGCACCGAGGGGGCGGGTCAGCGCTGGTGGTCTCCGGCGGCGTACCGGCTCCAGGCGGCCCCGGTGTCCGTCGCGGCCTGCTCGGTGGTGAAGTCGGTGTAGCTGCAGTCCGACCGGACCGGGCGGGCAGGGACCTTCGGTCACGTCTCATCGCTCTCCGTCCATCGCATCGGATGCGAGAAACTCGCATCCGATGCGACCGCCCGGCGTCTTCCCAGCTCAATCGCCCGATAGGAGGTGGACAGAACCCGTCTTTCGTGTCCGGCCCCGAGAAGCAGTGAACACCGGGCGGCGCCTGAATTCACCTGCGCCGGCCGGATCACGAACGTCAGGTGATGACCGTCGTCGACCGACGCCTCCCGGCCCCGGTTCCGCCCCGGCCCCCGCGCCCGCTGCGGCGTGTGGGGGCCGGGCCGCGGCCCCCGCACGCCGACGGGATCATCCCCGGGCGCCGACCAGGCCGGACTCGTAGGCCAGGATGACCAGGTGGACGCGGTCGCGGGCGGCGAGCTTGGTGAGCAGCCGGGTCATGTAGGTCTTCACAGTGGCCGGACTGAGCACGAGTTCGCCGGCGATCTCGGTGTTGGACAGCCCCCGGCCGACGAGGGTGAGGATCTCGCGTTCACGGTCGGTGATGCCGGTCAGCCGGTCGTCCGGGGAAGCGCCCGGGCGAGCCGTGGGGGAAGCGGGGGCGGGGCGGGCGGCGAACTCGGCGATCAGGCGGCGGGTGACGCTCGGGGCGATCAGGGCGTCGCCGGCGGCCACCACCCGGATCGCGCCGAGGATGTCGTCCAGGGCCATGTCCTTGACGAGGAAGCCGGACGCCCCGGCGCGCAGGGCCGCGTGCACGTTCTCGTCCTCGTCGAAGGTGGTGAGCACGACGACCCGGGCCGGGTCCGGTCCGGCCGTCACCCGGCGGGTGGCCTCGATGCCGTCGAGCACGGGCATCCGCAGGTCCATCACCACGACGTCGGGCCGCAGTTCCTCGGCGAGCCGGACGGCCTCGGCACCGGTGGCGGCCTCGCCGACCACCTCCAGGTCGGGCGCCTCGGTGATCACCATCTCCAGCGCGGCCCGGACGAGCGGCTGGTCGTCGGCGAGGACGACGCGGACGGCGCGGGCGGGGGCCGTCACCGGGTCGCCGCCTCGGCGACCGGCAGGCGGGCGGCGACCCGGAAGCCGCCGCCGGGGCGCGGCGCGGCGTCGAACTCGCCGTGCAGCAGGGCGACCCGCTCGCGCAGGCCCGCCAGGCCGTAGCCGGCCCCGGCGGCGGTGCCGTGGCCACGGCCGCGGTCGGTGACCTCGATGGAGAGCTCCGCCGGACGCCGGTGGTCGACGGTGACCCGGCAGGACGGGGCGGCGGCGTGGCGGACCACGTTGGCCACCGACTCCTGGACGATCCGGAACGCCGCCAGGTCGATCTCCGGTGGCAGCGGCCGCCGTTCGCCCTGCCACCGGACGTCGACCCGCACGCCCGCCGCCGTGGTGGCGGCGGTCAGCCCGTCGAGGTCGGCCAGGCCCGGTGGACGCAGCGCGGCGCTCACGGGCTCGGCGGTGTCGTCTGCCCGGCGCAGCGCGCCGAGCATCCGGCGCAGGCCCGCCAGCGTCTCCCGGCCGGCGGTCTCGATCTCGCCGAGGGCCTCGCGCGCCCGGTCCGGCCGGGTGTCGATGACCCGGCGGGCCGCGCCCGCCTGGAGGGCGACGATGCCGATGCTGTGGGCCACGGTGTCGTGCATCTCGCGGGCGATCCGCAGGCGTTCGGCGGTGACCGCCTCGGCCGCCGCCCGGGTGCTCAACGCCTCGGCGTGCTCCCGGGACTGGTGCACCGAGCGGCCCACCAGCCAGGCGATGACGGCGATCAGCACGCCGGCGTCGTTGGCGCCGATCCGGGTGCCGGTGAGCAGCAGACCGCCGCCGAGGGCGGGGGAGAGGATCAGATGGAAGGTCAGCGTGCCCAGCACCATGGCCAGTGCGGCCCGTGAGGTCCGGCGCGGTTCGGCGGCCGTGACCAGGCAGAGGGCGGCGGCGACCGCGAGCAGCGCGGTCGGCGGCAGTTCGAGCTCCCAGCGCCAGGCCTTGGTCTGCGCCACGGTGGCGGCGAGCAGCAGGGCGACGGCCGTGCGCGGCCGGCGGCGCAGCAGAGCGGCGGCGAGGAACGCGACGGGAGTGGTGAAGGCGGCGGTCGCCCAGTCCTGCGGCGCGGGCGGGGCGAGTCTGCCGTCCGCGGAGGCCGGGCGGCCGGGGACGGCGCCGAGGACGAGGGAGGGGTAGAGCAGCGAGACGCACCACGCGAGCGCCGTCCAGGCGCCGGGCGGCACCCGCCGGAGCCGGGGCGGGAGGAGTATCGGTGGCGGGGGCGTCGCGGACATGCGGTGATCGTAACGAGGCGGCCTGCGGCGCGGCATCGGACCACGGGTGTACGCCCGGAGGTGACTGCGGGGCCGGGCGGGTGTCGGCCCGGGGCCGATGTGCCGCCCGGCCGTTCGGCGGCACCGTGGTCGGCATGATCGAAGTGCACCGACTGACGAAGCGTTACGGCCGCACCACCGCCGTCGACGACCTCACCTTCGCCGTCCACCCGGGTCAGGTCACCGGGTTCCTGGGACCGAACGGCGCCGGGAAGAGCACCGCGCTGCGGATGATCCTGGGGCTGAGCGAGCCCACCGGCGGGACGGCGACCGTCGGCGGCCGCCCGTTCCGGGAGCGGCCGCGCGGTCTGCGGCACGTCGGCGCGCTGCTGGACGCGGGCGACGTGCACGGCGGGCGCAGCGGCCGTGCCCATCTGCGGGCGCTGGCCCGGGGCAACGCCGTGCCGCGCGCCCGGGTGGACGCGGTACTGGAGGAGGTGGGGCTCGCCGGGGCGGCCGGGCGTCGGATCGGCGGGTACTCGCTCGGGATGAAGCAGCGGCTCGGGATCGCGGCGGCGCTGCTCGGCGATCCGCCGGTGCTGCTGTTCGACGAGCCGCTGAACGGGCTGGACCCGGAGGGGGTGCGCTGGGTGCGCGGTCTGTTCCGGAATCTGGCGGCGGAGGGGCGGACGGTGTTCGTCTCCAGTCATCTGATGAGCGAGATGGAGCACACGGCGGACCGGTTGGTGGTCATCGGACGCGGTCGGTTGATCGCCGCCGAGAGCGTGGCCGAATTCGCCGCCCGAGGCACGGGGCCGGCCGGCGCCCGGCCGGGGGTGACCGTGCGCGCGGCCGAACCCGAGGCGCTGGCGGGCGTTCTGACGGCGGCCGGTGGCACGGTGTCGCGCGCGGAGGCGGACGGCGCGCTCGCCGTGACCGGCCTGGACGCCGCGCGGATCGGCGCGCTCGCCCTCGACCACCGGATCCCGCTGCTCGAACTGACCACCCGCACGGCCTCCTTGGAGGAGGCGTTCATGGCACTCACCGCCGACCGCGTCGACCACCCCGCCGGAGGGCCGCGATGACCACCGCGACGATCGGCACCGCCACCACCGAACCCCGGCCGCGCCCGCGCGACCTGCTCGCCGCCGAGTGGATCAGGTTCTGGTCCCCGCGCTCGATCCCCTGGGTGCTGGGCCTCGGCGTGCTCGTCCTGGTCGCCGTCAACCTCAACGCCGCGCGCTACACCTACACGCACACCGAGCCAGGTGGCCCGCCGCCCGGCTCCGGAGTCGTCGCCGTGGCGGTGAACGCCTCGTTCACCGGGCTGGCCGCCGACCTCCTGACGCTCCTCGCGGGAGGCGTCGGCGCCGCGGTGATCGTCGGCGAGTACACGACCGGGATGATCCGCACCACCTTCGCCGCCGTCCCGGACCGCCGGGCGGTGCTGCTGGCCAAGGCCGGGGTGCTGGCGGCGGTCATGCTCGGCCTCGGCGTGTGCGCTTCGGGTGTCTCCTTCGGATTCGCCCAGGCCCTGCTCGGCCGACGGCACGCCGGGGTGTCGCTCGCCGATCCCGGGGTGCTGCAGGCTGTTGCCGGGGCCGCCGCCCTCGCCCCGGTCTGCGCGCTGATCGGTTTCGGGCTGGGGACGCTGGTGCGGCACGCCGCCGCGAGCGTGGTGACCACCGTGCTGGTGCTGTTCCTGCTGCCCGCCTCGTTCAACGAGGACCACCGCTGGTCGGCGGTGGTCGAGCACGCCATGCCGTTCATCGCCTGGCGGCGGCTGGCCACGCCCGACCCGACGCAGGTGCTGGCGCCGCCGTACCCGGCCACCGCGCTCGGGTCGTGGCTCGCCTTCGCGGGCTGGGCGGTGGGCGCGGTCGTGGTCGCGACGGCCGCCGCGCACCGCAGGGACGTCTGAGGCCGGCGGACGGACCGCGCGGACCCGTGCACTCCCGGGGCAGCGCCGGTGCGCCCGCGGGCGCACCAGGGCGCGCGGCCCGTCCTAGCCTCCGTACGGCCGACGCCGGACCGCGGCAACCCCCACGGCCGCCGCGTCGGGCCGCGCCCCGACCCCCACCCGCAACGGACCGGTATGAGCACAGAGACCACCACCCCCGCCCGACGCCCGGCGGACGACTCCGCGTGGGCCCCGCTCACCGGCCGGGTCTTCCGCGCCCTGTGGATCGCCCAACTCGTCTCCAACGTCGGCAGCTGGATGCAGACCGTCGGCGCCCAGTGGCTGCTGGTCGGCCACGACGCCGCCCTGCTGGCGCTGGTGCAGACGGCCGCGAGCCTGCCGGTGGTCCTGCTGGCGCTGCCCTCCGGGGTGCTGGCCGACCGCCGCGACCGCCGTTCGGTGCTGGTCGCCTCGCAGCTCGTGATGCTCGTCGTCGCCACCGTCCTCGCGGTGCTGGCCTTCGCCGGCGCGCTGACCCCCGGTCCGCTGCTCGGCCTCACCTTCCTGCTCGGCTGCGGCACCGCCGTGATGGGCCCGGCCTGGCAGGCCGTCCAACCGGAGCTGGTGGAGCGCCGGCAGCTCGGGCAGGCGGCGGCGCTCGGCGCCGTCAACATGAACCTCGCGCGGGCGGTCGGCCCGGCGATCGGCGGCGCGGTGGTCGCGGCGGCCGGCGCGGGCTGGGTGTTCGCCTTCAACGCCGCCTCCTACCTCGGCGTCCTGGTCGTCCTGCTGCGCTGGCACCGGAGCGCGCCGCAGGACGGGCCGGCCGGCGGGGGCGAAGGACTGCTCGCCGCCGTGCACGCGGGCCGCCGCTACATCCGGCACGCGCCGGGCGTACGGCGGGTGCTGCTGCGCACCGCGCTGTTCGTGCCCGGCGCGGGCGCGCTGTGGGCGCTGCTGCCGCTGGTCGCGCGCCGGTCGCTGGGCCTCGGCCCCGGCGGCTACGGGCTGCTGCTCGGCGCGGTCGGCGTCGGCGCGGTGGGCGGGGCGTTCGCGCTGCCGCTGATGCGCCGCCGGCTCGGGGCCAACGGCACCCTGGTGGCGGGGACCGTCGCGCTCGCCGGGGTGCTGGCCGTGCTGGCGACGGTCCGGCTGCCCTGGCTCGTCGGCCTCGCCCTGCTGCCCGCCGGGGTGGCCTGGATCGGGGTGCTGTCCACCCTCAACGCGGCCGTCCAGACCCGGCTCCCCGGCTGGGTGCGGGCCCGCGGCCTGGCCGTCCAGCTGCTGGTCTTCCAGGGCGGCCAGGCCCTGGCGGCCCCGCTCTGGGGCGTGCTGGCCGAGCGTCACGGCCCGGGCGCCGCGCTGCTGACCGCCGGCGCGGTGCTGCTGCTCGGCGCGCTCGGCGCCCGCCGGCTGCCGCTGTACGACGGCGACCGGGTCGACCCGACGCCGTCCGGCCACTGGCCCGAGCCCCTGCTGGTGGTCGAACCGGGCGACGCGGACGGACCGGTGCTGGTCACCGTCGAGTACCGGGTGGAGGCGGAGCACCGGGCCGCGTTCACCGCGCGGATGCGCCGGGTCGCCGCCTCGCGCCGCCGCACCGGCGCCCTCAGCTGGGGCCTCTACCAGGACGGCGGCGAACCCGAGCGGTTCGTCGAGACCTACCTGGTCTCCTCCTGGGCCGAGCACCTGGCCCAGCACGGCGGCCGGCTCACCGCCACCGACCGCCGGGACGAGGAGCAGGCCCGGGCCCTGCTGCGCCCCGGGACCGCGCCGGAGGTGACACACGCCTTCGACGTCTCGGCGGGGCCGCTGGCGCCGGCGGCGGGGCACTGAGACCGCGCCGCGGTCCGGGCCCGCCGGTCGGACCTGTTCGCCCGCACGCCCACCCGCCGCGACCACGCGTCCCGCCGGACCACCAGGGCTGGCCGGACCTCCGGGCGTAGGAGGTCCGGCCGGCCCGTCGGGGGACGCGTCTCAGCGGGTGCCGAAGTCGGCGTTCCAGGAGGCCGCGCCCACCTGGGAGAGCCCGACCTCGGCGTAGTCGCCGACCATGATCGTGAGGTGCGGGGAGGAGTTGACCCAGCCGTCGAAGGCGGCATCGATGCTGGTGGGACCGTAGAAGGCTATTTCGCCCCAGGCCCGCGCGTTGTACCCGAGACCGCGCGCGACGGCGTCCGAGGCGCAGAAGTGGCCGGAGACGTGGCGCTGGTCCATCTGGGCGGCGTTGCATTGGGCGGCCTGGGAGAGCGTCGGGTTGAGCCGCACCGGCGCCTTGCCGTACCGGGCGCGCAGTTCGTTGAGGCGCTGGAGGAAGCGCTGCTCGGCCGGGGGAGACGGGGGCGGGGTGGTGCCGGACGGCACCAGGTCGAACCGCTGGGACGCGCTGCCGTCGCAGGTCTCGACGGTGACCTCGCGGTCCAGGCCGTGGTAGGTCAGACAGCGGTTGTCCCGGGCGTTGTGCAGATACGTTCCGCCCTCGGCGGCGTCCTCCAGGGTCCACTGCTGGTTGTCGCCCGCCCACCAGTGGATGAACTGCGTCGTCCGGCCGTCGTTGAGGTCCATCTCGATCACGCGCTCGGTGCCGTTGACGGAGCGGACGAAGTCGACCCGGCCGTTCGGCTTGTTGGAGATCCAGAACCGGGTGGAGGCGTCCTGGTAGCCGCGCGCGACGATCCGCGAGCCCTCCCCGTCCGCGGTGGCCAGCGCGTGGTGGTTCTGGTGGTCCTGGATCGTGATCGTCTGCTCGACCACGGCCGTCGCCGCGGCGCCCGCCGGTGCGGCGGCCGTGGTCGTGGCGCCCGCGGGTGCGGCGAGCACGGCCAGGCCGCTCACGGACAGCGTGCACGCGGCGAGAGCCAGCCTCGCCAGTCGGGCGCCGACGCCGGTGGCCCGGGTGGAGGTGTCTGACACGGGGTTCCCCTTCGGTTCGATGGCCCGCGTCCGGTCGGGGCGGCGGGCCCGAGCAGGACACCAGCGGCGCGTCTACAACCGGTCAGCGATCCGTAGACGCCGCGGGCGGGCGAAGCCCCCCGGGGGCGCGGGTCGCGGCCGGGGCCGACGGAAACCCGCTGGTGACGGCAGGTCCGGGGCCCGTAGACTCCGGTGCTCGTGACCCACATCAGCACCCCGCCCGACGCCCGCTCCGCCGCGCTCCGACCGGACGCCGAACTGATCGGCGCCGCCGTCGCCGCCGCCGGGCGCGGCACCGTCGACCGCGAGACGGTCGCCGAGGTGGTCGCGCTCTGCGCCGTCGCGGGGGAACACCTGCTGGTCGTCGGCCCGCCCGGCACCGCCAAGTCGCAGGCCGTGCGCCGGGTGGCCGGGCAGCTCGGCGGCCGCTACTTCGAGTACCTGCTCGGCCGGTTCACCGAACCCAACGAGCTGTTCGGCCCCGTCGACCTGCGCGGCCTGCGCGAGGGCCGGGTCGAGTTCGAGACGGCGGGCATGCTGCCCGAGGCCGAGATCGCCTTCCTCGACGAGGTCTTCCTCGGCTCCACCGCCGTCCTCAACACCCTGCTCGGCCTGCTCAACGAGCGGGTCTTCCGGCGCGGCGGCACCGTCCTCGCCAACCCGCTGCGGGTCTGCGTCGGCGCGGCCAACCACCTGCCGGAGGACCCGGCGCTCGCCGCGTTCGCCGACCGCTTCCTCGCCCGGGTCTTCGTCGAGCCGGTCGCCGACGCCCGCCTTGAGGAACTGCTGGAGGCCGGACGGCGGCCCGCCGCGCCCGCTCCGGCCGCCGGCGCTGACGTGCTCGGCGCGCTCGACCGGCTCACCGCCGCCGCCTGCGGCTGCGACCTCGACGCCGTCACCCCGCTGCTCGCCACCGCGCTGCGCCGACTGCGCGCCGCCGGCGTGCCCGTCGGCGACCGGCGGGCCGTCCGCTCGCAGCGGCTGGTGGCGGCCGCCGCCGTCCTGGACGGACGGGACGTCGCCGGTGCCCGCGACCTGTGGGTGCTGCCGCTGATCGCCCCCACCGCCGACACCCAGGCGCTGGCCCGCGACACCCTCGGCGACCTCATCGAGAAGGCCGCCAACGAATCCCTCATGCACGCCGCCGAGGAGCTCTCGCGCAGCACCGCCGCGCGCGCCGAACGCCTCGCCCGCACCGGCGCCGCCCTGCTCGCCGAGCACCGTGGCCTCCCCGGGGGGCGCGACTCCCGGCTCCGGCTGGAGGCCGCGCTGCGCGAGATCGACGCCGGATTCGCCCCGGCCGACCTGCCCGCCGCGCTCGCCGGCATACGGGCCGAGCTCGTCGCGGCGGTCACGCCCTCGTGACGGCCGCCCCCGCTCCGCTCGCGCCGCCCGCCGTGGCCCTGCGCTGGGAGCGCCGCGAGCCGCCGCTGCCCGCCACCGCCGTGCTCGCCGTCGGCGCCGCCGTCCCCGCGCTGGCCGCCGCCACCCGGGAGCGGCTCACCGACGGCGCGCGGCTCGGCGTCCTCGCCGACGACACCACGCTGCTCGTCCTCGGGGCGGAGGCCGACCTCCCGTGGGCGGACGGCGCCCGCTACCTCGGCCACGACGGCGAGCTGCTCGTCCCCACCACCGCCCGCCCCCGGCCCGCGCCCGCCCTGTGGCGCACCGCGCTGGGCGCCGAACCCGGCGACCTCTGCGTGCTCGTCCCCGGCCACGCCCTCGTCGCCGCCCGGCCCGCCCCCGCCACCGACCCGGACGCGCTCGCGCCTCTCTCCGGGGAGCCCGCGCGATGACCGCCGCCCCGCTGCCGGCCGGACTGGCCGCCTGGGCCGGTTCGCTGTCCGCGCTCACCCCCGAACTCGCCACCGCCCTCGGGCCGTTGCTGCGCCGCCTCGACGTACTCGTGGGCGAGCGCGAGCCGGTGACCGACGGACCGGGGGAGCCGGACGGCCTGGGCGGGCTCGGCCGCTCCGGGCGCCCCGACCAGCTGCTGCCCGCCGAGTGGCTGCTCGCCGAGGAGTACCCCGAGGAGTTCCTGCGCCGCTTCGTCGACCGTGAACTCCTCTACTTCGCACCCGAGTTCCATTCCACCGCGCCGCGCGGGCGGACGGTCGCGATGGTGGACGCCGGCCCGTCGCAGGCCGGCGCCGGGCGCCTCGTCCAGCTGGCCGCGCTGCTGGTGCTGCACCGCCGGGCCACCGCCCGGGGCGGCGAGCTGCTGGTCGGCGTGCTCGGTGACGAGCCCGTGCACTGGTTCGGGGGCGAGCCCGCCGAGCTGCTGCCCGCCTGGCTCGCGGCCCGCCGCACCACCGAACCGACGCCCGAGGACGTCGAGTTCGCCGCCGCCACGCTGGACGCCGCCGACCGGGCCTGGGTGCTCACCTCGCCCCGGCTCGCCGACCGGCTCCCCGGCCTGCCCAGGGTCCTCGCGAGCGAGGCGACCCGCTGGGGCTCGGCGGGCGCCACCCATGTCACCGTCCGTCTTGACCGCGCGGAGTTCGAACTGCCGCTGCCCGCCGCCGACATCGCCGTCCGGGCGCTGCGCGGAGCGGAGTTCCGGCGCGCCGCCCCGAAGCCCGTCACCCCGTCGCCGGCGGCGGCTCCGCTCGGGCGGGGGCTGCCCACCTTCACCACCGAGGCGCCGTTCCTGCTCGCCCGCGGCCGGGACGCCGGAACGCTGCTCGCCGTGGACGTGCGCGACATCGAGCGGCGGCACGGCGGCGTCGTAGGGCCCAAGGCGCACCGCGTGAACGGCCAGGTGATCGCCGCCGGACGGCACGGCCGCCGACTGATCGCCCTGCACCTCGCCCAGGGCCGGGTGCTCCGGTACGTCAGCGGCCGACCGCTTGCCGGTCCCGCGGAACTCTCCGTCGAACCGGCCGAACTCGGCCTGGACGAGGGCTTGGTGGCACGCCTCGCGGGGCGCCCCGTGCTGCCGCTGCTGCGCGCCGGGGACGATCTGCTCCTCCCGGTCGCCGGACGCTGGCGCCGGATCGCCCCCGATGGCACGGTCACCGACGACGGGCCGGTCGGCCGGGGGACGGAACGCGAGCGCGGCTTCGACCGGTTCCGCGAGCCGCGCCTGGTCGAACGCGCCCTGCTGCCGGAGGCCGCGCAGGCGCGGCACCTGGTGCACGCGGGCGGGACGGCCGCCTGGTCGGAGGACGGCAAGCACTGGACGGTGTGGACCAGGCTCGGCGACGAGCGGCGGCTGGCGTTCCGGGAGAACGCCGAGGTGCTCGGCCTGGTGCACGACGGCCGCGAGCCCGCGCTGATCACCTGGTCGGCGGGCGGCCGCCTGATCCGGGCGGTCCGCGCCGACGGCGTCCGCACCCTGAGCCGGTTCTCCGGCGGCACCGTCCCGCCCGCCGTGCACCCCGCCCTGCCGCTGATCGCGGCCGAGACCTCGTCCGGGCGGATCGTCGTCGGCGACGCCACCACCGGCCGGATCCACCACCTGTTCGGGAGCGACGAGTGAACGCCGCGGGCTTCGTCTTCGACGTGCCGCTGATCGGCCCGGCCGAGGCCGCCGACCGCGTCCTGGCGCTCTGGTGCGACGGTGCGATGCTGCGCGAACTTCCGGACGGACGCTGGCTGCTGACGCTGCCCGAGCCGGTCCGGATGCGCGCCGACCGGCCCCTCGGCCTGCCGCTGGAGCGCACCGGAAGCGGTGCGCTGGCCGCCCCGGGAGCCTCCTCGGAGGGCGCCGGCCTCGGTCATCTCGTCCTGCTGCAGGCCGATCTGACGATACGTCAGATCATCGGCGAATTGCCGACGGTGGACCCCGCCGACTGGCTGCTGCTGAGCGGACTCACCCTGCACCGCCCGCGCCCGCTCGGTGTCGCCCCCGCCCCCCGTGCCGAGCACGTCGAGGAGTCCCTGCCGCCGTTGCCCCGCCCGGACCTGCGGACGGCGGCCGGCATCCGGCCGCCGTCCGACCGGGCCCGTCGGCTGACCGCCGAGGAGCCGCCCGCCACCGGCGCGCGCTCGCGGCGGCAGCGTGGCCCGCAGCTCGCCGTGGACCCCCGCACCGCGAAGGTCATCCTCGCCCTGACGGTGGTGCTGCCGCTGGTACTCGTGGTGCTCCACGGCGTCGGACTCCTCGCGGACGGCGGCCTCCACCCGGGCCGTGTGGTGGTCGTGGCAGCCGTCTCGGGCGCCGTATACGGACTGCTCTTCGGTAGAAGGGCCACCCAGGAGGGGGGCGGCGGCACCGCAGGCACCCCCACCGGTGGGCCGGCCGCGCCGCGCCGCACCGGTCGCCCGTGGCTCGGCGACCTGCTGGCCCGCCTCACCCTGCGCACCCCCGCCGCCCACCTGCTGCACGGCCGCCACGCCCGCTACCTGCGCGAGCTCACCCGGGCCTTCGAGCAGCACCGCTGGGAGGACGCCCTGCGCGACGCCTTCCCGCTCGCCGCCGGGCAGCAGACCGCGGCCACCGCCCGCGGCTGGCTCACCCTCACCCTGCCCAAGCGCTTCACCGGCCCGCTGCGCCCCACCCCGGCGACCGGCGGCCGGACGGTGACGAGCCCCTTCCACGGCCCCACCGCCCACGCCCACCTCACCGCGCTCTACCGCGCCGCCGCCGAGCGCCTGGAGCAGCAGGGGCGGATCGACGAGGCCGCGTTTGTCCTCGCCGACCTGCTCGACGCGCCCGCCGAGGCCGTCGCCCTGCTGGAGCGGCACGACCGCCGCACCCAGGCCGCCGAACTCGCCGAGGGCCGAGACCTGCCCGCCGACCTGGTGGTCCGCCTCTGGTGGCAGGCCGGCGAGCACGAGCGCGCCGTCCGCACCGCCCACCGCCGGGGCGTCTTCGCCGCGGCCGTCGACCGCCTGGCCGCCGTCGACCCGCGGGCCGCCCGCGCCCTGCGCGCGGCCTGGGCCGAGCACTGCCGCGCGGCCGGCGACCGGCTCGGCGCCGTCGAGGCGGCCTGGCCGGACGCGGCGCTGCGCCCCACGCTCGCCGCCGACCTGCGGGACGCCGTCGCCCTCGGCGGCCCCGTCCGTGGCCGCGCCCTGCCGTACCTGCTGGCGCTGGGCGCCGGCGACGCCACCCGCGCCCTGGCCCGCGCCGTCCTCGACGGCGACGGCGACCCGCACACCACCGGCCGCTCCGCCCTGGCGGCCGCGCTCGCCGACCTGCCGGCCGCCGACGAGGCCACCGACCGCGAACTCGCCACCGCCGCCGCCCGGGCCGCCGTTCGCGACGGCGGCTTCGGCGGTGCCGACGGCAGTGGCCCGGGCGGCGCGGCCGAGAAGGCCCTGTTCGACGGACTGCTGCGCCGCGCCGACCCGCTGGCCGCCGCCGACCTGGCCCGCCCCCGGCCGCTGCCCCGCCTGCGCACGGCCGCCCCCGCGTACACCGCCGCCGACCGTCCGGGCACGCTCCCGGTCCTGGACGCCGCCCTGCTCGCCTCCGGCTCCGTGCTGGTCGCCTGCGGCCAGGCGGGCGTGCGGCTGCTCGCCCTCGACGGCCGCACCCGCGCCCGCTGGGACACCCCCGCCGACCGGCTCGTCCTCGCCGACCACGGCGGCAGCGCGCTGCTGGTCGCCGACCACGGCCCGGAGTCGAGCGCCTTCGCCCGGCTCGACCTCGCCACCCGCACCGTCCGGCCCTGGACCACCCTGCGGGCCCGCCGGGTGGCGCCGTCCTTCGACGGCCGGCACCTGCTCGCCGAGGACGAGGGCGCCCTCGTCGTGCTCGACACCCTGACCCCGCGCCCGACCGCGGTGTGGCGCGAACTCGGCGGCGAGCAGCGACTATTGGGAGGCATCACGCGTACCCCGGGCGGCTGCGCGGCCGTCGTCCGCTCGCCGCTGCCCGACGGCTCCCCGCTCACCGAGGTGTGGCGCTGGGACCTGCCCGGCTGGGAGCTGCGCGGCCGGCTGCGGGTGGACGACGCCCTCACCGGCGCGGCCCTCACCGGCGCGGCCCTCGCCGAGGAGCCGCTCGCCGACGTTCCCCTCGACCCGGTGGCCCTGGCCGCCGGCAGCCTGCTCACCGCCTTCGCGGGGGAGTCGGAGCACACCCGCCTGCGCTGGACCTCCGACCTCCCCGCCGTCGAACTGGGCGTCGACGGCCGGGCGTTGACCGGCCCAGCCGCCGACGGCGAGCACTGGGCGCTGGCCGTCCCGGAAGGGGCGGACCTGCGCGTCCACGCCGGCACCGGCCCGTCCGCCGCGCCCGCGCTCACCCTGCTCGTCCGCGACGCCTCCGATCCCCGGATCGGCGTGCGCCGTCACGCCGGCACCGTCACGTACTGGCACCGCTCCGGACGGGTCCTCGCCACCTCCGCCGACGGCACCGCCCTCCTCGTCAACCTCCGGGTGACCACCGGCTGACGGGCCGCCACCCGCCTCGTCGGCGAGCAGAAGGATTCGGCGGATTCCCACCCCGGGGAGGACTACCCTACGAACATGCGCCGCTACCCAGTGCGGCCGGCTGAGGAGGATTCCCGTGTCGTCTCCCTGTGACCCCGCCTACGCCCGCGCCGGCGATGTGAGCACCGCCGTCATGGTGATGGACTCGCGACTGAAGGCCATCTACGACGGCAAGAGCGGCACCGACCCCGAACAGCAGCGACTGGCCGACGAGTTCGCCGCCTCGATGGGCCCGGAGGACGCGGACGCGCTGCTCGACGGGGTCTGCACGCTCATCTACATGTACATGGACTGGCTGCGGACGGTCTGCGAGCGCCATGACAAGGACGTCATCGAGCACGTGGTGCCCACCCTGGTGGCCACGATGCGGATGATGCCCAACACCTTCCGCCGCGAGGTCATCCCCACCATGGCCGGCCTCCTCATCGCCTCGGGCACCGGCCTGAGCCCCAACCTGTGGCGCGCCCAGTACGGCGACTGGACCCGCGCCGAGATGAACCCCCTGGAGGCCACCGCCGTCCTGCTGGCGGAGCAGATCAACCGCATGGTCGGCGACGACCAGGAGTTCGCCACCCGCCTGATCACCGACGCCCTGGCCGTCACCGACGACAACTGACCTATCGTTGCGGCGTGGAGCTACGGACCCTGCGCTACTTCGTGGCCGTCGCCGAGGAACTCCACTTCGGCCGGGCCGCCACCCGACTGCACATCAGCCAGCCGCCGCTGAGCCGGGCGGTCAAACAGCTGGAGGCCGACCTCGGGGCCCTGCTCCTGGTCCGCTCGCCCAGTGGCGTCACGCTCACCCCGGCGGGCGCGGTGCTGCTCGACGAGGCGCGGTCCCTGCTCGACCACGCCGACCGCGTCCGCCTCCGCGTGAGCGCGGCGGCCGGTTCCGCGGCCATCACCGTCGGCATCCTGGGCGACGGCACCGACCCGGCGGTGGCCAGGCTCGCCGCCGCCTACCGCCGGAACCACCCCGGCGTCGACATCCGCATCCGCGACACCGACCTGACCGACCCGACCTGCGGCCTGCGCGCCGGACTCGTCGACGTCGCCCTGACCCGGGCACCGTTCGACGAGACCGCCCTGACGGTGCGCACCCTGCGGACCGATCCGGTCGGCGTGGTCCTGCGTGCCGACGACCCGCTGGCCCGCCACGACCGGTTGCGGCTGGCCGAGTTGGACGGGCGCCGCTGGTTCCGGTTCCCCCGGGGCACCGACCCGGTCTGGCAGGCGTACTGGCACGGCGGCACCCCGCGCGAGGGCCCGGTCGTGCGCGCCGTCCAGGAATGCCAGCAGGCCGTGCTCTGGAACGGCACGATCGGCCTGGCCCCGCTCCGGCACGACGTACCGGCGCAGCTGACCGTCGTGCCGCTGACCGACATGCCGCCGAGCCGGGTGGTGGCGGTGTGGAACGAGGGCGACACCAACCCGCTGATCCGCTCCTTCGTCGAGATCGCGACAGCCGCGTACTGCCGTTAGCCGGCGACGCGGGCCGGCTACCCGTCCGGGTCCCGTCCGGGTTCTCGTCCGGGTGGAGGGCGTCGAGGACGAGGGTGGAAGCCGTACAGGTAGCTGTCGATCAGTGAGACCGCGTGCGCCGTCATCGGCACGGAGAATCCGCCGCCGCGCAGCGCGCCGATGACGGCGTCGTGGTGGCGAAGGGGCGCAGGGCCGGGCTTGGCGGAGACCGCGGACTCAGCCCTCGTCGGGCTCCGCGATCGGCCAGGCGATCTCCAGGCGGTTGTCCGGGTGGTCCGGCGTGCCGGTCCAGCGGCGGTAGATCATCCGGGCCGGGCCCCCGAAGGCGAAGCCGTGCTCGGTGATCCAGCCGGCGACGGCGTCGTACGCCCCGAGGATCCGCGGGAACGCGGCGGCCTCGCCCTCGACCTCCGTGCACGCGAGGGTGCTCGCGGGCAGCTCGCGCACGGCCATGCCCTCGGGCAGGTCCGTGGGCTGCGCGCCGTCCTCCCGGAACGGCAGGCAGGCCTCGACGAGCGTCGCGTTCTCGTCGTCGCACACCCCGTGGAAGCGGACGAAGGCGGGCCCGGCGAAGGTCAGCGGGCCGCGGCCGGCGACCTCGTACATCTCCTGGTACGCGCCGCGCAGGAAGGCGTCCAGCCCGGAGTTGTCCAGGGTCGCCCCGCGGACCAGGATCCGTTCGGCGGCGCCCTGGCGGACGGTGACACGGTGGGTCATCTCTGCTCCTTCGGTCAGTCGGCTCAACAGGCTGTGGACCACGGAGCGCTGCACCTCCAGCCGCCGCTCGGCCGCCCGCAGCTGTTCCCGCAGGGCGGCGGCGAGCCCCTCCTCCTCGGCCAGCAGCCGGCTCAGCTCCTCGACCGGGATGTCCAGTTGCCGCAGCGCCCTGATCAGCTGCGCCGTCCGTACCTGGTCACGCCGGAAGTACCGGTAGCCGCTCACCGGGTCGACGAACGCGGGCACCAGCACGCCACTGGCGCCGTAGTACCGGAGCGCGGTGACCGAGAGGCCGCTGGCCTGCGAGAACTGCCCGATCGGCAGCAGGTTTCTCCTGTCCACGGCGTCGACTGTGCCGTCTCGTGCCACCTGAGAGTCAAGCCCGGTGTCCCGGAACGGCCCCGGGAGCGGGCGGGCACGGGGTGACGGGGGATATCGAGATATGTAGTATCCCGATTGTGCTGATGGGTGAAGGCGTGGAGTGGGGTCTGCACTGCTGTCTGGCGCTGGCGTGGCTCGATGAGCAGGCGCCGATTCCCGCCGGGCGGTTGGCGGAGATCTTCGAGCTGCCGCCGGTGTATCTCAAGAAGCGGCTGCAGCCGCTGGTCAAGGCCGGCGTGCTGGTCTCGGTGGCGGGGGCGCGCGGGGGGTACCGGCTGGGGCGGGCACCCGAGCGGATCACGCTGATGGATGTCGTCGCGGCCGTCGAAGGGGCGACCGAGGCGTTCCGCTGCACCGAGATCCGGCAGCGCGGTGCGGGCGTGGAGGCGGTGGGCGGGGAGTTCGCGAAGCCGTGCGGGGTCGCCGGGGCGATGCGGCGTGCCGAACTCGCCTGGCGGCGGGAGCTGGCGGCGCAGACGATCGCCGACCTGCTCGCCGTGAGTCCGCCCGGCGCTCCGGACCGGATCCGCCGCTACCACGAGCGCCTCGGGTCCTGACGGCACATCGACGACCGGCCCGGCCGAGCGGCCGGGCCTTCCTGTGGAGGGGAATCGGGATGTTCAATGTCTCGTTAAGCGGATCGAAGAAGGCCAAGACGCCGGGCGAGGTGCCCGGGCGGGACGTGCTCGGCGCCGTCCCGGCGCTGGCGCTCGGCACCTTCGCGGTCGGCACCGACGCCTTCGTGGTCGCCGGCTTCCTGCCCGAACTCGCCGCTGACCTCGGCGTCCCGACGGCCACCGCCGGGCAGGCCGTCACCGTCTTCGCCGCCTCGTACGCGCTGCTCTCACCGGTGCTCGCCACCCTGGCCGCCCGGCTGCCCCGCCGCCGACTGCTGGTCGGCGCGCTCGTCGGTCTCGCGCTCGCCAACCTCGCCTCCGCCCTCGCACCCGACTTCGCCGTGCTGCTCGCCTCCCGGGTGGCCGCCGCGGCGGCCGCCGCGGCGTTCACGCCCAACGCGGGCGCCGTCGCCGCCTTCCTGGTCCGCCCGCAGCGGCGGGCCCGGGCGCTGGCCGTGGTGGTGGGCGGGCTGACCGTGGCGACCGCGCTCGGCGTGCCACTGGGCGGCCTGGCCGGCCAGTGGACGGGATGGCGCTGGGCGCTCGGCGCGGTGGCGGGGCTGGCCCTGCTGGTGGCCGGGGCGGTCGCCGTGCTGCTGCCGTACCTGCCGGGCGACCCGCGCGTTCCACTGCGCGAACGCCTCGCGGTGCTGCGCCGCCCGGCGGTGCGGGCGATCCTGCCGTTGACCGTGCTCGGCATGGCGGCGGCGTACACGGTGTACGCGTACAGCGTGCCGGCGCTGGCGGCGGTCGGCCTGACGGCCCGCGACACGGCGTGGGCGCTCGGCCTCTACGGCGTCGGCGCGATCCTCGGCAACCTCGCGGCCGGGCTCGCCACCGACCGCCTCGGCGGCGTGCGGGTGCTGACCGCGGGCTACGTCGTGATGGCCGCCGGACTCGCCGGCCTCGGTGCCCTCGCCGCGACCGGCACGCACGCGCCGGCGCTGGTCGGACTGCTCATGGTGGCCTGGGGAGCGGGCAGTTGGTGCCAGACGCCCCCGCAGCAGCACCGCCTGATCGCCGCCGCGCCGGGGGAGGCGCCGCTGGTGGTGGCACTGAACTCCTCCGCCATCTACATCGGCATCGGCACCGGTACCCTGATCGGCGGCCTGACCGCCGGCCCGGGGGCGACCACGATGTACGTGGTCGCCGCCGGACTGGCGCTCCTCGCGCTCGCCTACCTGTCGCTGACGGCAGGAGAACGGACCACCACCTCGTGAACGACGAACTGGCGCTCCCCGGCACGGATCTCGCGCGGCACACCCTGGCGTTCGCGCGGAGTCTGCTCCCGCCCGCGCTGGCCCACCACAGCGTGCGGACCTACCTCTACGGACGCCTCCTCGGCGAGCGCCGCGGACTGCGGCCGGACCACGACTACGACGACGAACTCCTCTTCCTGGGCTGCGTCCTGCACGACTGCGGGCTCAGCGCGGAGGGGAACGGCGACCAGCGGTTCGAACTGGACGGCGCCGACCTCGCCGTCCGCTTCCTGGAGGGGGAGGGCGTGGCGGCGGACCGCACGGAGGTGGTGTGGGACGCGATCGTGCTGCACATGGACCGCGAGGTCGCCGAGCGCAAGCGCCCGGAGATCGCCCTCGTCGCCCTCGGCGCGGGCTTCGACCTGGGCGGCGGCCCGGACAGGCTCCCGCCCGGCTACGCGGACCGCGTCCACCGGACGCTGCCGCGCCTGCACACGGCGGCGGTGCTGCACGACGCCATCGTCGGCCAGGCGCTCGAAAATCCCCGGAAGGCACCGCCGTTCACGATGCAGGGCGAACTCCTCCGGCAGGCGACCGACGGGAGCCGGCCGTCCTGGGAGCAACTCGCCCGGTCGGCGGGGTGGAACGACTACGACGGGTACCGGCCCGACCCGCCGACCGCGAACTGAGGCGGGTTCCGGGCGGCTTCGAGATCCTTCCCCGGACGTCCCCAGGGCCGGGCGACGGTCGTGGGGACATCCGGGGAGGGCGGAGCCTCAGCGGAGGTCCGGGCCGGTGAGGGGGAGGGGCGGGAGCGCGGGCGCGGCCGCGAGGGCGCCCGCGTCCGCCGCCGGGTCGCACAGCGTCTTGGCCACCAGCGAGCCGATGGCCTCGTTGCTCGCGGAGGTATCCCTGCCCAGGAACGGGTTGTGCGAAAGGGCGAACTGGCGGCGCCCGTCGCGGCTGCCGAGCAGCAGGGTGCTCCAGCCGGCGAGGCTGCCGTCGTGGCCCCAGGCCGGCTCGCAGCCCGGGCCCAGGTCGAGCCGGAGCACGCCGAGTCCGTACCGGCCGCCCCCGATCGTGGTCGGCACGGTGTTCGTCAGGGCGGCCATCTCGGCCGGGCGCAGCAGCTTGCCGCCGAACAGCGCGGCGTGAAAGCGGTCGAGGTCGGACGTGGTGGAGATGCCGTTGCCGGCCGCGTCCACGAGGCTGGGGTTGAGCCGGGTGATGTCGGCGGGGCTTGTCGGCATGTCGACGTACGCGTGGGCGTGGGGGCCGCCGAAGCCGGTCTCGGAGCCCGGGAACAGTGTGTCGTCCAGGTGCAGGGGCCGGACGATCCGGCGCTCGACCTCGTGCTGCCAGGTGTGCCCGGTGACCTTCCGGACGATCATTCCGGCGAGGACGTAGTTGGTGTTGGAGTAGTGCCAGCTCTGCCCGGGCGCGAAGTACGGCGGGTGCTCGGCGGAGACCGCGGCCAACTGCTGCGGCTGGTAGTCCCGATAGCGCCACGTCCCGTACACGAAGTCCTGGAGGTCAGCCTCGGTGCGGACCTGGAAGCGCTCGTCGTCCGTGTAGTTGAACAGGCCGCTGGTGTGGTTGAGGAGCTGCCGGACGGTGATCGCCCCGCCGTTCGGCACGACGCCCGGCAGGTGGCGCTCGACAGGGTCGTCCAGCCGGAGTCGGCCCTCGCCGACCAGCTGGAGGACGACCGTCGACACGAAGGTCTTGGTCACGCTGCCGATTCGGAACCGGCCGTCCGACCCGGCCGGCTGCCCGGTGGCCAGGTCGGCGGTCCCGGCGGCGCCCCGCCACGGGGAGCGGCCGGGGATGCGGATCTCCGCGAGCGCGGCGGTCATCCCGCCGTGGTCCACGAGGTCCCGCAGCTCCTGCTGTCCGTCGACGCGCGGGCGACCTTCCACAGTGGACCCGGTTCCGGCGGCGGGGGCGTCCGCCGCCACCGCTGCCGGGGCGATTGTGACGACGGTGGCCCCGGCCAGGGCGACGGCGGCGAGCCGCTTCCCCAGCCGGCCACGCCGGTGCGATGTCCGAGCCTGAACGATGGTCATGGTTCCCGCCCCTTCCCGCCCGGCGGCCCCGGGCCGTCAGCCCCATGATCGCACCCGCCGTACGCCCCGTACGTCCTCCTACGGGGGCAGCTCCGTGCACCGGCGGCGGGGGTGACACCGAATCAAATCGTCGTCGGGTTGCTTGACTTGGTCTTTCGGCCCGGCCGTGGCGCCGGCCTTGGCGCCGGGGCGGACCGGTGTTGCCTGACTGTGCAATCGTACGTGAATATACGTACCATCAGTCATGGTCTCACCGAGATCGAGGAGCACCTCCGCATGCCCGTGACACCGATCGCGCCCGCCCGCCCGGGCTGGACCCTGGTCCTGCTGGCCCTGGGGCAGACCGTGTTCGCCCTGGACCTCAACATCGTCTTCGTCGCCCTGCCCGAGATCGGCACCGACCTCGGCTTCCCCGGCCAGACCCAACAACTCGTGGTCAGCGCCTACGTCGTCTTCGCCGGGGGCTTCCTGCTGCTCGGGGGCCGCGCCTGCGATCTGCTCGGGCGGCGGCGGGTGTTCGTCTGCGCGCTGGTGCTCTACGCGCTGTCCTCGCTGGCCGGTGGGCTGGCCCGGTCGCCCGAGGTCATCGTGGCCGCCCGGGTCGTCCAGGGGATCGGCGGGGCGCTGCTGCTGCCGTCGATCCTCTCGCTGGTCAACACGCTGTTCGAGGAGGGGCCGCGGCGCAACCGCGCCCTTGCCGTGTGGGGCGGCGCGGGCGCCAGCGGGCTGACCCTGGGTGCGCTGCTCGGCGGCGTGCTCACGCAGGGCTTCGGCTGGCCGGCGGTGTTCTTCGTCAACGTGCCGCTGGCCGGGGCCATCGCGCTCGCCGCCGTGTTCGTCATCCCGCCCGACCCCGCGCGGACCGGGCGCCGCCGCTTCGACCTGCCGGGGGCGCTGACCGTGACGGCGGGCGCCACCCTCCTGGTCTTCGCGCTGGTCGAGGGCCCCGAGCGCGGCTGGGCCGACCCGTGGATCCTCGGCGCCCTCGCCGCCTCGCTCGTCCTGCTCGCCGCCTTCGCCGTGATCGAGACCCGCAGCGCCGACCCGCTGATGCCCTTCCGGCTGTTCCGCAACCGCAGCCTGAGCGCCGGTGCGGCGATCACCTTCCTCTACATGGCCACCTTCGGCGTCCTGCCGTACTTCCTCACCGTGCTGCTGCAGAGCGTGCACGGCTACAGCGCGCTGCAGAGCGGACTCGCCTTCCTCGCCCCCTCGCTCGCGATCGCCGCCGGCACCCAGCTCGGCGAGCGGCTCACCACCCGGGCCGGCCTGCGGCCCACCCTGCTCGGCGGGTTCGCGGTCGGTGCCGTCGGGACCGCCGCGCTGGCCGCGGGGTTCGACGCGGACGCCGGCTACCTCGCGCTGCTGCCCGGGCTGGTGGTCTCCGGGCTGGGCCAGGGCGTGGTCTGGACGGCCATGTGGATCGCGGCGGCCGCCGGCACCCCCGCCCATGAGCAGGGCATCGCCGGCGGCGCCGCCTCGACCACGATGAACCTCGGCAACGCGATCGGCCTCGCGCTCTTCACCGCCGTCGCCGACGCGGGCACCGACGGGCTGAGCGGCGAGGGGCTGGCCCGCGCCACGGCGGACGGCGGGTTCCTGGTGGTCCTGCTCACGGCGGCGGGCATGCTGCTGGGCCTGCTGTTCGCGCTGACGCTGCGCCCGGCGCGCGCGGACGCCGCCACGGCCGTTGCCCCCGACTGCCCCATGGCC
This sequence comes from Kitasatospora sp. NPDC057595, assembly GCF_042800875.1. Taxonomy (NCBI): domain Bacteria; kingdom Bacillati; phylum Actinomycetota; class Actinomycetes; order Kitasatosporales; family Streptomycetaceae; genus Kitasatospora; species Kitasatospora sp. NPDC057595. The sequence continues at coordinate 148,557 of NZ_JBHVGL010000006.1, read as the reverse complement.
GTGTCGGGTTGACCGCCCCTCGCGTGGGCGGCCTGGGCCGGACGGTGCTTCCACCGTCCGGCCCAGGCCGTCCGTCGTCCCCGGACCCGGCCGGTCACCCCGCAGGCCGCCCGGCCGGTCGCACCGCCCGGGGGTCGGGCCAGGAGGGGGCGAGTTCCGCGGAACGCAACCGTCGCCGCGCACCGAACCGGCCCGGAGAGCGCTCGTGATCACTTGGTGTGATCAAGTGAATTCACTGAATAGCTCGGCTGAATAACGATGCACATGTGACATGTCACAGGCTATTGATGCGCGGTCGGTCGTGTGAGACGGTTCGTCACGCGCTTCGACGGCCTCTTCCCCCCACGCCCGAGGCGCGTTCATATGCCCTTCCCCCACGAAGGAATGACGATGCGTCCACTCTCACGCATGCCCAGACTGCTGTCCGCAGTCGCCGCGGCAGGTGCCACTCTGCTCGGCATGGCCGCCGGCCCGAACCTGGCAGTCGCCGCCCCCACTCCCGCACCGGCCATATCGAACACGCACCAGCCCTCCGGCAGCTCTTCGGAGGTGCCCGGCAGCCCGTTCGCCGATCCCGAGAGCCCGGGCGCGCCGCAGTCCCGTCCGCTCACGGCCGCGCAGCTGCCGCTGGTCAACCCGCTGTCCGTCACGGCGCCGGCGGAGACCGGCGCGGACCAGGGCCTGGCCAAGGCCGCACCGCGCGCGCTCGCGGCGGAGCCGGTCACCGCCCAGTCGTGCACCCCGGCCGACTTCGCCGGCCGGACCGGGGCCGCCCTGGTGTCCTACGTCAAGGCCTCGACCCCCCAGTGCATCGGCTCGCTGTTCTACACCGCGGGGAGCCCGTACGCCTCGGCCCTGTTCCGCCAGGGCCAGATGGCGACGATGGCCGACGCCTTCCAGAGCGCCGCCGCCTCCTACCCCGGCGACAACTCGGCCGCCACCTGGCAGGTCGTCCTGTACCTGCGCGCGGGCTACTACGTGCAGGACAAGGACCTCGCGCACGTCGGCCCCTACGACGCGACGCTGACCGCCGCCGTGACGCGCGGCATCGACGCCTTCCTGGCCGGCCCGCACGCCGCGGACGTCACCGACGCGAACGGCCAGGTCGCCAACGACGTCATCATCCTCACCGACAGCGCCGGGCAGCAGGGCCGCTACCTGAACACCTACCGGCAGGTGCTGAACGGCTACACCAGCGCGTACGACGGCTCGAAGAACCTGCTCACGTACGTCAACAGCGCCCTCGGCGCGCTGGACCGGGGGCACGAGAACAAGGCCTTCGTCGACGCGGTGACCGCGGACCCGGGCATCGTCGACACCCTCGACGCGTTCACCCGCACCCATCACGACCTGCTCGGAACCTACCCCGGCTTCCTGGTCTCCAACGCCGGCATCGAGCTGACCCGGTTCGTCAAGTACCCGGCGCTCCAGGCCAGGATCCGCCCGCTGGCCAAGGCCCTGCTCGACAGCTCGTCGATGACCGGCCCCACCGCCCCGCTGTGGGTCGGCACGGCCAACGCGGCCGCCTTCTTCGACAAGGACCAGTGCTCCTACTACGGCGTCTGCGACCTGAAGCAGCGGCTGACCAAGGCCGTGCTGCCGATCAGGCAGACCTGCAACGCCACCCTCACCGTCCTGGCCCAGGACCTCACCGCGGCCGAACTCGCCGCCGTCTGCGCCGACCTCAAGGGCGAGGACGCGTACTTCCACGGCCTCGTCCGCGACAACGGCCCCATCCCCGGCCAGTACGAGTCGTCCGTGCAGCTCGTGGTCTTCGCGAGCCAGGCCGACTACCAGACCTACGCCGGCGCGATGTACGAGGCGAACACCAACAACGGCGGGGTCACCCTGACCGGGACCCCGAGCGACCCGGCCAACCAGCCGGTCTCCCTCATGTACCGGCATCCGAACGAGAACGGCTTCACCGCCCGGATCTGGAACCTCAACCACGAGTACGCCCACGTCCTGGACGCCCGCTACGACATGAAGGGTGACTTCTACCAGCAGACCAGCGTGCCCGACCTGTGGTGGATCGAGGGTGTCGCCGAGTACGTCTCCTACACCTACCGCGGCGTCACCGACGTCAACGCGGTCGCCCTGGCCCCCAAGCACACCTACGCGCTCAGCACCCTGCTCCAGAGCACGTACCTGAACAGCGACGTGGTCCGCACCTACCACTGGGGCTACCTGGCCGCCCGCTACATGATCGAGCGCTTCCCGGGCGTCGTCCAGACCATGCTCGGCCTCTTCCGCACCGGCGACTACGCCCGCGCCTACGCGTACTACAACGGCATCGGCACCGCCTACGACGCCGACTTCACCAGGTGGGTCGACACCTGCGCCACCGACACCTGCCTCACCGCGGGCACCCCGAAGGCGGCCTTCGACGCCACGGTGCGGGACCTGAACGTCCAGCTGACCGACCGGTCCACCGAGACCGGAGGCAAGGGCAGCATCACCGGCTGGGCCTGGAACTTCGGCGACGGCACCACCGGTGCCGCGGCCTCCCCGGCGAAGTCCTACCGTGCCGCCGGCACCTACACCGTCACCCTCACCGTCACCGACAGCAACGGCAAGACGGCCACCACGACCCGGACCGTCACCGTCACCGCCCCGGCCGCACCGGCGGCCTGCACCGACCCCGACGCCCGGAAGATGGACTACAACTGCTTCCGCACCGGCCGCTCGGCCGACGCCGGAAGCTCGGACCAGATGTACATCTACATGCCGGCCGGCACCACCACGCTGACCGTCTCCACCACCGGCGGCACCGGGACCGCCCACCTCTACTACAGCCCGGACCGCTGGGCCTCCACCACGGACTACGCCGCCTCCTCCACGAACAGCGGCACCACCCAGACCATGACCGTCACCAACACCACGGCCGGCTACCGCTACATCACCCTCTACGGCAAGACCGCCTTCAGCGGCGTCACCGTCACCACCCAGTACTGACGCGGCGACCGGCCACCGTGCGAACGGCCCGGGGCGGACGGCCTTCCACCGTCCGCCCCGGGCCGTTCGGCGTCAGTCGGCGGCGGGCTCCTGCCGTTCGTCGTCGCGGGCGCCGGACAGCACGGCGTCGAGCAGGCCGGGGTAGCGCGCGTCGAGGTCTTCGCGGCGCAGGTGGAGGAGGTTCTCGCGACCCGAGGGCTGCTGGTGGATGACACCGCTGTCGCGCAGCACCCGCCAGTGGTGGGTCATCGTCGACTTGGCGGTGATGCCGATCGCGGCGAGCACGCTCCCGCAGTTGTGCTCCCCGCCGCCGTCCAGGACGCGGACGGCGGAGAGTCGGACGGGGTTGCCGAGAGCGGTCAGGACGTGTTCGATCCGGATCTGCTCGCGGGCGGGATGGCGGTAGCTCATGACCCCACCGTAACGCGAGGATTGACGGCAGCCGCCGGCCCGGCGCCGGTCGGTCGGCATGCACCGGCCGGTACGACGCCCGCCCGCCGCTCACCCGGGGGCGGGCGTGGGGCGGGCCGGACGTCGGCGGGCTCAGGAGTGGATGCCCTGGCCCGGTGTCAGGATCCCGGCCGGGTCGAAGCGGTGCTTGGCGGCCACCGCGCGCCCCCACTGGGTGCCGTAGTGGCGGCGCCACTCGGCGGGCGTCACGTCCGGGATCGCGCCGATCAGGTACCGCTTGCCGCCGAGCCGCACCGCCAGGTCGTGCAGCCGGCGGTTGCGCCGCAGCGCGGCGGCGTGGTCGGCGCCCGGGAACGGGAAGGACAGCAGATCGAAGTGGAAGCCGACCGGCTCCTTCGGCATCACGGTCATCGGGCGGGTGAACACGTCGGTGCGGAACGGGTAGAAGAGCAGCAGGCCGGCGCCCAGGTCCTCCGGCGTCAGCATCGCGGTGGCCTCGCGCATGAACGTTTCGGTGGTCGAGGCCGGCAGGAACAGGCTCAGCCACGGCTTGGGCTGCGACCAGAGGCCGGCCCCCTTCAGGTACCCGGCGAAGGCGTCCACCCGGAACGCGTACTCGCGCGCCGTCTGGTCGACGAACGTCGTGTCGGCCGCCACGCAGCGCAGGCCGCGCACCAGCTTCGCCCGGTCCGGCGCGGCGGCGCCGTCGTAGTGGACGACGCCCTCCACCTTGTACCGCCAGCCGGTCCCGGCGGCGTTGCGCGAGACGTCGCCGACGTGCAGGTCGAAGCGCCGCTCCAGCATCAGCTTCCGCTGGTCCGCGAGGTAGTCGGCCAGGTCGTCGTAGAACAGGTTGAGCACCAGCGCCCGCTCGCGGGCCCGCACCAGGCGCAGGGTGGCCCGGACGATGATGCCGGCCTGGCCGCCGCCGCCCAGCACGGCCTCGAACAGCTCGCGGTTGGCGCTCGCCGAGGCGGTCACCAGCTCACCGGTGCCGGTGACCACGTCCACCGACTCGACCGTGTCCACCTGGAAGCCGAAGCGCTGCACGCCGCCGCCGATGCCGCCGACGCTCAGCGTGCCGCCGACCGACAGGTGGAGGTAGTCCGTCAGGCTGGGCGGCATCCAGCCCTGGGCGAGCGCGGCGTCGGTCAGCTGCGCCCACGTGACGCCCGCCTCGACCACGGCGCGGCCGGGGGCGATCCGGACGATCCGGTTCAGCCCGCGGGCGTCGATCGCGACGCCGCCGGGCGCGGCGGCCTGGCCGTAGCTGGAGTGCGACTCCAACTCGGCGGCGCTGCCGGTTCCGCTCTGGCCGTTCATCGCGACCGGGATGCGGTGGCGGCGGGCGAAGTCGACCATCGTGGCGACGTCGCGCACCGAGCCCGGGCGCAGTACGGCGCGCGGCGCGGCCGTCACCAGGTGCCCGAAGTCCCCGCCGAACCGGGCCAGCGTCCCGGTGTCGGCGACCATGCTCCCGTCCAGCCGCGGCAGCGTGGCGAGGGAGGCGTCGGCGGAGGCTCCGGCCGCCTCGGCGGGGGCGTCGGCGGCGGCCTCGCCCGGGGTCTCCACGGCCCAGGAACGGCCGACGGTGTTCCAGCCGATGACGGTGGCCGCCGCGCCGACGATCACGCTGCGACGGGGCAGGGATGACTTGCTCATTACAGATAACTCCGATCAATCGTCATATGAGCAGTGTTGTATCGCAGTCAGCACGTACACGCGCAATAGGCCGGACCTGAACACTTCGGTGACGTTCCGTCCCGGGCGTCACCGCGGCAGGGACGGGGGCGGTCTACACCACCTCCGGTGCGGGCACAGGATCCGGACAGTCGCGACACTTCATCGCCATGTCCCTGACCAGCGGAAAGCGTCGGCTGACGGGGCGTCGGCGGCCGGGCGCGGTGGCCGGAAACCCGGTTGTCCGGCTGTGCTGATCGAGAGAGAGTGGAGTCGTCGGGATCAAGGGAACGACAACCGAGGGCGAGCTGGGCCTGGGAGAGCCCAAGGGCCTGTAAAGCCCCCGCTTCGGCTGTGGTGGTTCGAATCCATCCTCGCCCACCTCGGACCGCCCCGGGCCGTACCACGGCCCGGGGCGGCGTGCGTCTTCCGTCCCGGCGGGCAGCCGATCGGCACCGGACCGGTAGCGGATAGGCTCGGCCGCATGTTCGTTCTGGAGCTGACCTACACCGCACCGCTCGACCGCATCGACGCTCTGCTGCCCGCCCACGTCGAGTGGCTCGGCCGGCACTACGAGGCCGGTGCCTTCCTCGCCTCCGGCCGCAAGGTGCCGCGCGACGGCGGCATCATCCTCGCGGTGGGGGAGGACCGGGCGGCGGTCGAGGCGCTGGTGAGTACCGACCCGTTCGCCGTCGAGGGCCTGGTCGAGTACCGCGTGACGGAGTTCCTCGCCACCACCGTCGCCCCCGTCCTGGAATCCCACCGGCAGCAGCTCCCCGCCTGATCCCCCGCCGGATCCCCGTCCGATCCTCCGTCCGGTCGTCCACGGGTCCGGGCCGTCGCCCCGCCGATGCCGCGCCACCGGCCCGGACGGCCCGCCCCGGTTCGGAGCCCGGTCGCACACTGGCTACGATCGGTGAGCACGGGGCAAGGAAGCGCCGGGCCGCGGTCCGGCGCACGGCGAGAAATCCAGTGGGAGTAGACGATGGCACACGCACGGGCCGGGCAGCCGGCGCAGCCGGGCGACCTGGTGGACGTGGCGCGGCTGGTGACGGCGTACTACACGCTGCACCCGGACCCGGAGGAGCCGGGCCAGCGGGTCGCGTTCGGCACCTCGGGCCACCGCGGCTCCTCGCTGGACGCGGCGTTCAACGAGGACCACATCGCCGCCACCACCCAGGCGATCTGCGAGTACCGCGCGGCCCAGGGCATCACCGGCCCGCTGTTCCTCGGCGCCGACACCCACGCGCTGTCCGAGCCCGCCCGGGCCACCGCGGTCGAGGTGCTGGCGGCGAACGGCGTGACCGTCCTGCTGGACAGCGCCGACGGCTACACCCCGACCCCCGCCGTGTCGCACGCGATCCTGACCCACAACCGGCGCAGCCCGCAGTCGCTCGCGGACGGCATCGTCGTCACCCCCTCGCACAACCCGCCCCGCGACGGCGGCTTCAAGTACAACCCGCCGAGCGGCGGCCCGGCCGGCTCGGAGGCCACCGGCTGGATCCAGGACCGTGCCAACGCCCTGATCCGCGAGGGCCTGCGCGGCGTCAAGCGGGTCCCGTACGCGCGCGCCCTGGCCGCGGCCACCACCGGCCGCCACGACTACCTCACCGCCTACACCGAGGACCTGGTCTCCGTCCTCGACCTGGACGCGGTCCGCGCGGCCGGCCTGCGGATCGGCGCCGACCCGCTGGGCGGCGCGTCCGTCGCCTACTGGGGCCGGATCGCCGAGACCCACCGCCTCGACCTGACCGTGGTCAACCCGGCCACCGACCCGACCTGGCGCTTCATGACGCTGGACTGGGACGGCAAGATCCGGATGGACTGCTCCTCGCCCGCCGCGATGGCCTCGCTGATCGCCCGCCGCGACGAGTACGCCATCGCCACCGGCAACGACGCCGACGCCGACCGGCACGGCATCGTCACCCCGGACGGCGGCCTGATGAACCCCAACCACTACCTGGCGGTCGCCGTCGACTACCTCTACCGCCACCGCGCCGAGTGGCCGGCGGACGCGGCCGTCGGCAAGACGCTGGTCTCCTCCTCGATGCTCGACCGGGTCGCCGCCGACCTCAAGCGCGAGCTGGTCGAGGTGCCGGTCGGCTTCAAGTGGTTCGTCGACGGCCTGCTGGAGGGCTCGATCGCCTTCGGCGGCGAGGAGTCGGCCGGCGCGTCGTTCCTGCGCCGCGACGGCGGGGTGTGGACCACGGACAAGGACGGCATCCTGCTCGCCCTGCTCGCCGCCGAGATCACCGCCGTGACCGGCCGTACCCCGAGCGAGTACTACCGCGACCTCACCGACCGCTTCGGCGCCCCCTCCTACGCCCGCGTCGACGCCCCGGCGGACCGCGAGCAGAAGGCGCTGCTGTCCCGCCTGTCGGCCGAGCAGGTCACGGCCGGCGACCTCGCCGGCGAGCCGGTCACCGCCGTGCTCACCGAGGCCCCGGGCAACGGCGCGGCCATCGGCGGCATCAAGGTGTGCACCGAGAACGCCTGGTTCGCCGCCCGTCCGTCCGGCACCGAGGACGTGTACAAGATCTACGCCGAGTCCTTCCACGGCCCCGAGCACCTCGCCCGGGTCCAGGAGGAGGCGCGCACCCTGGTCAACGGCGTGCTGGCCGCCGGTCCGGCGAACGGCTGATCCGCGCCGTACCGCGACGGCCGCGGCCCCGGTGGGTGACCCGTCGGGGCCGCGGCCCGGTGTTCGGTCAGCGGCGGGTCAACTACGGTTCAGCGTACGGCTGATGCCCGCCAGGACCGCCGTCGTGAGCAGCCATCCGAGGGCGATGAGGGAGTAGCCGAACCACTGCTGGGCCCCGGTCCAGTACCAGGCGGTGCGCTGGCCGAGGCCGCCGATGGGGATCAGCAGGTCGAGGGTGTAGACGAGCGGGCTGAACGGGACGCTCTCGCCGGCCTTGACCTCGTGGGGCGTGCCGTGGCGGAAGACCAGGGTGCCCAGCAGGGCGAGGCCGGCCAGCCACAGCCCGGCCTGCCAGGGGCGGTAGCCGTAGCCCACGGTGGCGTCCAGCAGCCGGCCCCAGAGCCGGCCGGGCGCGCCCAGGGTGCGGCGGCGACGGCGCTGCTTCGCCAGGAGCACCCGCCGGGCGTCGTCGTCGTGGCCGATCCTCCGGTACCAGGCGGCGAGTTGCTCGTAGGGCTGGGGGGAGTAGCCGGGGAGCGCGGCCAGCCAGGCCAGTCGGCGGGCGACGGGTTCGGGGGCGGGGGTGGAGGTCTGGAGGGAGGTGTAGGTGAAGCCGTCCAGGCGGGTGTCGGCCGGCCAGCTGTGCTCGTTGTCGTGCAGGACGACGGTCTGCGCGTCCTGGAGGTCGACCGTGCCGATCGGGAGGGCGGCCGGGGTGAGCCGGAGGTCGCCGGCGGTCAGTCGGTTTCCGTCCAGGGCCACCGCGCCGCAGCCGTCCAGCACGGCGGCGTCGAGCGAGAGCCGGCTGCGGATCGCCGCGCCCGGGAGGCGGACCGAGCCGTTGGCGGTGAAGCCGCCGGCGAGGACGAGGGTGGAGGCGGTGAGGTCGTCGCCGGTGAACGCGTCGCCGCCGTGGCTGTCGATCCGGGCCCGCTCCATGAACAGCCCGCCGTTGAACCGGGCGCCGACCAGCCGTAGGCCGCCGCGGGCGTGGAACCCGTCGCGGGCGAAGCAGCCGCCGTCCATCACCAGGCCGCCCGCCCACAGCGCCCAGACGCTCGGGGCGCGCGCCGGGTCCGGGACCGCACCGCCGGCACCGTCGGCGCCGAGCAGTTCGGTGGCGGTGAGCCGGGCGCCGCTGAGCCGCAGTTCGCCGGTGATCTGGGCCCGGGTGAGGGTCAGCCGCCCGTCGAGGACCGAGTTCTCGAAGAAGAGGTTGCCGTCGACCTTCAGCAGCCATCCGTCCAGCCCGGGTATCCGGCAGCGGCTCAGGCTGGTGGAGCGCAGCGTCGCGTCCCGCAGTACCACCTGCTCCTCGAAGTGGCAGCCTTCGAGGCGGAGTTCACCGGCCGCAGCCAGCCCACGCAGGTCGAGGCGCCCGGCGACGCGGGCGCCGATCAGGTACAGCGTCCGGATCGGGCCGACCGGTCCGGCGCCGCCGAGCAGGGCGGTCGTGATCACCTCGGCGCGCACCGTGCGTGCGTCGCCCCAGGCCGCTCCGCCGACCGGATCGTCCGCGGCCGGGTCGCCGCTGCGCAGGTCCACCGCCGCGCCCGTGGCGCAGGCGTCCCACACCCGCCGTTCCGGTCCGGCCAGGTCCTGGTACGTCAGCATCCCGCCCCCTCGGTGTGATCATCCGCGGAGGCAGCCTAGTCGGGCGACCGGCAGCGTCTGTAGTCGCGGCTCCGGGCTGCGGAGGGGAGGACCTCACCCTCCGCGCGCGCCGCATACGGGCTTCGCCCGTGGGGAATCACGAGGGTGTGAAGAGCCGGGGGTACGGGCGGGGTTGGTACGACGGGCGGCTGCCCGGCTGGCTGCCCGGCTGGCTGCGCGGACTGGTCGTCCTCGCGGCCGGGTGGGGAGTCCTTCTCTGCGGTCAGGAGGTCGCCGAAGGGTACCGGGCGACCATGGTGTACCGCGCCTCGTCGGCCTGCGAGGTCGGGAACCAGGAGGGGAAAGGGGCCGACGGGGCGGAGTGCGTGGGGCGCCGGGCGGTCACGGTGCTCGACCGCCGGAAGGGCGAGCACTGCACCTCCAACGGCGGCGGCGCGGGCGGTGCGGAGATCGGTGGTGGCGTGGGCGGTACCTCGTGCACGCCGTACTACGAGGTGAAGGTCGAGTGGCCCGACCGGATCGCTTGGTTGGACGTCTCGTCGGAGACGTACGGTGAGGTCCGCGAGGGCGACCCCGCCGAAGTCCGGCTGTGGCACGACGAGGTGGTGGCACTGAAGGTGCGCGGCCACACGCACTCCTACGCGCCCTCCTCGGAGAGCGGGGTCCTGGTGTGGATCGCGCTGGGCTGCCTGATCCTGGCGGCGGGCGCGTGGGGAGCGGTGAGCGGACGGCTCTCGGGCCTGATCGCCTTCCCCAACTTCGGCTGGCTGTTCGTAGCCTTCGGGGTCGGAATGCTCGGCTCCATGGCGCTGTTCGGCGGACCCCTGCTGCTCTGGGGCTTCATGATCCTGTGGACCGGGTTCGCGGTCTTCTGGATCGTGGGCGCCTGGCGGACGGGGTGACGGCCCCGCTGCGGCCGCCCGCCACCCGTCCCGGGAGCGGGGCCGCACCCGGGACAGGCGCTCGGACCCGCGCTACGGCGCTTCGTCCGGTTCCGCGCCCGTCGCGCCGGTCGTGGCGGCGGGCGCGGTGTCGGCGAGGGTCCGCAGTTCGTCGGCCTCGCGCGGCAGGCCGTTGACGTCCAGCACCTCGCACAGGTTGAGCTTGAACTCCCAGGCCCTGGTGCTGTCGGCGATCGCGCGGATCACGGTGCGCTGCGCGCCCGTGAGCGGCTCGCCGTCGTCGTAGGCCTCGGTCGGGAAGACGATGTCGAGCAGGGCGTTGGCGACGGAGACGGCGGCGATGGCGGTGACCTCGTCCAGGACTGCGCACAGCTCGGCCAGCAGGGGTTCGGCCTGCTCGGAGGGCAGGAGCGCCAGAGCGGTGGCCGCGTCGGTGGCCGGGTCGCCCGCGCCGAGGTGCAGGTCGGCGAAGCCGGCGGCGTCCAGCTCGCCGCGGAGCGCCTCGACCAGCGGCCTGGCGCCGCGACGGGCGGGGGAGCGGTGGGTGCGCACCCAGGTCAGGGCGGCACAGAAGCGGAGCAGCGGATCGTCGTCGGCGAGGTGCCGCTCCAGCGCCCGGAGGGTGTCGGGGCCGGCCTCGTGCAGGGCCAGGCCGAGCAGGATCTCCGCGCGGATCCGGGGCTCGGGCTCGACGGCGAGGCGCTCGTGCAGGGCCCTCGCCGCCGCCTCGCCCGGCGCCGCGGCGAGCAGGACGACGGCCCGGCGGCGGATCCCGGGTCGCTCGTGGGCGGCCTGGCCGGTCCAGGTCGGAACCGTGTCGGCGAGCACGGTGTAGACCTCGTGGTAGGCGGACTCGGCGCCGTGGTCGGCGAAGTGCTCGGCCGGGTCGGTGCCGTCGGCGGGAAGACCGGCGAGGACGCGCTTGAGTTCCCGGGCGGCTTCGAGGCCGCCGTCACGCGTCGCGATGTCGGTCAGGAACTCCAGCAGCGCGGGCCGGGGTCCGGCATCGTCGACGCGGCCGACCAGCGCCGCCATGTAGCGGAACGCCGGACCGGTGGCCGCCGTGATGGTGTGCTGGTGCAGCAGCAGGTCGGACAGCTGTCCCAGGGCCAGGTGGAAGGCCTCCGGGTCGTCGACGGCCAGGCCCTTGAGCAGGAACGGCACATCCTCCGGGTCGCCGTAGAAGGTTTCGAGCTCGTCCCACGGCACCTCCTCGACGCCGTGCAGCTCGCTCGGCACGGGCGCCGTGCGCCAGGTGTGGAGGGCGCGGGCGGCCGTGCCGAGGTCCTCGTCGCGGGCGAGGTCGAGACCGTCGAACGTCACGGTTCCCGGCTCGGTGTTGCCGTTGCCGTCGGTGTCGGCGGTTCCGGTTCCGGTGTCGAACACGTGCCATTCCCCGACCGGGCCGCCGCGGATGCCGGGCTCGACGTACCCCTCGGCGATGACCGCCCCGGCCGCGTCCACGGCGCGCCACCGTTCGACCGCCGCCCCGTCGACCGTGACGTCGGTGGGCGTGACGTCCGCCGTCCGGGTGCCGTCGGCGCCGTACCAGCGCTCGGTGACGAGGACGCCGTCCCGCTCGGTGCGTTCGGCACGGAGGGCGCCGTCGGCGTGGAACCGGCGCTGGACGGTGCTGCCGTCCGCGGGCCACTCGCGCTCGCGCCTGGGCACCCCGTCCTGGTACTCGCGATCCAACAGCAGGGTGCCGTCCGGCCGGTAGCGCTTCAGCCGGTACGGGTTGCCGGAGTTCAGGTACCTTCTGCGCTCCACCTGTCGGCCGTCGGCGAAGTCGGCCTCCTCGTAGCCGTGGTAGAAGCTGTCGGGCTCGTAGTAGCTCGGTCCCTCCGTGTCGCAGGTGCTCTCCCACGCCTGCTCCCACAGCCGCCACGTCCCGACCGCCGCCCCGGTCGTCCCGTCGACCGCGCCGTCGACGAACGCGAGCAGGCCCGCCACCCACACCGCGTCCTCGGGCACGCCGGTGGACGGCACCGCGGGCGGGGTCCGTATCTCGGCCAGTTGCCCGGCCTCGGCCGGCTCCGACCGCAGCAGCCGCAACGCCAGCTCCGGAAGCCCCTCGAAGGCGGCGTGCCGGGCCGCGCCCGGGGAGGCGCCGAGCCCCGCCTCCAGGCACAGCTCGACCGACGCGGCGTCGCCGTCGCGGGCGGCCTCGATCAGCGGGGAGGCCTTGGCGTCGCCCCGGGGGAAGCGGGCGATCTCCCTGCCGTCGCGGTTGTAGACGAGCCGGTCCGCCGCGCCGTCCCCCGTCCAGTGCCGGGCCACGCCTTGGAGGACGCCGTCCTGCCGCCAGCGGGGCGCCGACCACTCGCCGTCCGGCCAGAAGGTGGCGGGCTCCGGCACACCGGCCGGACGCTCCGGTACCGGCCCGCCCTCGAAGGTCACCTCGGTGCCGTCGGCGGCGAAGCAGGCCTGACGGATCCGGATGCCCTGCTCGTCGTACTCCTGGACCACGGTACGGAGGACCGGGTCCAGGCCGTCGAACGAGAACGGGTCGCTGCTCGGGTGGTCGCAGCGGTGGCCGGTGACCGTGACCGGCACGCCGTCGCGGTGCTCGGCACGGACGGCCAGGGTGCCGTCGTCGTGGTGGCGCAGCAGCGTGCCGTGGCGCCTGCCGGCGCGCCAGTCGCTCTCCTCCAACGGCGTCCCGTCGGTGCGCCACAGCTGCCACCGGCCGGTGAGCGCGTCGCCGTCGCGCTCTCCGACCGCCCATGCGGGCAGCTTCGGGCTGCCCTTGGAGAGCTCCCACTCTTCGACGAACTCGGCCTCCGGGGGGACGGAGGCGGGCCGGTCGGCCGCGGCTTCCGAGGTCCCGGCCCCCGGGCTCCCCGGTACCTCCCCGGGGTGGGTCCCGGCACCATCGACATGCAGATCGTCAGACATGCCCCGTATGCAAGCACCTTCCACCGACATGTCGCATCCCGAGGCGCCCGGCGGAGCCGACGCAACGTCAAGATGCGGGTGAGAGACGGTTTCCATCGGTGGCGGTGGGCCGTGGGCCGACCTTCGCGGGCTCCGGGCGGGGCGACGTCGTTCCGGGGCTCCCGCCGAGGACGAGGATGAGTGCGATCGCGACGAAGCCGGCGACGAGGACCACCAGGACGGCGAGCGCCAGGGGCCCGCAGCCGCCCGGCCGCCGGCCGGGCGGCTGCTCGCCGTGGTGCTCCCCGGTGTTGCTCCCGTCCCGCGGGCGTCCGTCGGTGGCGGCCCCGGGACGCTCGGGGTGCGCGGGTCGCCCGGGCGGCGCGGGGCGTTCCGGCACGTCCACCGCGAACGCCGCGCAGGCCGCGCCCAGGCGCTCCGGCACCGCGGCGACCCGCAGCGCCACCCCGATCCGGGCGTGCGGCGTGCCCTGCACCCGCCCCGCCGCGCCGGCGCCGGGAACGCCGAACCGGGAGGCGATGTCCGGGCCCAGCGCGACCAGGTCGAGCGGCACCGTGTACCGGAGCTCGATCCGGCGGGTCGCGCCGGAGGACAGCGGCTCCTCGACGGCCCGCCGGTCGAAGTCCAGCCGCCCCCGGAGGGGTTCGACGGGGTCGAGCCGGAAACCGGCCGGCTGCGGCCCGGCGTTGTGCACGAGCAGGTCCAGGAGGACCGTGCCGCCGACGGTCCCGAACCGGCGCGGCGGTTCGCACCAGGCCCGCACACCCGCGTCCGGACCGGCCCGCAGATCGGTGCCGCAGTACTCGCCCGGGCAGTAGCGGCCGAGCCGCTCGGCGCCGTCGGTGCGACTGCCGCACAGTTCGCAGTGGAGCGCCATGGTCGTCCCCTCCGTGCCGGTGGCCCCCGCCCCGTCCAGTCCCGCCCCCGGGGGTACCCGGCCGGCCGCCGGAACAACCGCTGCCGCCGGGACCGGAACCGCTCCGTGATCGGGTGCGGCCCGTCCGCCGTAACGCCGTCAGGTCGCCGCCCCGGCGGTGGCGGGCTGTTCGGCGTCCCCGAAGCGGGCCAGGGTGAGCGCCCCGAACACCGCCGCCGCGAAGCCGAGGACGGCGAGCGGTTCGAGGTCGTGGCGGGTGTGGTCGCCGAGCAGCAGCACGCCGACGACGGCCGGGCCCAGCGTCTCGCCGAGCACCATGGCGGCCGTCGCCGCCGTGACCGACCCGTTCTGCATCGCCCAGGTCAGCGCCGCGAACCCGCCCAGCCCGGCGAACGCGATGGCGTAGGCGGCCGGTTCGGTCAGCAGGTCCGGGAACCGGGCGTCCGGCAGCACCCGCACGGCGACGCCGACCACACCGAACTGCAGGCCGGCGACCAGCCCCAGCAGCGGCGCCCGCCGACTCCCGCCGAGCCGCACGGCCGCCAAGCCCGCGCCGATCAGCAGCACCGAGCAGATCAGCGTCCCGAGCCGCAGCGCCGGGGTGCCGTGGCCGGGGCCGTCGCGCCCCGCGCTGACCGCGAGCACGCAGAGCCCCGCGCACACCGCCGCCACCCCGACCCACTCGCTGCGCCGCAGCCGCACGTCCAGCACTCGGGCCGCGCCGACGGCGGTCACCGCGAGCGCCGACGCGAGCACCGCCTCCACCTCGTACAGCGGTAGCCGGTCCAGCGCGAGGAGCTCGGCGCCGAACCCGAGCATGTCCATCCCCACCCCGGCGAGGAACGGCCACTGCCGGAACGCCCCCGCCAGCGCGGCCGCCCCGCCGGGCCGCTGCCCGGCCGCGGCTCGGCGGGCCCCGACCGCCTGGAGCACGGTGGCGGACCCGGTGAGCAGAGCGGCGGCCAGCGCCGCCGGCAGGCCGAAGAGCATGCGCCGACCGTACGGGCCCGCCCCGCTCCGGCGCGGGTGCGGCACGCCGGGCACGGTGGGCCGTCGATCGTGGATCAGGGGCGCCGGCGCGGCGCCTCGTCGTCGGGGGAGTCCGGGGAGGCGAAGTGGAAGGGCACCGAGAGGCGGGCGGCGAGGGCACGCCCGGCCCGTTCGGCGGACACCTCCACCGGGTGGCGCGGGCGGTGGTCCTCGTCCGTGCCGAGGTACCGCTCGGCCGTTTACCAGTCGTCGGTCAGTCGTCGAGCGGTGACGGGTCGGTGGCTCCGGAGGGGTCGGGGGTGCGCTCGCGGGCGGTGCGGCAGGGGAGGTGACGGGTGAGGGCGTCGCTGCAGTTCGCGGCGGCCATCCGTTGCACCAGACCGGCAAGGCGGGTGACCAGCGGGCGCAGCCGAGCCCGCAGGGCGGCGTCGGCGCGGGCGTCGAGGCGCTCGACGGCGGAGCAGATACGGGTGACGAAAAGTGCGGTACCGCGAACGGCGCGGCGGACGTGGTTCACGCGAGTGCAACCGGTCGGTCACCCGGCCGGTTCCGGCCCACGGCCGGGTGGCCGATGGAAGAGAAGCTGGCGCGCGCCCGGCGCGCCCGGTCCACGCCCGCGCGGGCTGCCCCGGCGGGCGCGGCCGCCGGGGCGGTCCGCCCGCCATCAAGGTTGCGCCGACGCTCCGTCTGCTTCATCGGCAGGTTGCCGACCGGGAGCCCAAGGGCACCGTGATGCGGACCTGCTTGATGGGGATCGGGTGTGCCGTGGTGGTGGGAGGGGTGTGGCCGGGTTTGGGTGGGGAGTGGGGCTGCACAGGAAGTCGGGTGGGCCGACTTCCTGTGCAGCTCTACGGGGGGCTATCCGCTGCGGTGGCGTAGGAGGGTGGTGGCGATGGCGATCTGGGTGCAGGCGCGTAGTCCGGCCGCCACTCCGGCGGTCTCGGGGCGGACGTGGTGCAGCCGCAGCACGGCCGGCGAGCCGTCCGCGCGGCGGACCGGTAGGGCGAGGGAGGCCATGCCGTGGGCGGGCGCACCGTCCGGGCTCAGCGTCCAGCGGTCGAGGAAGTCCGTGGCGATCGTGGGGAGTTCGCGGATCCAGCGGCGTTCGGCGGGGCCGTTGGCGCCGTAAGCGGTGGCGAACGCCCCGGGGACGGTGGTCGGGCCGGGCGTGCTCATCGGAACCTCCCTGCGCGGGGTGGCGGTGTGTCCCGCGCTGTCCGGTTCCGACTCTTGCACGGACCGGTCGAGAGGGCGAATCGATAAGGAGCTGCGCGAATTCGGTCACCTGACGGTGTTTCGGTCGAACGCCGCGCCGAGACTGGTCGCGGCACCCCGGCCCGGGGGAGCGGGGTGCCACCCGGCGCGTCCGGGCCGTGCTCAACCGGCAACGGCCATGCCATTGTTACAAGATGTGCCGAATTTCTCCACAGTTGCCCCCGGGGCCCTACCATCCTGGCGGGGGTGCCGGAGGCCCGACTTCCCGCTCCGCCCGTGCGCCCGTGCGCCGCAGCAACTCACCTGTGAGGTCACGTGTCTGACTGGTCGTTGGCGATCGACTTCGGTACCTGCTTCACCAGCGCGGCCGTACGCGTCGAGCAGGCCGGCACGGCGGCGTCCGGCGCGGTGGCGTCCGGTGTGGTGGTGACGGCGGTCGAGATCGAGAACAGCCGCTACCTGCCGTCCCTGGTCTGCCTGGACGACGACGACCGGCTGCTCACCGGCCGGGCCGCCGTCCAACTCGCCGCCCAGCGGCCGGAACGCGCCGAGTTGCACCCCAAGCGGGCGCTGCTCCGGCAGTCGGCCGTGCTGCTGGACGGCGGCGAAGTCGCCACCGTCGAGCTGGCCGCCGCCGTGCTCGCCCGTGCCGCGGACGAGGCGCGGGCGCAGCGTGGCGGGACGGAGCCGGCGCGCACCGTGCTCACCCACCCGGCCGACTGGTCCCCGGGTGATCTGGACCGGCTGGTCGAGGCCGCCCGGCTGGCCGGGCTGGACGCGCCGGAACTGCTGCCCGAGCCGGTGGCCGCCGCTCGCTTCCACGCGGCGGAGGTCCAGGCGGAGGGCGCCGGGCCGATCGCCGTCTACGACCTCGGCGGCGGCACCGTGGACACCGCCGTGCTGCGCCGCGAGGGGGCGGGCTTCCGGGCCGTCGCGGTGGCCGGGGACCCGGACTTCGGTGGCCGCGACCTCGACCAGGCCCTGTTCGAACTGCTCCGCGACCGGGCGCTGGACCTCGACCCCGAACCGTGGCAGCGGCTCTGGGCCGACCGGACGCCCACCTCGACCCATCAACGCGCCCAGCTCGCCCGCGAGTTGACTTTGGCCAAGGAGTCCCTGTCGAGCACCGGCACGGTGTACCTCGCGGTGCCGGGCTACCCCGAGCCGTTCGTCGTCCAGGGCGGCGAATACCGGGCGGCCGTCGCCCCGGCGCTCACCGCCTCGATCGAGCTGCTGGAGCGGACCGTCTCCCGGGCCGGGCTGACCCCGGCCGAGCTGGGAGCCGTCGTGCTCTGCGGCGCGGCCAGCAGGACGCCGCCGGTGGCCGACCTGGTCGCCACCCGGCTGGGCCGGATCCCCGACCTGGCCGCCGACCCGAAGGCCGCCGTGGCCCTCGGCGCACTCACCGACCCGCCCGCCCCGGCCGGCGCCGACACCGGAACGGATGCGGGGGAGGAGGCCGCACAGGAAGCCGCGTCGGCGGACGGCCCCCGCCGCTGGACCGTCGCCCACTACCCGGACGAGGTCGATCCAGAACTCTGGTTCTGAGCACGTCTGCCGTCCACGTCGCCGTAGTCACTCCACCTCACCCTGCCTGGCCCCGCCCTGCCCGGCCCCTCCCTGCCCCGAAAGCGGCCGGTCCGGAAACGGCCGGTCCGGAAACAGTCGGTCGGAGCGCGGACCGCCCCGCCCGAGGACCCGCGAGAGCCGCGAGGAACCCCATGGACATCGTGATGCTCGGCCACAGTGCGGCCGGGAAGACCAGCTACCTCTCCCTCATGTACGCCGCCATGTGTGACGGGGTCGAGGGCATGACCCTGCGCACCGACGACCGTGACGCCCACCGCTCGCTGCTCGCCGACGCGCGCGCCATCCTGCGCGGTCGCTACCCCCGCGCCAGCGACCGGCCCCGCTGCTACGAGTTCGTGCTCTGCCACGACGGCGACGGGATCTTCCCGTTCCGCTGGACCGACCACCGCGGCGGCGCGCTCACCGAACACCGCCGCTCCAGCCGGCAGGCCGCCCAACTGCACGACGACCTGGTCGCGGCGGACGGCATCGTGCTCTTCGTCGACGCCCTGCGTCTGGACACCGACCCCGAGGCGGCCGAGGACGTCCGCCGGCTCGTCGTCCGCGTCCACCAGGCCGTCACCGACCGCGAGGAGAGCGTTACCCCGCTGGTGATCGCGCTCACCAAGACCGACCTGGTCGACCTCGGCGCCCCCGACGCGGAGGAGCGCTTCTTCGTCCCGTTCCTCCCGCTGATCGAGGCGGTCCAGGAGACCCGGCACATCCAGGGGGCGTTCATCCCGCTGGTCTGCGGACCGGAGCCGGAGGGCGTGGCGCTGCCGGTGCTGTGGACGCTGAGGTTCGGCATCATCGGCCGGGCCATGGAGCTGTCCGCCTCGATCGAGCGGCTGATGGCCTCGGCGCGGCTCGCCGACCAGCGCGACACCCTCTGGGACCGGATCAGCAGCTGGTGGGAGGACGAGCCGTCCTGGGCCTCCATCCGCGACCGCGACCGCTCCCGGGCCGCCGCCGAACTGGCCCGCCTGGAACCGCTGGTGGAGCCCGCCGACCGGCTCGGCGAACTGCTGGCGGACGTCCTCTCGTTCTGACGCCCACCGAGCGGGTGAGCACCCGCCCCACCCCCTGGACACCGAACAGCGCCACCCCCGACCCCGCGAGACGAAGGACAGCGCACCATGACGGTTCCCACCCTCACCATGACCATGCTCGGCGCCAGCGGCTCCGGCAAGACCGCCTACCTGCACGGCATGTACAACCGCCTCTCCATGGGTGTGCAGGGCTACTACCTCTACACCACCGACCCGGACCTCGACCTCGACCTCGCCGAGGACTGGGCCCGGCTGCGCCGCACCGGCACCATGCCCAAGGCCACCTCGGACCGGCCGATCTCCTACGAGTTCGTGTTCCGCCGGGGCATGCGCGACCTCATGAAGATCGACTGCGTCGACTTCCGCGGCAACGCCGCCCTGGACCGCCGCAACGCCGCCGAGGACGTCGCGCTGCTGGAGGACCGGCTGATGCGCTCCGACAGCATCATCCTGGCGCTGGACTCCGAGCACGTGGCCGAGTGGATCAAGCACGGCGCGCCGGGCAACCTCGACCGGGACGACGACCCGATGGAGATCTCCCGCTTCAGCCGCGCGATCTCCCGGGTGTTCAGCGAGCGCCTGGCGGAACGCGAGCCGGTCCCCGGGGTCACCGTGCTGCTCACCAAGGCGGACCTGCTGGCCGAGCGCACCGGACTGCGGGCCTCCGAGGCGCTCCAGACGGCCGGCCGGAACTTCCCCAGGCTGGTCCCGGTGCTGGGGGGCGACGACGCCGAGGGCGTCACGGTGGCCCTCTGCGCCGTCCAGCTCGGCAACTTCGGCGCGGCGGCCCAGGCCACCGTGGACGCCAGCCGGATCGCCCCGAAGAACCTCCACCTGCCGATCATCTTCAGCCTCCGCCACTACCTCAGCGAGGGCATCGTGCGGAACCGGCAGGAGATGGGCCGGCTCGCCGACAGCCTGGACGCCTCGCGCGGTGAACTGGCCGCGCTCAGCCAGGGGTTGTTCGGCGGACTGTTCAAGGGCGCGCAGAAGACCAGCGCCCGGCAGGAGATCGACCGGCTGGTCGCGAGCAGCTCGGCGACCTCGGCCGACCTGGAGCGGGCCCAGGACCGTTGCCGGGAGCTGGACGAGGAACTGCGCGGGGTCGCCATCTTCCGCGACGGCCGGCTGCTGACGGACTGATGGGCAGGACGGGCGGGACGGACAGGACGGGGCGGGACGGGATGGACGGGCCGTGGAACCGAGGACTGACGGACGGACGAATGCCATGACGAGTGCGACGAACCACGGGCCCGAGTCCGAGCGCGCCGCCGCCGTCGCCGGAACGGCGGGGAGTGCCGCGCCCGGCGGCTGGTCGGCGGTCGTCTACGGGCGGACCCTGCGGGTCGACCAGTGGTGGCGGGCGCTGCCCGCGGGGGTCGACCGGCAGGGGCCGGTGGGGGACGCCGTGCGCGCCGCCGTCGCCGGCGGGATCCGGTTGGAGTACGGCCCGCGCTTCCTGCTGCACCGCGACGGCCGGGGCGTCCTGATCGGGGTCGCCTGCGAGCTGGGCCTGATCAGCCGGGTGATGGTGCAGGACCGCTTCGGGCGACCGCTGTACGGCTTCGTCGGCTGGTACCGGCCCGGGTCGGCCGGCACCGGTGGGCGGATCCCCGAACTCGACGAGCTGGCAGGTCACTTGGCCGACTGGGCCGGACCGGTCTACACCGAGTGGATCGCCCCGACCTGGGAGGCGGTCGGCCGGGACGAGGCCGAGCCGCGCACCACCCGGCCGGTCGCCGCCCCCTGGCCGGAGCACGCGGAGCACGCGGAAGGGGCGCCCGGGGCCGCGGGGTCGGCGGCCCCGGTGCTGCTGCCGCCGGCCTGGCGGCCCGCCCATCCGGCGGGGGGCCACCTGCTGCCCGAGGCGGACGCCCCCGGTCTCTGGGCGGCGGCCGTGGCCGGGCTCGGCAGGTGCGTGCTGGTCACCGGCTGGCGGCGGCGCTCGGACGCCGACGCGGGGCGGATCACCCATCTGACCAGCGCGGACTGCCGCGGGTACGAGCTGCTGCGACCCCCGCCGCCCCCGCCCCCGCCCCCGCTCGCGCCCGCGCCGCCGACACCTCCGAGGCCATCGCAGTTCGGGCCGACGCCCGAGCAGGGGTCGGAGGCGAAGCCGGGCTCGTCCGGGTGGGTGCGAGGGGCGCGCGGCCTGGGGAAGCTCCGGAGGGCCGTGGTCGACGCCTTCTGGTCGGAGGATCCCGAGCAGGAACAGGCCGGGCAGGGCGAACCGGAGCGCCGGGACGCCGCACCGAAGCACCGGGGGCGGTCGGAGACCGACCGGCCGGCCACCGGGAAGCGCCCCGGCGGAGAGCCTCCGCCCGGCCAGCACCCGGTCACCGCGCCGCACCCGGCGGCGGGCCCGTACCCGGTGGCGGGCCCGTACCCGGCCACCGGTCGTGACCCGTACGACGGCTTGGGCGAGCCGGGCTCCGGACCGGCGCGCCCGGCGCCGTTCGGCGGCGAGCCCGGGCCCGGTGCGCCCCGTCCGGGCACCGACGAGCGGCCGCGCTGGCGCACCCGGTCGGTCGACCCGAAGGAGGCCAACCTGTCGGGCATGTTCGGCGAGTTCGACGACGAGCCCGAGCCGCCGCCCGTCGCACCGCCGCCCGTCGCACCGGCGGCCCCGGCCCCGGCCGCCGACCCCGCCCACCCCGCCGACCCCGCCGACCCCGCCCACCCCGCCGACCCCGCCGACCGGACCGACCCCGCCACGGGAGAGCCCTCATGACCCGGCCCCGCCCCGAAGCCCCGTCCCGCGCCCGCGTGCTGGACTTCGCGACCCGCACCGCCGACCTCCTCGAACGCGCCGCCCGCGCCGCCGCCGAGACCCCCGACGATGGCCGGAGCGCCGGCAGCAGCACCGGCACCGGCACCGAGGCCGCCGCCGACGGCGCCCGGCGCGTCCGCGCGGAGGCCGCCCGGGCCGCCGCCGGCGCCGCCTCCCTGGTCGTCGTCGGCGAGAAGAAGCGCGGCAAGAGCTCCACCATCAACAGCCTGGTCGGCGTCTGGGACCTCCTCCCGGTCGACGCCGACGTGGCGACCGGCGTGCACGTCGTCGTCCGCCACGGTGAACGACCGCGCGCCGAGGCCTTCCTGCTGCCCGGCCCCAATCCGCCCGACGGCACCCCCGGCACCCCCGGCACCCTCGGCACCCCCGAACCGATCCCGCTGGAGCGGATCGCCGAGTACGCCGCCGTCGACCCGGCCACCGGCCGCCCGCACCGCCTCGACGTGCACCACGTCGAGGTCGAACTGCCCGTCCCGCTGCTCGCCGCCGGCCTGGAACTCGTCGACACCCCCGGCGTCGGCGGCCTGGTCAGCGGCCACGCCCAACTCGCCCTGGCCGCCCTGGAGAACGCCGACGCGCTGGTCTTCGTGGTCGACGGATCCAGCGAACTCACCCGCTCCGAACTGGACTTCCTCGCCCGCGCGACCGAGCGCACCGCCGAGACGGTCTTCGTGCTCACCAAGACCGACAGCCACGACGCCTGGCCCGCCGTTCTCGAACGCAACCGCGAACTGCTCGCCCGGCACGCCCCCCGGCACGCCGAAGCCCCCTGGTTCCCGGTCAGCAACCGGGCCCGTCGGGACGCCGCCGACGCCGCCGGATCGGGCGAACTCCAGGACGCGGAAGAACTGTTGGAGGAGAGCGGATTCGAACCGCTGGACGCGCTGCTGCGCCGACGGATCGCCGCCCGCGCCGCCGACCTGCGGCTCGCCAACGTGGTGCACGTCGGTCTCGCCGCGCTCGCCGCCCCGCTCGCCGACCAGGAGCTGCACCTGCGCTCGCTGCAGCAGGACCCGACCCTGGCCGCCGAGGTGGAGCGAGCCGAGGAGGGGCTGCGCCTGCTCCAGCCGGAGAGCGCCCAGTGGCGGCGCGCTCTGTCGACCGGCGCCCGCGATCTCAAGAACACCCTCCAGCTCGGCTTCCGGCGCAGCCTCAACGACGTCCGCCAGCTCGCCGAGGCGAAGATCGCCACCGCCGAACCCGCCGCTCTGGCCCAGGAGTTCCCGGCCGAACTGGAGGCCCAGGTGGAGGCGGTCTGGCTGCAGCTGGACAACGCCGCCCGGCGCGGTCTCGCCGTCCTGGAGGAGCGGGTGCGGAGCGAGTGCGCCACGGTGCTCGACGCCGGACGGCCGGATGCCGGCCGGGGGCCCGCCGGACGGCCCGGAACGGAGCTCGCCACGGTCGAGGGCGGCGCCCTGATCCGTGCCGAACGCGGCGCCGCGCTGCCGGAGATGGTGCACTCCACCCATCGGGAAGGCGGCGCCCTGGGTGTGATCGAGAGCGTCATCCCGTCGGTCGGCACCGCCGCCACCTTCGGCACCGTGGTCGCCCTGGTCACCAGCAGCGTGCTGCTGCCCGCCGTCGCCAGCTACGCGATGCTCGCCGTGCTCACCCGCCGCCGTCGCCAGCG
Organism: Kitasatospora sp. NPDC057595; assembly: GCF_042800875.1. NCBI lineage: Bacteria > Bacillati > Actinomycetota > Actinomycetes > Kitasatosporales > Streptomycetaceae > Kitasatospora > Kitasatospora sp. NPDC057595. The sequence continues at coordinate 125,335 of NZ_JBHVGL010000006.1, read as the reverse complement.
TGCCGAGCTCGGCCGGGTGCGCGGCGACGCCACCCGCCACCTCAACCGGGTGCTCACCGAGCTGAGCACCGAGATCCCCGCCCAGATCACCGCCCACGTCGACGAACTGACCGACCGGCTCGCCGTCGCGCTCGACCAGGCGATCGCCGACGAGCGGCTCCGGCTGGAGCGCCAACTCGCCGACCACCGCCGCAACCTGGCCACCGCCGCGGCCGACCTCGGCGCCGCCCGGGACCGCGCCAAGCGCCGGATCGGCTCGCTCACCGCCCTGCGTGACGAGGGCCTCGCCCTCGCCCACGCGCTCGGCGCCACCCCCGGCACACCCGACCCGTACCGGAGCTGACCGCATGGACCTGATGAACCTGCGGGTGGTCGCCCTCGGCCACAGCAGCGCGGGCAAGAGCAGCTACCTGGCCGCGATGTTCACCCACCTCGCGAGCGACCGCAAGGGCTTCCGGCTGGTCACCGCCGACCGCCGCACCGCCGACGAACTGACCTCCACCGGGCGCCGGTTGGGCAAAGGCGTCTACCCGCCGCCGTCCTCGCGGCGCACCGAGCTGACGGCCGGCCTGCGATACGGGCGGAGCGAGATCCTCGGCTTCGCGTGGACGGACTACCGGGGCGGGGCGCTCACCAGCTCCGCCGCCGACGACCCGGAGACCGCGCAGCTGCTGGAACGGCTCACCCACGCGGACGCGGTGGTCGTCTTCGCCGACGCCCACCGCCTCGCCACCGACCCCGACTCCCACGAGGAGGTGCGCCGCACCGTCGTCCTGCTGCACCGTGCCGTCGACGGACAGCAGACGCCGCTGCCGGTCGTGCTCGCCTACACCAAGGCCGACCTGGTGAGGGACCCGGCCGACTGGGCCCGTGCCCGGGCGGCCATGGGCCCGCTGGAGGAGCTGGTGGCCGAGGGCGGCCGGGTCCGCGGGACGGCGGTCGCGGTCTCCTGCGGACCCTCGCCGCGCGGCGTCGCCGTGCCGGTGCTGTGGTGCCTGTCCACCCTGCTCAGCCACCAGGAGCGGCAGGTGGCGGGGCACCTGGAGACGGCCAAGGGCTTCGTCAAGGACCTGCGCAAGGAGGCCAACGGCGTCGACAGCCTGGTCTCCTGGTTCAAGGGTGTGGAGAGCGCGGCCAAGCGGCTCAAGTACTGGGAGGAGGAGCTGCGCGAGCGCAAGGAGGAGCTGGCCGTACTGAGCCGCCCGGCCCGGCGCCTGGCGAAACTGCTGGACCGCGAGCAGCGCGGCACCGCCCCGCCGGCCGGCGCGCCCGCCCGGGCGGTGAGGCGGTGACCGTCCCCGCGCCCGACGCGGAACTCGCCCCGGTGGTGGCCGCGTTCTGCGCCGGGCTGGCGGACAGGCTGCCGCCCGGGCCGACCGCGGAGGCGGTCCGGGCGGTCCACGAACGGCTGGCCGAGCGCACCCTGCGGATCGCCGTCGGCGGCCGGATGAACGCGGGCAAGTCCACCCTGGTGAACGCCCTGCTCGGCCGGCGGCTCGCCGCTTCGGCCGCCACCGAGTGCACCACGGTGGTCGCCTGGTTCCGGCCCGGCCGGCTCAACCGGATCCAGGTCCGGCAGCGGGACGGCACCGCCCACTGGCAGGCCGGCGGTCTGCCGCGCGACCCCCGGGACCTCGGCGTGAGCACCGACCGGATCGCCGAGGTCGTCGTCGAGGCCGCCGGGCTGCGGCCCGCCGGCGACTGCGTGCTCGTCGACACCCCCGGCCTCGACTCGCTCAGCGGCCTCGACGAGCCCGCGCTGGACGCCCTCGCCCGCGCCGATGCGATGATCTACGTCATGCCGCACCCCGGCGCGGGCGACGCCGAGGCGCTGGGCGCCCTGCGCTCCCAGGCCGACGGCCGGATGACCGCGCTCAACGCCGTCGGCGTGCTCAGCCGGATCGACCTGCTCGGCGAGGGCCACGGCGACCCCTGGCCGCGCGCCCGGCAGGTCGCCGCGACCAACGCCGGCCGGCTCGCCGGACTGGTCGACGAGGTGCTCCCGGTGGTCGGCCTGCTCGCCCAGACCGCCCTCGGCGACGACTTCACCGAACCGGACGCCGCCCTGGTCCGCCGACTCGCCGAGGCCCCCGCCGGCGCGCTGCGCCGCGCCCTCTACTCCGGCCGGCGCTTCCTCGACTGGGACGACGCGCCGCTCACCCGCCCCGAACGGGAACGGCTGCTCGGCCTGCTCGGCGTCCACGGCATCGACACCGCCCTGACCGCCGCCCGCCGGGCCCGGGCCGAGGGCCGCCCGATCGGGGCCGCCGCCCTGCTCGCCGAGTTCCGGGCGGCCTCCGGCATCGCCGCCGTCGTCGAGCACCTGCGGCTTCGCTTCGTCGACGCCGCCGACGCGCTGCGGTCGGCCGCCGCGCTGGGCGCCGTCGAGACGGCCCTCGGTTCCGGCGAGGGCCTGCCCGCCGACGTCCTGCGGGAGGCCCGCACCCGGATCGGCGAGCTGCGCGGTCACCCGGAACTGCGCCGTCACGAACTCGCCCGGGCCCTGGCCGCGGTGGCCGGGCAGCGGCTCGAAGTCGACGAGGACACCGCCGCCGCCCTGATCGCCCTCGCCACCGGCCGCACCCCCGCCGCCCGGCTGCGCCTGCCCGACGACACCGGCCCCGCCGACCTTCGCCGGGCGGCGGCACGGGCGGTCCGGGACTGGCGCCGCCTGGAGGACGGCCCGCTGCGCGACGTCGGCCGCTACGCGCGGATCGCTCGCGAACTGTGCGAGGGCGTCTACTTCGCGACCCCGCCCGCCTGACGCGCGCCGTGGGAAGGCGCCCGTCAGGGCGCGGTGGGTGTGGGGGTGGGGACGCCGGGGCCGGTCGGGGGCGTGGTCGGGCGGGGCATGCAGGGCTTGGTGGAGGTCGGGGCCGGCACCCCCGGGGTGGGGGTGGGGAACTCGCACCCGCTCGGGTAGATCGGCCCGATCATCTGGACCTGGCTGACCTGGTACGGCCCCTGGCCGTACCAGCCGTGGAAGGTGACGGTGACCTCCCGGGAGTCGCCGATGAGGAGGGTCGTGGCCAGGGACTTGAAGGTCGTCCCGCTGTCCCAGAGCGTCACCGTCCCGGTGTCCGTCCCGGTCCCGGAGATGGTCACGAAGGTGTAGGGGCCGGACATGTACGCCGAGAACTGGTACCGGGTGTCGGGCACGACCGGTACCGTCTGCGTGCAGCCGGCGTAGTCCGTTCCGCTGGGGCGGCCTTCGACGACCTGGCCGGTCTGCACGAACTCGCCCTGGCAGTGCCAGCCCAGGGAGAGCGGGTAGCGGAAGTTGCCGTTCTGGATCCAGTCCAGCGGCGCGGGCTGGGCGGTGGCGGTCCCGTGCGCGGTGAGGGCGGCGGTGCCGGCCAGGACGAGGGCGCCGAGGGCGGCGCCGACGGAGCTGCCGCGATGGGCGTGGCGGGGCCGAGGGCGGGGGCGGAACGAGCGCATGGCATCCTCCGATGCGAGGTGGGGGGCGGTCGGCCGTCAGGGGATGTACGTACGCCGGCAGGTGGGGGACGGCGAGGGGGTCGCGGGGCCGGTCGCCGTCGGCGACGGGGTGGCCGACTCACCGCACGGGCTCGGTTCGAAGCCGGGGCCGACGAAGGACACCCGCCGTACGTCGTAGGCCGCCTGCTCGTACCAGCCGTGGAAGTACACGGTCAGCTCGGTGGTGGCCGGTCCGGTGGTGACCTGCACCGACAGGTTGTTCCAACTGCTCTGGCTCGACCAGGTGGAGGCGTTCTCACCGGCCGCGCCGGTGACGCCGACGAAGGCGTACGCGCCGCGCACCGTGGCGGAGAGCGTGTAGTCGGAGTTCGGCTGGACCCGCACCCGCTGGGCGCATCGCGCGTTGCCGGTGGCGGTCGGCGCACCCGACACGTAGTGGTCGTGCGGGATGCTGCTGGTCCGGACCTCGGGGTCGCACGTCCAGATCCAGGGGTACGAGTCGAAGGCCCCGTTGACGATCAGGTCGACCCTCGGGAGCGGATCGGCCGCCGTGACGGCCAGGCCGACGGTCGAGGCGGCCGCGGTGAGGGCGGCGACGGCGAGGCCGACGGACAGCCCGCCGCGTCCGCGCCGGCGGGTGGCGGGGTGGGGGTGAACGGGTGCACGCATGCCGTCTCCGGGTGGGGGTTCCGATGGGGCAGCGGTGCGAGGGAGTGGTGCACACCATGGTGGACACGGCCCGCCGCCGTCAAGAGGAGGACGGGGCTCCGGGCGCACGGCCGCGCCGGGCTCCATCTGCCCTCGTCCAAAGGTGTGATGACGAAGGGTCAGCGCGGTTCCGGGCGCCGCAGGACCGGCGCCTCCCAGGATCGTGGGATGTCCGCACGGCGACCGGGACTGCCAGGATGCGGCGGACGGAGTTCCACCCGATCCGGCCGTCTCGAAGGAAAGGCCCGACCTCACGAGGATCCGCCGGTCGAGGGGGTTGTCGTAGGGGGCGGGCACAATCGCGGACGCCGCGATCACCGCACTCATCGGAGGCCCGTTTGTCCTCGCTGTACGACTTCAGGACCTGGGAGCCGCTGCTGCGGCTGCTGCGGGCCGCGCACGCGCAGACCCTGGCCGTGCCCGGCGGCCAGGTGGCGGGGAGCATCGGCCGCGGCTCGTACAGCGTGCCCGTGAAGTGGCGCTACCCGCAGCCCGGCCGGGCCATGCTGGTGTCGGACAACCAGGCGGAGCACGACGCGATCGAGCGGGTGCGGGACACGCTCGTCGGGGCCGGAGTGAGCGACATCGAGTTCACCGCGGAGATCCCGCCGGACGGAGCGGCGGTGCTGCGGCTGTTCGACCACGGTCCGGCGGCCGTGTCCGGCATCGGCAGGGCCGTGGGCGCGCTGACCCTGGTCGAGGGCGCCGTCCCCGAGCCGTGGCGCCGTCTGCCCGAGCCGTCGGACGGGGCCCGCCCGGCCCCGTCGGCGGACGCGGCACTGCTGGAACGGACGCTTCGCGGACGGCTGCCGGACGCCATCGGGGCCACCGAGGAGGAGATCGCCGCCGCCGAGCAGCGCCTGGGCCTTCCGCTGCCCGAGGAGGTCAAGGCGCTCTACCGGGTGACGCGCGCGGGGTGGGAGGACTGGCTGGCCGACCCCGAGGCCGGCCGGCGCCTCGTGGCGACGCTCGGCTTCGAACCGGTCGCTCCGGAACACCTCGACGTCGCCCACCTGTCCCACCGCTGGTCGTTCCAGTGGGAGCACGCGGCGATGGAGGCGGCTCTCACCGGGCCCGACGACGCGGTGCAGGACCTCGTCGGCTCCCCGGGATGGATCGTCATCGGCGTCACCGGGGGAGGGGACCAGGTCGCCGTCGACCTGACGCCGGGCCCCCGCGGTCACCTCGGCCAGGTGATCGTGCTCGACCACGAGCAGAGCGTCGGAGCGTCGTTGTGGGCCGAATCGCTCACCGGCCTGGTCCTCGGCCCGGAGCGGAGCTGGAACACCGGGTACCGCGGGGACAAGCGACCGGTCAGGGCCATCGTCCACGACCGGAGCATCGGAAGTGTCGAGGGGGCCGCCCATCCGGCGCTGGAGGTCCTGCAGATCGGGGCGTGGACCGGTGCGCCGCTGAGCCTCGCCCCCGTCGTCGGCCTGCCCCGGCTGCGCACGTTGTGCGCCTACCCCGGCACGCTGGCCGACCCGCTGGAGATCGCCGCGCTGACCGGGCTGGAGTTCCTCGAACTCGCGCCCGAGGACTGGCGCGCCCTGCTCGACGCCGGGGCCGTTCCGCGCGGCCTCTCGGCCGCCGCGATCCGGACGTTCGGCAGGAACGGCACGCGGCCCGTCATGGCGCTGGCGGACGAGATCCTCGCGCTCTTCGGCCGCCCTCTGATCACCGAGACCGTCGTCAACGGCGACCTCGGCCCCCTGCGGTGACGAGGGGCCGCAGGCCGAAGGCCGGCCGTGGCTACGCGTCCGGGTCCCGGGCCACCGGCCGGTCGAGGACGCGGCGGTCGCCGTCGATCTCCGCCTCCGGGAGGGGCTTCCTGGAGTCGCTCGGCTATCCGTGCAACAGCCCCCAGTTCGTGGTCTCGGGTGGCGGCGGGGTGCCCTTCCAGCCCGGCATCCCGGGCGCCGGCTCCTGCGTCGGCGGTCGGCCCGGGAAGGCCGTCACCGTCGAGGCGCACGGGAACCACCTGGACGGCGGCTGTTCGGAGCCGAGGAGCGGCCACCGACCCGGGCGGCCGACCGGCTCAGTGGTGCGGCCCGTGCCCCCAGTGGTCCGACGGGTCGTCGGGCGGCTCGTGGCCGTGGTGGTCCTGGTGGTCCTGGTGGCCGTGCGGGTCGTGGTGGTCGTCGTACGGGGTTCCGGCGTCGTCGTGGTGCGGGTCGTGGTGGTGGTGCGGGTCGGTGGACCAGGCATCGGTGTCGTAGCCGTCGTGGTGCTGCCAGTGGTCGTCGTGGTGGTCCGGGAGGTGGTCCGTCCGGTGGTCCGGGTGGTGCCCGTCGTCGTGCCCGTGGTGGTGGTCCCGGTCGTGGTGCGCGTCCTGGTCGGGCTGCCCGTGGTGGCCGTGGTGGCCGTGGTGCCCGTGGTGGCCGTCGTCGTGGTGGTGCGGCGGGGTGACGCCCAGGGCGGCGCCGGCCAGCGCGTCGCCCAGCCCGCGCAGCAGCGCCGAGCCCGCCGCCCGGCGGCGGGAGCCGGCCGGGGCGGGTGAGGGCATCGGCACCAGCGCGCCCGAGCGGGGCGTGCCCACCCAGGCGCGCGCCTCGAAGCGCTTGGCCGGGATCGCCACGGTGATCTCGGTGAACTCCTCGACCGGCACGCCGTCCGCGCCCGCCGCGACGGTGTCGGTGAACAGGTCGTCGGCGATCACCACCGCCAGGTCGGTGTCCGGGGCGCCCTTGAGCGCGGCCCGGGCCTCCTGGCAGTCCAGCAGCCGGCAGGCCGTCTCCACCGAGCGGGCCACGAAGCCCAGCGCCGCCCGCTGCACCCCGCCCTGGGCGAGGGCCGCCCGCACCCGCAGCCGCCCGGCGGTCCCGGGTGCCCGGTTGAGCGTGTGCAGCGCGTCGCGCAGGCCGAGGACCAGGCCCGGCAGCGCCTTCGCCTCGTCGACGTCGGGCGGCAGCAGGAGCAGTTGGCCGTCGCCCCGGTCCTGGGCCTCGCAGCGCGCCCGGTCGACGCCGGCCCGGCCGCAGGCGTGGTCCAGCGCGCGGTCCAGCCGCTCCTGGACCTTCTGCTGCACCCGGTACGGCCGGCCGCTGTAGGCCTCGATGTCGACGACCAGGCAGATCCGGCGCAGCCGGGGCGCCACCGCGTCGCTCATGACCGGCCACCGCCGTCCGCGGGGAGCGGCACACCGGCCGCCCGGGCGAGCAGATCCGGGTCGCGGACCACGAGTTCGCGGTAGCTGGTGCGGACCGCGCCCTGGTCCCGCAGGGTGCGCAGCGAGCGTTCGACGCTGGCGAGGGAGAGCCGGGCGAGCGCGGCCAGGTCGGCGTGGCTGAGCGGGATGTCGATCCGCAGGCCGTCCTCGCCGGGGGCGCCGTAGGAGCCGAGCAGGGTGTGCAGGGTGCGGGCGAGCCGGGCCAGGCCGGTGCCGTGGCCGGCGTCGACCCGGTGGCGGGTGGCGGAGCGGAGCTTGCGGGTGACCGAGCGCTGGACGGCGAGGGCGGCGGCGGGCCGGTCGGCCAGGAAGTCGAGGAAGGCGGGGCCGCCGATCTCGCGGGTGGTGCTGGTGCGTACGGCGAGGACGCTGGCCGAGCGCGGTTCGCCGTCCAGCACGGCCAGTTCACCGAGGAGTTCACCTGGCAGTCGGACGGCGAGCAGGGCCTCGCCACCGTCCTCGGTGGTGGCGACCACCTTGACGCAGCCGGTCAGCAGCAGGGCGGCCCGGTCGCCCGGCTCGCCCTCGATCATCAGGGCCTCGCCGGGGGCGTACACCCGCCGGGTGCCCAACCGCCCGAGTTCCCGCAGGTCCGCGGCGTCGAGCCCGCTGAACGGACCGCGGACGAAGCGGGCGACCGGGGCACCGCCGGGTCTGCCCGGCCCCCCGTCGGATCCGGTGACGTCACGCGCGCTGTGCATGGTGCCTGCCCCCACCCGGTCGGCAACCCCGCCCCAACGGGGCGATTCCGTACGGAAGATAGCGCACCGCCCGGCACGGTGTCAGTCCCGGGCGCATCGCGCACCGACCGTTGTCCCGTCCCGTCGGGCCCGCGTCGGACGGAGCCCAACAGTCGGTGGTTGCCAAGGAACTGACGATCCATCAGGCTTTTCGACAGGTCGACATCGGAGGGGGATGGGACGATGGCTCCAGGGCAACGGCTGCGCAGGGTCTGCGCGGTGCTCGGTACGGCGGCGGTCCTGACGATCGGGGCCGGCGGGGTGTTCCCCGCCGCGGCGGCGGTCCCGGAGGGGGTGGTGCAGGGCGAGGGCTCGCCCTCCGCCGTCCCCGGAAGCTATCTGGTGGTGCTCAAGCCCACTGCCGCAAAGGGGAGTTCGGTGGCGGACGGCGCGGCGGCGCTGGCCCGCGCCTACGGCGGCACGGTCCACCGCAGCTACGACGCCGCGCTGCGCGGCTTCTCCGCCGGCCTCACCGGGAAGCAGGCCCGCCGGCTGGCCGCCGACCCGTCGGTGGCGCTGGTCTCGCAGAACCGCCGGGTGCGGGCCGACGGCGTGCAGACGGCGCCGGGGTCCTGGGGCCTGGACCGGATCGACCAGCGCCGCTTCCCGTACGACGACCGCTACGCCTACCCGGACACGGCGGGCGCGGGGGTGACGGCGTACATCGTGGACACCGGGGTGCGGATCACCGCCGAGGAGTTCGAGGGGCGCGCCTCCTACGGCTACGACGCGATCGACGGCGACAACGTCGCGGACGACGGCCACGGCCACGGCACCCATGTCGCGGGGACGGTCGCCAGCGCGTCCTTCGGGGTCGCCAAGGCCGCGAAGATCGTCGCCGTGCGGGTGCTCAACGACGACGGCGAGGGCACCACCGAGCAGGTGGTCGCGGGCATCGACTGGGTCACCAAGCACGCCGTCCGACCGGCCGTGGTCAACATGAGCCTGGGCAGCGACCCGGACCCGGTGATGGACGCCGCGGTCGCGGGGTCCATCGCGGCGGGACTGACCTACACGGTCGCCGCGGGCAACCAGAGCGTGGACGCGAGCCAGCACTCCCCGGCCCGGGTGCCGAGCGCCATCACCGTCGGCGCGACCGACCGGGACGACGTCGAAGCCTCGTTCTCCAACTACGGTCCCCTGGTGGACCTCTACGCGCCGGGGGTGGACATCACCTCGGTGTGGCACGTGGTCGACATGGGCGGTCTGGGCATCGACATGTCGGGCACCTCGATGGCCGCCCCGCACGCGGCGGGCGCCGCCGCGCTCTACCTGGCGTCGCACCCGGGCGCCACCCCCGCCCAGGTGTCCGCGGCGCTGACCTCGGCGGCGACCGTCGGCGCGCTGCACGGGCTCGGCACGGGCTCCCCGGACCGCCTGCTGTACACCGGCACGGTGCCGAACCGGCCGCGCGGCCCGCTGTTCGCCGCCCCGGGGCCGGTGGCCTTCGACGGGATCGGCACGGTCGAGTCGCCCGTCACCGTCACCGGGGTCGCCGGCAAGGCGCCCCGCGACCTCGACGTCTCCGTGGACATCGCCTACTGGTGGCGCGGGGACCTCAAGGTGGAGCTCGTCGCCCCGGACGGCGCGGCGTTCCTGCTGCACGACACCAACATCGGGGAGGCCTACACGAACCTCGTCGCCGTCTACGGCGTGGACGCCTCCGCGCACACCGCGGCCGGGGTCTGGCGGCTGCGGGTGACCGACGTCGGCGGCTACTTCCCCGGCACGATCAACGGCTGGTCGCTGCGGTTCTGAGCGGTCCGCCCAGGGTCTGAGCGGTCCGCGCAGGTTCCGCGCAGGTCAGAACGGTTCCAGGGCGGCCGCCTCCTCGCGGATCAGCTCGCGCAGCGCGGCGAGCGCGGGGCGGCGGTCGTCCAGGCGCCACTGCAGCTCCAGCGGCAGGGTGGCGCGGCCGGCCAGCCGTACGGTGACCACGTCGCCGGTGAGGTGGCCGGTCATCGAGGCGGGGACGAGCGAGAACGCCCGGCTCTGCGCCAGCAGGTAGAGCCGGGAGCCGACGATCCGGGCCGGCCCGACCAGGACCGGCGGCTCCACCCCGCGCTCGGCGCACAGCGCCAGGACGTGGTCGTAGTAGCGCGGGCTCTGCTCGCGCGGCCACAACAGCAGCGGCAGGTCGCCCAGTTCGTCCAGCCGCACCGCGTCCCGCCCGGCCAGCGGGTGGTCCCGGCTGAGCGCGATCCGCACCGGCTCGTCCGCGATCCGCTCCCGCCGGTAGCCGGGGACGTCGTCGAGGAAGCGGCCGAGGCCGATGTCGGCCAGTTCGGCGGCCAGCGTCGGCGAGACCCGCCCGGTGTCCACCGACAGCTCGGCCAGCACCAGCTCCGGCAGCTCCCGTTCGGCCCGGCTGACCACGGCCGGCAGCAGCCGGTTGACCACGGTGGGGGAGGCGACGATCCGCGCTGTGCCCAGCCGGGCCTCCTCGTGCAGCCGCACCCGGGCGAGCAGCGCGTCGGCCCGGGCCAGCATTCCGGCGGACTCGGCGGCCATCACCTCCCCGGCGGAGGTCAGCCGCACCGCCCGCCGGCTGCGGTCGAACAGCTCCACCCCGACGGTCCGCTCCAGCCGGGCGACCTCCTGGCTGACCGTCGGCTGCGAGATGTGCAGCCGCTCGGCGGCCCGCCCGAAGTGCAGGGTGTCGGCCACCGCGAGGAAGACCTCCAGCTGGCGCAGGGTGAGACTCATAGCCGGAAGTCTATGAGAAGGGCCGGTATTCATTCTGGATCCCGATGTGATCGCTCCCTACGCTGAAGCCACCCCTGCCACACCGTGGTGGCAGCCTCACAGGGAGCACACCGCCATGACCGGACTGCCCATCCGCATCTCCCAGGAAGTCGCCGAGGCCGTCGCCGCCGGCGCCCCCGTCGTCGCCCTGGAGTCGACGATCTTCACCCACGGGCTGCCCCGGCCGCGCAACCTGGAGGTCGCGCTGGAGGCGGAGGAGCGGCTGCGCTCCACCGGCGTCGTCCCGGCCACCATCGGCGTCTACGCGGGCGTGCCCACGGTCGGCCTGTCCACCGGGCAGATCAAGGAACTGTCCGAGGCCGACGACCTCGACAAGGCCAGCCTGCGCGACCTCCCGGTGGTCGCCGCGCTCGGCCGCCACGGCGGCACCACGGTCGCCGCCACCGCCTTCCTCGCGTACCGCGCCGGCATCCGGGTCTTCTCCACCGGCGGCCTCGGCGGCGTCCACTTCGGCGCCTCCGAGAGCTTCGACGAGTCCGCGGACCTGACCACCCTGGCCGCCACCCCGGTCACCGTGATCAGCGCCGGCGTGAAGTCGATCCTCGACATCCGGGCCACCCTGGAGCGCTTCGAGACCCTCAACATCCCGGTCATCGGCTACCGCACCCGCAACTACCCCGGCTTCTACGTCACCGACTCCGGCCACCGGATCGGCTACCAGGTCGACTCCCCCGAGCAGGCCGCCAGGGTGATCGAGGCCCGCGACGGACTGGACCTGCCGCAGGCCGTCCTCATCGCCAACCCGGTCGACCCGGACAAGCAGCTCCCGCCGAAGGAACTCGACGCGCTGCTCACCCGCGCCTGGGCCGAGGCCGAGCGCCAGGGCGTCACCGGCAACGCCTCCACCCCGTTCCTGCTCGACTTCATCCAGCGCGACACCCAGGGCCGCAGCCTGGAGGTGAACGTCGAGGTCTACCGGGGCAACGTCCGGCTGGGCGGCGAGATCGCCACCGCGCTGGCCGCCGCCCGAAGCGAGGGCTGACCCGTGCTCGGAGTGCTCGGCGACCTCGTGGAGGACATCGTCGTCTGGGTGGCCGGCCCGCTGCGGCACGGCACCGACTCCGACGCCCGGGTCTTCCGGCAGCGCGGCGGCAGCGCCGCCAACGTCGCCGCCTTCGCGGCCGGACAGTGCCCGACGAGGTTCCTCGGCTGCGTCGGCGACGACCCGGCCGGGCACGGCCTGGCCGCCGAACTGGCCGGCCGCGGCGTGGACGTCAGGGTCGCGCGGCACGGGCGGACCGGCAGCATCGTGGTCCTCATCGACGACGCCGGCGAGCGCACCATGCTCCCCGACCGGGGCGCGGCCACCCTGCTGGAGACCGTCCCGGACGCCTGGCTGAACGGACTCACCCACCTGCACGTGCCCGCCTACTCCTTCGACGGCGAGCCGGTCGGCACGACGGCCGTCGACGCGCTGCGCCGGGTCCGCGCGGCCGGCGGCACCACCTCGCTGGACGCCTCCTCGACCGGGATGCTGGAGGGCTTCGGCCGCGAGCGCTTCCTGGCCCTCGCCGCCGAACTCGCGCCCACCCTGCTGTTCGCCAACCGCGAGGAGTCCGCGTTCCTGGGGCTGCTCACGGACGGGCGCCCCGGGCCGCAGCGTGCCCGGCTGGCGGCCACGACGGTGGTCACCAAATCCGGGGCCGAGGCGACCACCGTCGACGTGCCGGGGGAGCGGCCGTTCACCGTGCCGGTGCCGCCGGTCGGCGAGGTCCGCGACCTCACCGGCGCGGGCGACGCCTTCGCGGCGGGCTTCCTCGCCGCCTTCCTGGACGGCCGGCTGACGGGCACCGGGCTCGGCGAGGCCGGGCTGCGCGAGGCCGCCGCGCGGGGGCACCGCTGTGCGGCGCGGGTGCTCGCCTCGCCCGGCGCGTCCTGCCCGCCGGACTGAGTCGTACGCGCTACCCGCGCCGCCGCCCTCGGACTGCCGACAGTTCGAGGGCGGCGGCACGGCGGCACACCGCCGCGGCCCGCACCGTCCGGCCGTAGGGAGGCACGGCCGTCACCCCGTGAGCCTCGCCGCCACCGGGCGGTGGTCACTGGGCGTCGCGGGGAGCGTCCAGGTGTCGGTGGCGGAGAGCTCGCGGGTGAGGATGTGGTCGATGCGGACCAGGGGGAGAGCGGCCGGCCAGCTGAATCCGAAGCCGGTCGCGGCGGGCCTGAGGCGCTCGGTGAGCGGGGCGAGGGAGCGGTCGCCGGAGGCCGTGTTGAGGTCGCCCAGCAGGAGCACCCGGCGCAGTGGCTCGCCGTCCAGCGCCTCGGCGAGGGCGGCGATGTCCCGGTCGCGGTGGGCGGTGGCGAATCCGGCGAGGGTCGTCCGCACTGAGGCGAGGTGCGCCACGTAGACGGCCAACGGCCCGCCGGGGGCCTGGACTTCGGCCCGCAGGGAGCGGTTCCAGCCGGGGTCGATGATCAGCCGCCGGGACTCCGTCACCGGGTACCGGCTCCACAGGGCCACGGTCCCGGTGCGCGCGTAGTGGGGCAGCGCCCTGTCGAGCACGCTCCGGTAGGCGGGCAGGGCGGCGTCGGTGACCTCCTCCAGCGCGACCAGGTCCGGGCCGGCGGCGAGCAGCGCGCGGGCGGTGCCGGCCGGGTCGCGGTTGGCGGCGTTCACATTGTGGGTGACCACCGTCAGGCCCTGCCCGCCGGGTGCGCCCGGCGCCCCGCCGGACAGCAGCAGCGGTCCGAACACCACCGCCCACACCGCGGCCAGCACCCCGCCCGCGCAGGCCGCCGTCGGAGCCCGGCGCAGCGCCGCGCACAGCAGCACCGCCGGCACCGTCAGACCGCTCCAGGGCAGGGCGCTCTCCCACAGACGGCCGAGGCCCAGGCCCAGGTCCGGTACCAGCCGGTGGCCGCCCAGGGCGAGCGCGGTGAGCAGCCCGAGTGCGGCGGGCACCAGCCCGCGCCGCCGGCGGGGTCGGGGCCGCTCCGCGGGTGCGGCCCGCCGGCGCCGGGGTGGGCGGGGCGACTGGGGGGCCTGGGGCGGCTGGTCGGCTTCGGCGCGGGGTTCGGGGAGGACCGCGGTGATCGCCGTCATGATGCGCCTCCTCATCCCGCGGCGTCCTGGAGCTGCGCCGGGCAGGTCCCGCCGGGCCGGGTGAGCAGTTCGAAGTGCCAGATCTCGTTGGCGTACACCTGGCACAGCCCGTACTCGGCGCCGTGCTGGACGAGCCAGTAGTCGGCGTCGGTCGGGCCGACGTCGACCGCCTTGCCGGTGACGTGCGCGGACTTGTCCGGCGTGTTGACGAACTGCCGGGCCCGCTCCGGGCTCCCGTACCTGATCACCGCCCGGTCCAGGAGGCGCTGCTGGTAGGCCTTGCTGCGCCAGCCGGAGGTGACGGTCATCTCGATGCGCTGGGCCCGGGCGTCGGTGGCCGCCCGCTGCAGGGCCTCGCGCAGGGGGGCGTCCAGGTTGCCGACGGCCGGGGTGGCGGTGTCGAAGGGGCTCGGCGCGCGGCCGTCGGGTATTTCGCCGTCCGCCTCCGGCCCGGTGGCGGTCGCGGTGGCGGTGGGCTTCGCGGCGGTCGTCCCCGTCGCCGTCCCCGTTCCCGTGGTGACGGACGGGGTGGCCCGGGAGCCGGCGGTGGCCGCCGGCGCGGGCAGGGCGGCCCGGGTGCCCGCCGGGTCGGCGGCGCACGCCCCGGCCAGGGTCAGCAGCGCCACGGCCGAGGCACCCGTGGCCAGCCGCCGCCGGCCGGCCCGCGCCGTCGTCCCGGCGGGCGTGCCCGTCCCCGTGCCCGTCCCGGTGCCCGTCCTCGTGCGGGGCGTGTCCATCGCTGCCTCCCGATGTGCTCGTGTGTTCCGGGACCATTGGAGGAGGCGCCGTGTTGCGAGGACGTCTGCGCGAACCGATACGTTTTCGATAGGCCCCATCGGGTCCAATGGGGTGTGAACAGCGAAGACGGGAGAACGGCACGTGCGGGTCCTGGTGGTGGAGGACGAGATCTATCTCGCGGAGGCGGTGCAGGCCGGGCTGCGGCTGGAGGCGATCGCCTGCGACGTCGTGACCGACGGTGACGCCGCGCTGGAGCGCCTGGCCGTCCACGGCTACGACGTCGTCGTCCTCGACCGCGACATCCCCGGCACCCACGGCGACGACGTCTGCCGCAGCATCGTCGAGTGCGGTCTGGGCTGCCGGGTCCTGATGCTCACCGCCGCCGCCCGCCTCAACGAGAAGGTCGCCGGCTTCGAACTCGGCGCCGACGACTACCTCACCAAGCCCTTCGACCTCGCCGAACTCGTCGTCCGGCTGCGCTCGCTGGCCCGCCGCCCGGCCCAGGCCGCCCCGCCCGTGCTGGAGTACGCCGGGGTACGCCTGGACCCCTTCCGGCGCGAGGTCTACCGCGACGGCCGCTACGTGGGCCTGTCCCGCAAGCAGTTCGCCGTCCTGGAGGTCCTGATGGCGGCGCGCGGCGGCGTCATCAGCGCCGAGGACCTGCTGGAACGCGCCTGGGACGAGAATGCCGACCCCTTCACCAACGCCGTCCGCATCACCATCTCCGGCCTGCGCAAACGCCTCGGCGACCCGTGGGTGATCCAGACCGTGCCGGGCGTCGGCTACCGCCTCGGCGTGGAGGAGTCCCGACGGTGAACGGACCCTTCCGTGCCGGGCGCCCGCGCGGCACCCGCCCGCGCCGGCTGACCGCCCGGATGCGGCTGACCCTCAGCTACACCCTCTTCGCCGTCACCGCCGGCACCCTCTCGCTAGCCGTGGTGTACGTCGGCATGAAGTACATCCCCAACTACCCCCTCACCTCCGCCAGTCCCCGCTACCGCTCCGACGCCCCCTCCCGCCAGGAGATCCTCGAATCCCTCCTCCGCGCCGGCGGCTACGCCCTGGCCCTGCTCACCGCGGTCGGCATGATCGGCGGCTGGCTGATCGCCGGCCGGGTGCTGCGCCCGCTCCAGGACATCACCCGCGCCGCGCACCGCGCCGCGAGCGGGGCGCTGGAACACCGGATCGCCCTCGCCGGTCCGCGCGACGAGTTCACCGAGCTCTCCGACGCCTTCGACGAGATGCTGGCCCGCCTCCAGCGCTCCTTCGAGGCCCAGCAGCGCTTCGCCGCCAACGCCTCCCACGAGCTGCGCACCCCGTTGGCGATCACCCGCACCATGCTCCAGGTCGCCGCCGCCGACCCCGCCGGCCAGGACTGGGGCAAGCTGGTCACCCGCCTCCAGGACACCAACCAGCGCGGCATCGAGATCAGCGAGGCCCTGCTCCAGCTCGCCGATCTCGGCCACAGCGAGCCCGAACTCGGCCCCACCGACCTCGCCGCCGCGGCGGAGGAGGCGCTGGCCGCCGTCCGCGAGGAGGCCGCCGCCCTCGGCGTCCGGCTCACCGCGGAGCTGCGCCCCGCCCCGACCACCGGCAACCCGGTGCTGCTGCGCCAGGCGGCCGTCAACCTGCTCCACAACGCGTTGCGGCACAACCTGCCCGCGGACGGGCGGGTCACCCTCGCCACCGGGGCCGACCCGCAGCGGCCGGGGTGGGCGCGCCTCACCGTCGCCAACACCGGCCCCGCGCTGACGGAGGAGGCCGTGGCCACCTTCACCGAGCCCTTCCTGCGCGGGCGCGGGCGCACCGCCGAGAGCGATCCGGCCCGCCGCGGCCACGGCCTGGGCCTGGCGATCGTGGCGGCCGTCGCCGAGGCCCACCACGGCGAACTCCAGCTGGCCCCCGAACCGGCCGGCGGCCTCCGGGTGACCCTCGACCTACCCGGCGCGCCCGAGGAGTAGCGCGCCGACGGCGTCCCTCCGCCACCGGCGGCTACGGTCCTCAGCCGCGGCCACCGGGCCGGAGCACCGCGAAGAACCGGGCGCGGCCGCGTCGCGGGTGCGGTATGGTGACGGGCGCCGCAATAGAGCGAGTAGAGACGGGGAGGTGAGAACCCATGACCGCTGTGCCGGAACGGGTGCTCCCCGGCCGCGACGGCGACACCCTCGTGCGGGACCACGCCCGGCCGTAGCGCCGGCCGCAGTCCGGAGCGCGCGGGAGCGTTCGCCGTCCGGCCAGGCATCGGGCGGGAGCCCCGGGTCGGACGACGTCCTCCCACCTGTGCTCCGAGAGGTTCCCTTGCCTGTCCACCCGTCCACCGACCTCCGCTCCACCGTCACCGCCCGGCTGCGCGCCGCCGGTTGCGTCTTCGCCGAGGACGAGGCCCGCATCCTGCTCGCCGCCGCCGCGACGCCCGCCGAACTCGCCGCCATGGTCCGCGACCGCGCCGCCGGCCGACCGCTCGAACACGTCGCGGGCTGGGCCGAGTTCGCCGGTCTGCGGATCGCCGTCGACCCCGGCGTCTTCGTGCCCCGCCGGCGCAGCGAGTTCCTGGCCCGCGCCGCCGGTGCGCTCGCCCGCGAGAACGCGCTGGTGGTCGATCTGTGCTGCGGCACCGGCGCCCTCGGCGCGGCGCTCGCCGCCACCGCGGGCCACCCCGTCCGGCTGTACGCCGCCGACCTCGACCCCGCCGCCGTCCGCTGCGCCCGTCGCAACCTCGGGCCGAGCGGCGCCGAGGTGTTCGAGGGGGACCTCTTCGACGCCCTGCCGGCCGGCCTGCGCGGCCGGGTGGACGTGCTGCTCGCCAACGTCCCGTACGTGCCCACCGCCGACATCGCGCTGCTGCCGGCCGAGGCCCGGCTGTTCGAGGCCCGCCCGGCGCTGGACGGCGGCGCCGACGGCCTAGACGTGCTGCGCCGGGTGGCCGCCGACGCCCCGCACTGGCTCGCCCCGGGCGGCGCCCTGCTCTTCGAGACCAGCGACCAGCAGGCCGCCACCGCCCTCGGCGTGGTCACCGCCGCCGGCCTGACCGCCGCGCTCGGCCACGACGAGGACCTCGACGCCACCGTGGTCACCGCCCTCCGCCCGTAGACGCGCACACATGCGGCTGAGCGCGACGGCCATGTCCGGGCGGCGGCGCGCGGAGTTGACTGATGCCCATGAACGAGAACACGAACGAGAACACGAACGAGAACACGAACGAGAACGCGAACGGCACCCAGCAGGCCGGCACCTCCACCGCCGCCGCCCGGACCGTCCTGGTCACCGGCGGGACCGGCAAGACCGGCCGGCGCGTGGCCGAGCGCCTCACCGCGCTCGGCCACACCGCCCGGCTCGGCTCGCGCACCGCGCCGGTCCCGTTCGACTGGGACGACGAAACCACCTGGGACGCCGCCCTCGACGGCGTCGGCGCCGCCTACCTCGCCTACTACCCCGACCTAGCCTTCCCCGGCGCGGTCGAGACCGTCGGGGCCTTCGCCCGGCGCGCCGCCAAGGCCGGGGTCGACCATCTGGTGCTGCTCTCCGGGCGGGGCGAGGAGGCCGCGCAGGCCGCCGAGGCGGCGGTCGCCGCGGCCGGCACCGGCTGGACGGTGGTCCGCTGCTCCTGGTTCGCCCAGAACTTCTCCGAGAGCTTCTTCCTGGAGGCGGTGCTCGCGGGTGAGCTGGCGCTGCCGACCGGCACCGCCGTCGAGCCGTTCGTCGACGCGGACGACATCGCCGACGTCGCCGTGGCGGCGCTCACCGAGGACGGCCACGACGGCGAGATCTACGAGCTGACCGGCCCGCGCCTGCTCTCCTTCGCGGACGCCGCCGCCGAACTCTCCGCGGCGACCGGGCGGGAGATCCGCTTCACGGCGATCACCGTCGAGGAGTGCCGCGCGATGCTGGCGGCTCTCGGCCTGCCCGGCGACTTCGCCGACCTGTTCACGATGATCCTGGACGGCCGCAACGCCAGCCTGGCGGACGGCGTGCGGCGGGCGCTCGGCCGGGAGCCGCGCGACTTCGCCGACTTCGCCCGGGACGCCGCGGCCTCCGGCGTCTGGAAGGTCTGAACACCCCTGCCGAACCCCGCGGTTCAGCACCCCTGCGGTCCGGGGACCCCGCACCTGGTCCCCGGGCCGCCGCCCGCCCCGGCGCACACCTCCTGGAGCCCGCTCATGTCCACCACCGCCACCGCCGCCACGACCGCCGTCACCACCCCCGCCCGCGAACTCGCCGCCACCGGCCCGGTGCTCGCCACCGCCACCACCGCGATGGGCCTGATGTCCGGCCTCTTCTTCGCCTTCGACGTCTCCGTGATGCCCGGACTCGCCGCCGGGGACGACCGCACCTATGTGACCGCGATGCAGAACATCAACACCGCCATCACCAACCCCGTCTTCGGCGCGGTCTTCCTGGGCGCCCTCGCCATGCCCGCCGTCGGCACCTGGCTGCTGCACCGCTCCGGGCGGCGCGCCGCCACCCTGTGGACGGCCGTGGCGACCGTCCTCCACCTCGCCGCGCTCGTCCTCACCACCGCCGTCAACATCCCGCTCAACGACCGGCTCGCCGCGGCCGGCGACCCCGCCGCCATCACCGACTTCGCCGCCGTCCGGGCCGCCTTCGCACCGACCTGGACGACCGCCAACATCGCCCGCACCGTGCTCTGCACCGCCGCCCTGGCCGCCCTCACCCGGGCCCTCCTGGTCCACCGCCGGGCCGGCCGCTGAGCGGTCGGAGCGGGAGGCTCACGGCTACGACCGGACCGGAGCGCCGCCGGTCGCCTCCGGTGGCGGCACCCGCCGCACGTGCCGGCGCAGCAGCACGAGGCCCAGTGCGAGGCTGACGAGGATGTCAAGTCCCTGCAGCCAGTCGGGCGTTCGGCCGGGCGAGTAGATCCCCAGGTAGTCCGCCTGGGCGTGCACCAGGACCAGTGGCCAGACGCTCCCGATGACGAGGCGGGCCGCACCGAGGCAGAACCCGAACAGGCCCGCGGACAGCAGCTGCCACCGGGTGTCGTTCCAGGACGCCCCGAAGAACAGGTAGTTGTCCAGGTGGGCCGCCCCGAACAGGACCGCGCTCAGTGCCACCGAGCGCACCGCGCCCAGCGGTTGGGCGACCTGGAGGACCAGCGCCCGATAGCCGAGCTCCTCGCTGAGGCCGATGCCGAGCGTGAGCACCACGCCGCCGATCAGCGTCGGCGTGTCGCCTTCGAGGCCGGGTAGCGCCGCGAGGCCGGACACCACCACGACCGGCAGCAGCACCGGCCAGCGGGCGAGCCCGCCCCAGGTCGCCACCCCCGCGACCCGCGTCATCCCCCAGGCCCGCAGCAGTGCCAGCGCCGCCGCGGCGGCCACCAGGTTGACCACCGTCGGACCCAACTGCGGGAACCAGTGCGGCGTCAGCGGCGGCAGCGCCTTCGCCACCAGCACCACCACGCCCTGCCACCCCAGCGCGAGTTCCACCGCCCCGAGCACCGGCCTCCGGCGTACGTGCTCTCCCCAGCGCGTCACCATGCTGCGAGCATAGGCCACACCCCGGGACCCGGAGCCCCGCGATTCCGGTCATCGGCGGTGCGGGGCCGGGCCGGGCGGCAGGGCCGCTGGACGGATGCGACAGTCGATCAACTGTCCGGCGCGGCGTGGTGAAACTCCCTAGGCTTGCCCGCCATGGACACCCTGACCGGGCTGCTCGACGGCCCCAAGGCCCGCGGCGCGTTCGTGCTGCGCTCCGTCCTCAGCACGCCGTGGGCACTGCGGATCGAGGACCGCGCACCGCTGTCGCTGCTCACCATGCTGGACGGCGAGGCGTGGATCCTGCCCGACGGCGGGCAGCCAGTGCCGGTCCGGCCGGGGGACCTGGCGCTGTTGCGCGGGCCGGACGCCTACACCGTCGCGGACGACCCGCGGACCGCGCCGGAGATCGTCATCGGACCCGGGCAGATCTGCTCCAAGGACGGCGTCAGCGTCGCCACCTCGATGGCCCTCGGGGTGCGGACCTGGGGCGAGAGCCGGCCGGGCGACGAGCACCCGTCGGTGATGCTGACCGGCACCTATCTGGCCGAGCACGAGATCGGCCGCCGGCTGCTGGCCCACCTGCCGACCCTGCTGGTGCGACCGGCCGGGGTGAACACCACCGAGGACACCCTGGTCCGGCTGCTCGCCACCGAGGTCACCCGGGCCGAGCCCGGCCAGGAGGTGGTGCTGGACCGGCTGTTGGACCTGCTGGTGGTCGGGGTGCTGCGCGGCTGGCTGGCCGCCCCGGATGCCGACGCGCCCGGCTGGCTGCGGGCCCAGGCCGACGAGGTGGTCGGCCCCGCGCTGCGGCTGCTGCACGACGACCCGGCCCGGCCGTGGACGGTGGCGTCGCTCGCCGCCGAGGTCGGGGTCTCCCGGGCCGGGCTGGCCCGGCGGTTCACGGCGCTGGTCGGCGAGCCGCCGATGGCCTACCTGGCGAACTGGCGGCTGACGGTCGCCGCCGACCTGCTGCGCGACCCGGAGCTCACCATCGCGGCCGTGGCCCGGCGGGTGGGCTACGGCGACGCGTTCGCGCTCAGCACCGCGTTCAAGCGGGTGCGGGGGCTGACCCCGCAGGAACACCGCCGGCCGGCCGCCGCCGGCGCTCCGGAGGCCGGCCCGGACGGCGTTCCGGGGAGCGCGCGGGGGGATGCTCCGGCGATGGCGGCCGGGGCGGCGCGGGGCGCCGGGGCGCATCCGTCCCGGCCCGGGCCCACCACGGTGGTGCTGGCGGCCGGCTGAGCGCCGAAAAGAGTCCAACCGGATTGCCGGGAGCCTCAGTTCGGCCTCATGTCGCAGTGCAGGACCAGCGCCCAGCAGAGGAAGCCGAGCGCCGCGGTGGACAGCAGCGCCCGCGCCGCGGTCCACCGCATCCGGCGCGCGCCGCACCGGTCGAAGGACTCGGCGGGCCACGCCCGGTCCGCCCGGCCCGCCCCGTCCGACCGGTCGGCGTCCGCCAGCGCCTGGCTCAGCGGGAGGTTGACCACCCTGGTCGCTACCAGTGAGCCGGTGTAGCAGACCAGCGCGCCGACCGACGCCGGCAGTGCCTGGCGTGCGTCGCTCGGCAGGTGCAGCAGGACGGACGCGCCCGTGAACACCAGCGCGCCGACGAAGCCCAGCAGGTACCACCCGTTGAGGACCGCCACGTTGAGCCGCTGCATCACCTGGACCACCGTGAGACTGTCGGCGGTCCGCAGCCCCGGTGTCAGCGAGGCGTAGGTGTAGAAGAGCCCGGAGGTCACTCCGGTGGTGACGGTCGCCGCCACCAGTGCGAAGACCCGCATCGCCTCCATGCCGCCCTGCCCCCGTCCTCTCGGTCGGCGCCGCCCGGTCGAAGTGGCCCCGAGTGCCGATCATCCGTCATCGAACGGCCGATTGCCCACCGAATTGGCCGATAGGGCAATGACGATGACGCATGGTCATGGCTCGGCGGCCGGAACCCGCCCGCGGAGGCTCAGCCTCCGCTGCGCCGCCCGGCGAGCGCGGTGAGCAGCGCGTCGACGGTCCAGTGCCCGGCGGCGCCCGGACGGGTGCTCAGGTAGGCGGCGGTGCGGCGCGGCGACCAGCCGTGCGCCTCGGCCAGTCCGGTGGCGAGGTTGCGCAGGTAGCGGGCGCGCGGGGGGTTGAGCGGGGCCTCGGCCAGGGACCACGGGGCGGTGAACGTCAGCACCGGGACGCCGTCCAGCGTGCCGGGGCACACCAGGGTCTGGTACCGGCCCGGCCCCTGCGGGTCGCGCCCGGTCCGCAGCACGGTGGCCAGGTCGAGGTCGGTGCCCGGCCCGCCGCCCATCTCCTGGGCGGCGATGTCGCTGAACTGTTCGGCGGTCAGCAGGTATGCCCGGGCGGGCACGGTGCCGGGGCGCTGCGGGTCGTGGAGGGCCAGGCCGCCGCCCCAGGTCCGCGACTCCAGGGCGAAGTAGAGCAGCCCGGGCAGCCGCACCGGAGCCGAACGCCGGGGCGGACTGGCGTCGCGGCAGCCGGGGTAGTCCCGTTCGCCCTGCTCGGGCCGCCCGCCGCGCAGGTAGCAGGCGAGCCGCCCGGCGTGCATGTTCGAGCCGTACGCGGCGTACCAGACCAGCGGCGGCGGCCCGGCCGGGGGCGGGTCGGCGGGAACGGGGTCGGCGGGAACGGGGTCGGTCGGCGGGCCGACGAGCGGTCGGATCTGCTCCACGGCCGGTGACGCTACCCGCCCGACCCGCCGGGAGTCCGGACGACAGACCCGAGCTGGGTTCGCGACGGCCCGGGCGGGTAGCCGGCGGTGACGGCGCGCCCGGCCGCGCGGGCCGCCAGCGCCTGCCGCGCCGCGTACCCCCGGGCCGGACCGGCCGCGGCGTCCAGCTCCTCGCCCGGGTGGAACCAGGCCCAGTCGGTGATCTCCCCGTCCGGGCAGTGGAGCCGGACCGACGCGGGGTCGGCGGTGCCGAAGTCGTGGAAGAACTGCACGATGGGGTGGTCCGCGCCCGGCGCCGGGTGCTGCCAGACGACCGCGAGCAGCGGCCCGGGCGGCCGGTCGAGGCCGGTCTCCTCCAGCAGTTCACGGGCCGCCCCGGTCGGCGAGTCCTCATGGGCGTCGAGCACGCCGCCCGGGAAGTTCCACCGTCCGGCGTCCGGCCGCCGGTCCGGCTCCCGGACCCGCGACATCACCATCAGCAGCCGGCCGTCCGGCGCGGTCAGCACGGCGGCCGTGCACAGCCACGCGCGCGGCGTGGTGGCCAGCCATTGGGGGCGTGGAAGGTGCGGCCGCGCCGGAGCGTGCGCCCGCAGGAACCGGACGGTGGCGGGGGAGACGCCGGGAAGGTTGTCCGTGAAGAACCAGGCGTGCGTGGCGTGCCGGGGGAGCACGAGTCGGTCCAACGCGCCGGGCGCGGTGGCCGACAGCGCGAACACCTGCCGCCGCGCCGGGTGGGGCCCGCCGTCGGGCCCGTCCTCGAACACCCCGGCCGGTCGCACCGCCTCGGCGGTCACCCCGCAGACCTCGGCCAGCGCGCGAACGGCCGCCGCCGCCGGGGTCTCGGCCGGGCGGACGGGGACGGACGGCAGCTCCCAGCCGCCGTCCGGGCGGCGCAGCAGCAGGACCCGGCCGATTGCGTCCGTGACGAGCGCGGCGGCGACGAGCTCGGCGCCGGCGGGCACGGCGCCGGCGGGCACGGTGGCGGCGAGTTCGGTGGTGAGCGGTGAGGGGCGGGACGGACGCTCCACCTGGAGGCCTCCTTCGACGGGACGGGTGGGCCCACGGGACGGCGGTGCGTCAGTGGCCGCCGGGCGGTGGTCGTGTGGCCCCGAGGTCCAGCCGCATGTACCCGTCCACCGGCCCGAAGCCGAGCGTCCGGTACAGCGGAGCCCCGGCCTCGGTGGCCCGCAGCTCGATCGACCCGCAGCCGCACGCCCCGAGCGCCTCGACCAGCGCCGCCGTGACGGCGCGGGCGTGCCCGCGCCGCCGGTGCGCCGGGTCGGTGACCACCGTGTGGATCCGCCCCCACTGCCCCGTCGGGTGGGTCGGGCCCCGGTAGCCGCGGTAGACGATGCCGATCGCGCAGGCGGCCAGCCCGCCGCCGTCGGCCGGCACCACGTAGGCGAGCAGGTCCGGGTCGCGGCCCAGCCGGGCGCGCATGTCCTCGCGGAAGGTGGCGCGCCATGCCTCGTCCAGCGGTCCGCCGTCCAGCACCGCGACCCGCAGCCGCAACAACTCGTCCGCGTCCCCGGGCCCGGCCGGCCGTACCCCGCCACCCGCCGCGTCCGCGCCCGCCGCGTCCCGACCCGCCGCGTCCTGACCCGCCGAGTCCCGACCCAACCCGGTCACCTCCGTCCGTCGCGCGCCGCCCCGGTGCCGGTGCGGCCCCTACCCGCCCGCACCCGGCCCGGAACCCCCGAGGGCCGGGCGGGGCGGGGCGGGGCGGCCGAGCAGGAAGCGGAGGACCCGGCCCGTCGGACCGCCGGGCCCGCGTGCCCCGAGCCCCGCCCCCCTTCCCGCCGTGACGCAGACTCGGGCGCGGACGGGTCGCCCACGCACCGCCGGGCCGCCCGGGTGGCCGCCGCCGCTGTCCATGGCGGCCCCTACGATGTCCGGCATGAACACTGGGGCGCCGGAGACGCGGCTCGTCGACAACCGCTTCGAACTGCTGGAACGACTCGGCGGCGGAGGCATGGGCCTGGTCTGGCGCGCCCGCGACACCATGCTGCACCGCGAGGTCGCGCTCAAGGAGGTCCGCCCACCGGACCCGGCCATGGCCGCGGCCGACCCCGCCGCCGCCGACGAACTGCGCGAGCGCGTACTGCGCGAGGCCCGGGCGCTCGCCCGCCTCCAGCACCCCAACGTCGCGGTGATCCACCACATCGTCGACACGCCCGGCCACCCCCACCCGTGGCTGGTCATGGAGCTGGCCACCGGCGGCAGTCTCGCCGACCGGATCGCCCGCGGCCCGCTCACCGTCCCCGAGGCCGCCCGGATCGGCCGCGGCGTGCTGGCCGCGCTGCGCGCCGCGCACGCGGCCGGCATCCAGCACCGCGACGTCAAGCCCGCCAATGTGCTGCTGCGCGCCGACGGTACCCCCGTCCTCACCGATTTCGGCATCGCCGCGATGCAGGACGCCACCGCGCTCACCGCCACCGGCGCGCTGATCGGCTCGCCCGAGTACATCGCGCCGGAGCGGATCCGCGGCGAGGAGGGCAACCCGTCCTCCGACCTGTGGTCGCTCGGCATGCTGCTGTATGTCGTGGTCGAGGGCCACCACCCACTGCGCCGGTCCACCTCGCTGGCCACCCTCGCCGCCGTGCTCGACGAGCCGCTGCCGCCGCCGACCCGCTGCGGGCCGCTGGGGCCGGTGCTGGCCGCGCTGCTGGCCCGTGACCCGGCGGTGCGGCCGGACGCCGCGCAGCTCGACCAGGCGCTCGCGGCGGCCGAGACGGGCGCCGGTGCCGGACCGCACCCGGGCCAGTACGCCGGTCCGTCGGGCACGGCGTACCTCCCCGCGCCCGGCGCCGGCGGGGCGGTCGACGGGACCGGGACCCACTACCTGGGCCCGACCGACCCGGCCGCGATGCCCCCGCCGCCGAGACGCCGCCGGACCGGGGCCGCCGTCACCCTCGCCGTCACCGGGGTCGCCCTGGCGGGCGTGCTCGCCTGGACACTGCGCCCCGACGGGACCGGCGGCGCTGCCGGCGCGGCCAGCGCCCCGAGCGGGTCGTCGGCCACCGCCGGTGCGGCCGGCTCCCCGGCGGTCCCGGGGGACACCACCGCGCTCACCGGCCCGGCCGTCCCGCCCTCCCTCACGCCGCCCGCGGCGGGCACCACCTCCGCCACCCCGGCCGCCAAGCCGTCGGCGAACACCTCCAAGGACCTGATGACCCCGGACGGCGTCCGAACCGTCGTCGCGGCGATCACCGGGCAGAGCGGCGGTACGAAGGTCAAGGCGCTCAACGTCTACCCGGGCTACGCCAACGCCCAGGTGCCGACCGCCGACGGGCGTGGCTACGACTGGTACGACTACCGGGACGGCAAGGTCACCAAGCGCACCGGCGGGCCGTTGGGGAAGGACAAGCCGGTGGACCTCGCGCAGTACGACTGGGACGTCGTCCCCGCCCTGCTGAAGAAGGCCAACGACACCCTCAACGTGAAGGACCCGACCAGCCGCTACCTGGTCATCGACACCTTCCCGGGCGACGGTGTGGCGAGCATCCGGGTCTATCTCTCCGACGAGTACCACAACAGCGGCTACCTGCTGGCGGACACCAAGGGGAACGTGCGCCGCACCTTCGCCGCCGACTGAGCCCGCCACCGCGCCGGCCACCGCGCCCGCCACCGCGCCCGCCACCCGACCGGGACGCGTCGGGCGGGGCCGGGACAACCACGGACGGTGCACCAGCACAGGGCGGGCGACCCGGCGGTGGACCATGCTGGACTGGTCCCGTGCCGCGCCGCCGCGCCCCGGCACCGACCGACCGACCCACCGACCGCCGAGCGAGGAGCCGTCGCGACCATGAGCGAGAACCACCACGTCCTGCTGCTCGACTTCACCGACCACGCCGCCTGCCGGGCCGCCTTCGACGAGGCCGCCCACCTGCCGGGCCTGCGCCAGTCCGCGATCGTCGAGCGCCTGGCCGACGGCACCCTGGACTTCCCCGCCAGCCAGGTGCGCGGCGCGGGCGCGCCGACCGTGGGCGCGGGCGTGGTCGGCGGCCTCGCCGGACTGCTCGGCGGCCCGATCGGCGTCCTGCTGGGCTGGGCCGCCGGGACGGTGATCGGCAACGCCGCCGAGACCTGGCGCGACCACGAGGGCGGCGCCGGCCTGATCGTGCTCAGCGAGGAGGTGGACGAGGGGCACAGCATGCTGGTGCTCGACCTCGCGGAGACCTCGCCGGACCCCGCCGACGCGCTGGCCGCCCGCCACGGCAGCACGCCCCGCCGCATCCCGGCCGCCGAACTGGCCGAGCGCGTCAAGGCGGCCCGCCGCGCCGCCGAGTAGCCCGCCACGCCGCTGAGCACCGCGGTGCGCCCGGAACGGAAAACCAGGTGTCGTTCGCCGTCGGAGGGAGCAACATGCTCGATATGTCTGATACCTCAGTACTCACCCGGGCCGAGGCCGTCGAACGCCACCAGCTGCTCGACGTCCGCACGGTCCACGTCGACCTCGACCTGACCCGCGGTCGGGAGGTGTTCGGCTCGACCACGGTGATCCGCTTCGGCTGCACCGCCCCGGGCGCCGGGACCCAGGTGGACGTCAAGCCGTCCGTGCTCCACCGGGTCGTGCTGAACGGTCGTGAGCTCGACGTCGCCGCGCTGCGGGCCGGGCGCTTCCCGCTGACCGGCCTGGCGGCCGAGAACGAACTCACCGTCGAGGCCGACATGGCCTACTCGCACACCGGCGAGGGCATGCACCGTTACACCGACCCCGCCGACGGCGAGGACTACGTCTACACCCAGTCCTTCCTCGACGACGGCCCGCGGGTGTTCGCCTCCTTCGACCAGCCCGACCTCAAGGCGCGGTACACGGTGTCCGTCACCGCGCCGCAGCCGTGGACCGTGGTCGGCAACGGCGTGTCCGACCAGGTCGCGCCCGGCCGCTGGGAGTTCGCGCCCACCCCGCCGATCAGCAGCTACCTGGTCTCCGTGGTGGCCGGCCCGCTGCACTCGGTGCGCGCCGAGCACGACGGGATCCCGCTCGGCCTGCACTGCCGCCGCTCGCTCGCCGCCCACCTGGACGCCGACGCCCCCGAGCTGCTGGAGATCACCCGGCAGGGCTTCGACCACTACCACCGGGCCTTCCGGCACCGCTACCCCTTCGACAGCTACGACCAGTGCTTCGTCCCGGAGTTCAACGCCGGCGCGATGGAGAACCCCGGCTGCGTCACCCTGCGCGACGAGTACGTCTTCCGCTCCGCCGTCGACGACACCAAGCGCGAGGAGCGCGCCCTGGTGGTGATCCACGAGATGGCGCACATGTGGTTCGGCGACCTGGTCACCATGAAGTGGTGGGACGACCTCTGGCTGAACGAGTCCTTCGCCGAGTACATGGCCTACAGCGTCACCGCCGCCTCCACCCGCTTCGGCGCCGCCTGGACCGGCTTCGCCGCCAACCGCAAGACCTGGGGCTACGACGCCGACCAGCGCCCCTCCACCCACCCGGTGGCACCCACCACGGTGGAGGACACCGCGCAGGCGCTGCAGAACTTCGACGGCATCTCCTACGCCAAGGGCGCCGCCGCGCTGCGCCAGCTGGTGGCCTGGCTCGGCGAGGAGACCTTCCTGGCCGGAGTCAACGACCACTTCGACGCGCACGCCTTCGGCAACGCCACCCTCGACGACCTGCTCCGGGCGCTGACGGCGGCCAGCGGCCGCGACGTCCACGGCTGGGCCGACCGCTGGCTGCGCACCACCGGCGTGGACACCCTGCGGGTGGCCGACGGCCGCATCGAGCACACCGCCGCCGACGGCGTCCCGCGCCCGCACCAGCTGACCGTGGGCCACTACCGCCGCACCGCCGACGGCACCCTGGAACTGGCCGACCGGGTGCCGCTCGACCTGTCGGCGGACGGCGCCGTGCCGCAGCCGGTGGCCGCCGCCGAGCTGACCCTGCTCAACGACACCGACCTCAGCTTCGTCAAGATCCGCCTCGATCCCGACTCCTGGCGGACCGTGCGCTCCTCGCTCGGCGCCGTGCCCGAGGAGCTGGCCCGCGCGGTGCTCTGGAGCGCCGCCCGCGACCAGGTGCGCGACGGGGAGCTGGCGCCCGGCGAGTACCTGGAGCTGGTCGCCGACCACCTGCCCGGCGAGACCTCCGTGCACCTGGTGGACGCGGTGCTCTCCTTCGCCCACGGGTTCGTGGTGGACTGCGCGGTGCCGCCGGCCGACCGCCCGGCGGCACTGGCCGGGCTGGCCCGGGTCTGCCGCACCCTGCTGCGGCGCACCGAGGGCGAGCCGGACCGCACCGGTCTGCGCCTGGTGGCCGCGCGCGGCGTGATCGCCACCGCCGCCGACGAGTCGCAGGTCGCCGAACTGCGCGACTGGCTGGCGGCCGGCACGGTGCCCGGCGGGCCGGCGCTCGACCCGGACCTGCGCTGGCGGCTGCTGCTGCGACTGTGCGTGCTCGGTGCGGCGGGCGAGCCGGAGATCGCCGCCGAGTTCGCCGCCGACCCCAGCGACACCAGCGAGGAGGGCGCCGCCCGCTGCCGTGCCGCGCTGCCCGACCCGGAGGCCAAGGAGGCCGCCTGGCAGGCGCTGTTCCACGGCGAGCTCTCCAACTACCTGGCCACCGCCACCGCCGACGGCCTGTGGCAGCCCGAGCAGGCCGAGCTGCTGGAGGAGCTGACCGTGCGCTACTTCAAGGAGCTGGGACCGGCGTCCGGCCGCCGCGGACCCGCGCTCGCCCGGGTGCTCACCCGGGCCGGATTCCCCGCCTTCGCCGCGACCGAACGGACGGCGCGGGCGGCCGAGGCCTGTCTGACCGACCCGGACCTCACGACGGCGACCCGGCGCGGCCTGGTGGACCAGCTGGACACGCTGCGCCGCGCGGTCCGGGCGCGGGCACTGGCCGAGCGGTAGCACCTGGCGGCCGGGGGCGGGCGGCGGAGCGACCCGGGTGGTCGCTCAGCGCCGTCGGCCCCCGTCTGCCGTCTGCCGTCTGCAGCGGGCGGCCGTCGGTGGGGAAGCGGTGGTGTGCGCTGCTAGCATCCGCGCATTCCGAACGAAGATCGAACAGGGCGAGGCACGGTGCAGGAAGACCAGCTACAGAAGCAGGAACAGCCGCAGGAGCAGTCGCACGATCAATCGCAGGACCCGGACGGGAGAGCCACGGCCCGGCGCCGCCGCATTGCCGCCGGCGTCGCGGCTGCGGTGTGCACGCTGGCGCTGGTGGGCGCGGGTGGCTGGGCGATGAGCGGGGCGGACACCACGCAGCCGTCACCGACGGGCTCGCCGACCGCCCCGCCGACCGTGTCGACGTCCCCGACGGCGGCGGCGCCGGCCCCGTCCGAGACCTCGCCGTCCGAAGCCCCGCCGTCCGACACCCCCTCCGCTCCGGCTGTCCCGGCCGCTCCGGTGATCCCGGATCCGCCGGCCGAGGCCGAGCCGGCGGCCCCGCCGGCCGCCGAGCCGACGCCCGTCCGACCCGCCTCGCGCCCGACCGCCCCACCGGCTCAGCCGGCCCCGGCGTCCCCGCGCCCGACCGCCCCTCCGAAGGCGGCCCCGACCGCACCCCCCGCGGCGCCCGCGCCCCCGCCGGTCGAGCCGCCTGCCGCCCCGCCGGCCGCCCCGCCCGCGGCCCCCAAGCCGGCGCCCAAGCCGACCGCCGACCCGCCCGAGGGCCCCGGCCCGGGGGAGTGGACCGTACCGCCACGCCCGGTACCCACCTTGCCGACTCGCCCGGCCTCCTGCCCGCCCGGCCAGATCGCCTCCTGGGACGGCTGCCACCCCCTGCCCCCGCCGATCACACTCTCCTGACGTCCCCTCCCGACGTCCCCCTCGGGCTTCCCCCGACCGCCCGGTTCGCGCCGGGCGGCCTTGATCGCCCTTTAGTTGAATGCTAAATTACTTCTGACGCCAAGCTCCGAAGCCGTAGGAGGCCACGATGACGACGACTACCGTCACCGACAACCCCGAGAAGTCCCGCTACGAGATCACCGCCGACGGCGAACTCGCCGGCTTCGCCGAGTATCACCGGCACGCGGGCGAGATCGCCTTCATCCACACCGAGATCGACCCGCGTTTCGGCGGTCAGGGCCTCGGCGGCGTCCTCGCCCGCGCCGCGCTCGACGACGCCCGCGCCAACGACCTCGCGGTGCTCCCGTACTGCCCGTTCATCCGCGGCTGGCTGACCAAGCACCCGGAGTACCACGACCTCGTCCCGGCCGCCCAGCACGAGCGGTTCGGCCTGTGACCGCCGTGGCCACCGGGGGAGTCCCGGACGCCGAGACCGGCTTCGTCCGCGCCGCGGCCGCCGTCGCCACCAGCACCACCGACGACTACCGCGTCGACATCCGCTCCGGCCGCCACAGGCTGACCGCCGACGAGCCCGAGTTGGCCGGCGGCGCCGACACCGCCACCACCCCGGTCGGCCTGCTGCTCTCCGCGCTCGGCTCCTGCACCGCGATCACCCTGCGGATGTACGCCCAGCGCAAGCAGTGGCCGCTGACCACCGTGCGCGTCCACCTCGGCTACGAGAAGGGCCCGGAGAAGGCCGTCCGCATCACCCGGCGGATCGACCTCGTCGGCGACCTCGACGACGCCCAGCGCGCCCGCCTGCTCGACATCGCCGAACGGACCCCGGTCACCCGCGCCGTCTCCGCCGGCACCCCCATCGTCCCGGCCGCCCCGCGCGGCTAGCCCTCCGGAAAACGAGGCCCACCATGGCTGAACCCGACCTCGCCACCCCGACCGTGCGCGGCGGCCGCGCCGACACCCCGGGCGGCCCCGTCCACGAACTCCTGGCCCCGCGCGAGACGGCCCTCGGCGGCAGCACCGTCGTGCGCCGGCTCCTGCCGAACCTGGGCCGGCGGATGGTGGGGGCGTGGTGCTTCGTGGACCACTACGGTCCGGACGACATCGCGGACGAGCCGGGCATGCAGGTGCCCCCGCACCCGCACATGGGCCTGCAGACGGTCAGCTGGCTGCACGCCGGGGAGGTCCTGCACCGCGACAGCCTCGGCAGCCTGCAGACCGTGCGCCCGCGCGAGCTGGGCCTGATGACCTCCGGGCGGGCGATCTCCCACTCCGAGGAGTCCCCCCGCCCGCACGCCCGCTTCCTGCACGGCGCCCAGCTCTGGGTCGCCCTGCCCGACGCCCACCGCCACCGCGAACCCGCCTTCGAACACCACCCCGACCTGCCCACCGTCACCGCCCCGGGTCTGTCCGCCACCGTCATCCTCGGCACCCTCGACGGCGCCACCTCCCCGGGCACCACTCACACCCCCCTCGTCGGCGCCGACCTCACCCTCACCGCCGGCACCGACCTGCGCCTGCCGCTGGAGCCCGACTTCGAGTACGCCGTCCTCACCATGTCCGGCACCGTCGACGTCGACACTGTCCCCCTCGACCCCGGCGCCATGCTCTACCTCGGCACCGGCCGCCGCACCCTCCCCCTCCACGCCACCACCGACGCCACCTTCCTCCTCCTCGGCGGCGAACCCTTCGCCGAAAAACTCGTCATGTGGTGGAACTTCATCGGCCGATCCGGTGACGAGATCGTACAGGCACGAAACGACTGGGAAAAGGGAATTCGCTTTGGCGAAGTGCACGGCTACGACGGGGCCCGATTGAGGGCGCCGGAGCTTCCCGACATCCCGCTGAAGGCGCGTGGACGCCAGCGCTGACCTGCGAGAATGCTGCCACGAGGGCGTGCTCGGCTGTCGCTGTCGACAGGGTCGGGCGGACATTCTCCGACCCCCGGCGACGGGCGGTCACTCCCCGGATCGGCAGCCCTCGGGATGCGATGCGGGTGGCCTCGCAATTCTCAAGTTTGGGCGTCTCCGGCAAGGTCTGCTCGTATCGATGCTGACCTCTTGCTGACTTTTCTGACGGGTAGTCAGTGAATGGTGAGCCGAACACCTGTCGGTCCGGCCGTGATCACGGTGGGCGCCTCGGTTGCCTCCTTGCTGCCGTTAGTCGGAGAGGCGTGAGAGGAGGGCGCCCTGGCCGGACTGGAGGATGTGCGCGGCCTCCAGCGGGATCCAGAAGCACTCGAAGCGGGTGGGCTCCTGCTCGCCGTCGTGGTCCTCCTGGCTCGTCCACCGCTCCGGGGTGGGCTCGGTGAGCTCCAGATGGAAGACGTGGCGGTGCTGGATCTCGAACCTGTACGGGCTGATGTCGTACTCGGTCTCGCCGAGCTTGCGCACGATCTTGAAGTCTGCGAGCCCCGTCTCCTCCCGGGCCTCCCGCAGCGCGGCGGCCTCCGGGGACTCGCCCGGCCGGATGCTGCCGGCCGGGACCTGGATGCCGACCTCCTCGTAGCTGTAGTCGGTGTGCCGGAACACCAGCAGCCGCCCGTCGCGCACGACGTAGACGAGCACCTTCTCTTTGGTGACCTTCTCGGGCATCGGAAAACCTTAGGGCGTAGTGGGCGGTGACAGGAGTACTACGTGCGGTGCCCGGCTGGTCAAGTGGGCTGATCAGCAGGTGAAGTCAGGGATGCGCCTCGGGTGCCGGGACCGTTCGGCGGTGGTGTTGATCGGCTGTGGTGGCGATCAAGCGGATCACTGTCGGGCGACCTGGAGTCGAACGGGGATCTTTCGATCGCTTCCCGGGCGAGATCCAGACCGGTCTCAAGCCGGTCCTGTATGGCCCTGGGGAGGGTGGCGGAGCCCAGTGCGCAGGTGGCGAGGATTCGATTGAGTGTGGCGGCCCGGTCGGGGGCGAGGCGGTTGACGACGTCCTCGTGGACGAGGAGGTCACGCAGTGCGTAGCCGTCGCCGGATTCACTCGTTCGGCTGGTCAGCTGATTGAGTAGATGCTGGGCCGCCGGTGAGCCGGGGCCTGCGGCATCGAGTGCGGTCAGGGCGAGGCGGGTGGAGAACACGGCCAGTCCCTCGGCCGGTTCGTAGGCGAGGCATTCAGCTACGGCGACCTCGGCGGATTCCTGGCATCCGGGTCGGCACAGAGCGGTGAGTACCGAGGTGACGGCGTCTTCCCAGGGCGCGCCCGGTTCGGTGTCATCCAGGAGCGCAAGGGCGCCGGGCAGATTGCCGGTGGTAGCGGCGGCGAGGACGGCGGTCTGGCGACCGTCGAGGATGCGCCGGCCGATGCCGCGGTGCTCTTCGATGTGGCGCAGGGCGTCTGTCCAGCGGCTGGCGGAGGTGAGGGCGCGGGTGCCGTCGGCGATGACGACGCGCCACAGCCACGTGCGGACCTCGCCGCGCTGCTGGTCGGTCTCGGTGAGGCGCGCGGGGACGACGATGCCGTCGAGGACGGTGCCGGTGGCGGTGATGACGGCGCTGTAGAGGTCGAGGAGGAGCTGGTGGCCGCGCTGGTGACGGCCGGCGCGGATGTGGAGGCGCGCGAGGTTGACGATCGGCTCCAGGCCGCGGATGGCGCTCATCGCGGGGAGCGGTCCACGGGCGAGGTAGAGGGCGGCGTGGCGGTGGCAGAGCTCGCGGGCGTAGTCGGGCAGGTCGAGGTCGGAGGCGAGGAGGGCGGCCTGGTTGAAGACGGTGGACGCGAGGCCCGGGTCGGCCTGCCGGGAGGCCGTGTCGGCCAGCTCACAGAGCCGGCCGACACGGGCGTTCAGGGGCAGGCACGCGGGCCGGTGGCGTGCGACCAGCGGGAAGCGCTGGGCGACGGGTCCGGTCGGGTGCACGGGGGCTACTCCCAGGTGACGGTGATCGGGTGGTTGGGGCGGGCCAGGACGAAGCGGCCGGCGGTCGGGTCCGCGGTGGCGGTGGCGTCGGGGAGTTCGATACGCAGGGTGCGGTCACGGAAGCCGGCGTTCCATGCGCGGATCTGCCCGGTGACGAGGTCGGCCAGGGCGGCGCCCGCTGGACCGTGCCCGATCGCGCCGGTCTCATAGGTCTTGCGGCCGTCGGCGGCGGGCGTGCCCGGGCGCAGGGTGAGGTAGGCGAGGGAGCCGGCGTCCACGGTGGCCATGGCGCCCCAGCCGAACATCGGGTTCACGCCGCGTTCGCGGGCGTTGCCGGTGACGCTCATCCGCATGATCGAGTTCGGGAGGGTGAGGGCCAGCCACAGGTCCTGGTACTCGTAGGTGGTGCCGGCCGGGATCGTCACGCCGGTCCACGTCTCGTGGCGCTCGCTGTCGAGGACGCCGGCCAGGAGTTCGGCGTCGACGGCGGCGTGCTGGTCCTTGTGGACCTGGAGGGTGACGTCGCCCTCGCGGGTGAGGGTGACGGTGCGACGGGCGTCGTCCATGCTGCCGCGCAGCGGCATGAAGACGGCGAGCCGGTCGTCGACCGACACCCAGCCGCCCTCGCCGCGCTCGAAGGCGATGGTCCGGGAGGCGGTGCCACGCAGGCGCATCGGGAGCACGATCCGGCCGGTGGGTTTGACCTGCTGGAGCCAGGCCGTGGGCATCTCGCTGGTGCTCACCGTGGCGATGACGCGATCGTACGGGGCGCCGTCCGGGTGCCCGAGCGCGCCGTCGCCGAGGACGACGTCGACGTTGGTGATGCCGGCCTCGGCCAGGTGTTTGCGGGCGCCGTCGACGAGGTCCTCGTCGACGTCCACGGTCACCACGTGCCCGTCGGGTCCGACGATGTGGCCCAGGTAGGCGGCGTTGACGCCGGTTCCGGCCCCGGCTTCGAAGACCTTCTCCCCGGGCCGCGCGCCGAGCTGTTCGAGCATCAGGGCGACGATCGCGGGCTGGGACGCGGCACTGATCTGAGTGCCGGAGCCGTCGGCCTTGGTGTAGGTGGGGTTGTCCGCGTAGGCGGCGTCCAGCGGGAAGCCGGGCAGGAAGGGCTCGCGGGGCACCGCGCGGAAGGCGGCCTCGACCGCCCCGGTGCGGATGGCTCCTTGGTCGAGCAGGCGGGTGGCGAGCCCGCTGCGGAGTTGTTCGGCCGATCCGGCTTCGTTGCCGAGAGTAGTCATATCGGTGACCCTAGTGGTTGTGCGGATGGTGGAATCCGAGGGCTCGGAGCCCTCGGCGGAATGGAAGACGGCGTCCAACGCCCGCGCAGCCAAAGCAGATTGGTATTCGACCGGCAGGCCGGCGCGGTTGGCGTGGAAGACGATGTGGTGGGCGAGGACAGCGCGCAGGCCGCGGGTGAGAACGCCGTCGTGGGCGAGGCGGGCGAGGTCCTGGCCGGCCTGCTGGAAGGCGTGGACCCAGATGGCGTGGTGGGCGAGCGGGGCGGTCTCGCGGGTGAGTGCCCAGGTGTCGAGGCGCATCAGGTGCTGCATGGAGGCGGTCAGGGCGGTAGCCCGCTCGGAGGTCACGGGCGCGGGGGCATCGCGTAGCTGGGCGAACCGGGCCCAGACGTCGCCCTGTTCGTACCAGTCGAGTCCGGCCGCTCGGAGCATGGCGGAGACGAGGACGACCACGGTCTCGGCTCGGCCGAGCGTGGGCGTGCTGTTCTCGGCTGCGCGGGCCAGCAGGTGACGGCTGTCGGTGTGGAAGAGGCGGTGAGCGATGTCCATGCCCTCGGGGCCGCCGAACGCCTCGGTCTCCGGCTCGTAGATCACGGTGGCCCAGCGCTCGACGAGACCTTCCCCGGCGGCCGCGTCCAGCAACGCGGTGACGGCCTGATCGGGCGCGGTGGCGCGGTAGCGCAGCCGCAGGCCCTGCTTGCGCATGTACCACCAGCTGTTCAGTGCGCCGGAGCGTTGCGCGGCGTCGAGGACGGGGACGAGGCGGTCGGCGGCGAGACTCTCGGTCGTCCCCGGGTCGGTGGGTGTGATGTTGTGCTGGATCCAGCCGGTGGGCATCGGGTTGGTCCTCGGTCGGGGTCAGGTGGTGAGGAGGCAGGTGTCCCAGCCGGTTGCCGGGGTATTGCCGGTGGCCGGGGCGAGCAGGGCGAGGGCGGTTCCGGCCGCGCCCTCCAGGAACGCGGGCCCTGCCGTGGCGAGCAGGCGGTGGGCCTGTTCGTCCGGATCGGTCTGCGGTGGGTGCGCGGTGTCCAGGAGCAGGTCGGCGGCCGAGCGCAGCCGGGCGGCGTTGCGCGGCGCGGCGTCGTCGGCGGCGCGGTGGGCGATGTGGGCGAGTCCGGCGTAGCCGTGGCAGGCCGAGAGGTCCGTGGTCGCGGAGAGGGCCTTCGCGTCCGACAAGGCACCGGCGAGGGCGTCCTCGGCTTCGTCGCGCAGCAGGGAGTCGTCGAGGGCGAGGGCGGCGATCTGCTGGGCGCGCGCGACGCCGGCCGTGCCGTAGCACCAGCTCGGTCGCTGTGGTGCCAGCGGCCTTCGGCTGGTGCACGCCAGGTCAGCAGGGGTGATCCAGTACGGCCAGGCGTGGCCGTCGCGCCAGCGCGCCAGCCAGGCCAGGACGGTGCCGATGGCCTCGCGCTGCCCGTCGACCTCGACGCCCCGCTGTACGGCGAGGGCGAGCAGCGCGAGCGGGCCCGCGATGCCGTGCGCGACACCGGTGTTGGCGTGCCCGCCAGGGAACCGGTCGTCCGGCCTGCCGGACGGTCCGTCCGACGTCCACCAGCCCGGCAGTGGTGCGCCGTCGTGCTTGACGTCCTTGGTCAGGCGGACCAGGCAGCCCAGGATCCGCCGGATTGCCTCGCCGTCCGGAGCCCGGCGCAGGAGCACAGCACCGACGCCGGCCAGGCCGCGGATGGTGTCGAACTCGGCCAGCGCCGGCGGTTCACCGTGGCCGATCCGGGCGACGGCTTCGTCGCAGCGCCGGACCGCGTCGGCCGCCACGATCCGGTCGAGATGGGCGAGGGCTCTGCGGAACGAGCCGGCACGCGCCTGCGCTGCGCAGGCGAGCGTGTGCGCGAGCGCCGGAGCGCCGTAGTACAGGTAGCTGTCCGCTCCGCTTGTGACCGGCGCCTCGGTCACGACCGACAGCCAGGCCAGGGCGGTCTCCCAAGGGCCACGGCCGGTGGCGGCGCGCTCGATGTGGAGCAGGGCGATGCCCGGGGCGCCGTGGGCGAGGGACTGGCGCCAGTGCGGACGCGACGACCAGGCGGCAGGCACCGCCGACGGATCGGCGAGCAGTTCGGCGATCCGGTCGGACAGCCGCAGGGCCGGGTGCGGGCTGGTCACTGGTCACCGTCCCGGGACAGACGGGCGAGGGCGGCGGCGCGGGCCAGGTACAGGATCCGGGCCTCGTCGTCGAAGTCGATGCGGTGCGCGCGGACGTAGCTGCAGTGGAGGAGGGACCCGAGGACATCGTCCACCCGCACTCCCCGGGTGTGCGGGCTGGGGAAGTGCCGCCGGTAGGAATCGAGGGCCTGATGCCGGGCTGCCCAGGCGTCGACGACGGCGCTGCCTGCGGGCTCGGCGCGTAGCGCTGCCCAGCCACGGGCCGGGTCGGCCAGGCGCACGGCCCGTTGGAAGACCGGCCTGGGCACACCAGTTGGGGCCTGGGCGGGGACGTTGTCGACGAGCCAGCGGAGCCCGGCTTCGGACGAGCCTGTGAAACCGGCGGCGATGGCGACGGCGTGGGCGGCGAGCACGGCCTGCCGGTCGCCGGGAAGCACGGGCTGGGACAGCTGGGCGAGGACGGCGGCGGAGTCCGCACGGAAGACCGCCTCTGCTGCGGACCACGCGGGGCCCTCTCCCCAACGTCCGGTCTCCGTGTAGGAGGTCGGGTACACGACCTCGGAGAGCAGCCCGGCCTG
The DNA here is from genome assembly GCF_042800875.1 of Kitasatospora sp. NPDC057595. Lineage (NCBI taxonomy): Bacteria > Bacillati > Actinomycetota > Actinomycetes > Kitasatosporales > Streptomycetaceae > Kitasatospora > Kitasatospora sp. NPDC057595. The sequence goes on along the minus strand of NZ_JBHVGL010000006.1, from coordinate 87,016 downwards.
ATGGAGTTCGGCGGTCCAGGTGCTGATCGCGGTGGCGGTGGGGCCGAAGGCGGCTGGATCGGGAAGGGCGATGCGCAGTCGTAGGTGCTGGCGCGGGTCGCGGAAGCGGACGAACCACCACTTCGGGTGCCCGAGGCGGGCGAGGAGGTCCGGCAGATGCCGGGCGAGGACGGTGTCCTGGCGTTCCAGGTCGCCGTAGAGGGCGGCGAGCAGCACGGGGGAGGTGCCCGGGGCGTCGCCGTGGCCCCGCTGGAGCACCCTCGCCGTGGTGGGCTTGGGAAGACGTGGCCAGGCCGGGGTGCGGGTGGCGGTGACAGGGACGACGATCTCGTGGGCCCGGCCGTCGGCCCAGCCGAGGTCGACCGGGTCGGGCTCCTCGACGAGGACCGCGTGCGCGGCGGACCGTAGGTGATCACGGAGCAGGGCCCGGTGGCCGGGCTGGTCGAGGTCGAGCGGAAGGCCCTGGCTGTTCGCAGCCAGCATCACGTGCCGAGGAGCCCGGCGGCGTGTCAACCATGATGTGAGGGCCTCGTCCCACAGTTGCTGCGAGGCGGTCCGCACGGGGAGTTCGGTGGCGGTGAGCCGCCAGGCTGCGGGGGAGAGGATGACGCGTCGGTGCCGCAGCCGGGGCCGGAACGGCAGCGCGTGCAGCGAGCCCCAGTCGAAGCGGGTGACCTGCGCGCTCTGGGCACGGGACAGCTCGGTGATCAGCCGGGCGAGCGGTGGGGTGTGGGTGCGCAGGTTCAGCGCGTGGGTGGCGGCGGCCTCGACCCGGATACCGAGCGCTGGTGCCGCCAGGTACATGCGCCGTCCGTCGCAGCCGATCGCGAGGTCCTGCGGGCCGAGGACGCCGTCGGCGGCGGGACGGTGTTCGGCGAGGCTGATCACCAGCTGGCCGGTCGCCACGCTCCGGGCGACGTGGCCGGCCGCCGCGTCCAGTGGCGGGTAGGAGAGCTGTGCGGTCACGGCGTGCTCGTCCATCGTCGGCAGGTTCGCCAGCATGCCGGTGAAGGCTGTCCGGTGCCCGGGTTCGAGCAGGTGGAGGAAGCGTCCGACGGAGACGCCGGCCGCGCGGGACGCCGACACGGCCTCCAATCGGAATTCGCCCCGGTCGAGGGCCTGCCGGGAAGCGGCATGGAGACGGGCGACGACCTCCAGGTGCGGAGGCAGACGCGGCTCGGCCGGGCCCGATCCGAGCACCGACAGCAACGCCTCGTCGAGGACGACTTCGCGCTCACCGTCGAGCGCGGCCCGCTGGGCGAGCGCGGCGAGCCGTTCGTCGCGCTCGTCGAAGCGCGGTGCCGTGATCGGTCGGGCGCCGGGATAGCCGTCGGGCCAGCCGATCCCACTGTCGGCCACGACGTCGAGCAGCGGGACCAGCGCGCCGCGGCCATAGCGCTCGTAGAACCTCTGGTGGTAGGCCCTCCAGGCTGCCGTGCCGTTGGGGGCGGCGCTGAGCCGCGCCAGCAGACCGGCGGCTCGGGCGGCCTCCTCGGCCACCGCCTGCGGGAGCACGAGGTCGGCGTCCAGCCGGAGGTCGACGGCCGGCTCGGGACGACCGCCGTCGACGGCGCGGAGATCCGCCAGGACCTCTGCTACCTCCTCGCTGTGTTCCACGCCGACCCTTTCCAGAGCCGCGAGGAGGTGCCCCTCGGGATCGGTTTCGGTCGCCGGGGCACGCAGGTTCGTGATGAGCACCTGGTGGGCGACGAGCTCGGACAGGGCGCCGGTGACCTGGTCGCCGGTCGCGCCAGGGAACTCGGTGTGGACTTTGGCGGCCAGCTCCTGGAAGGGGAACGGACGGTGGGCGGCAGCGAGCACGAGCGCGACGGGTGGTGTGTGGCGCAGGCTCGTCTCGGCGGCGGTGCCGTGGTCGGGCCTGGCGAGTGGCCGGTGCGGAACGACGAGGCGGTCGCCGCGCGCCTGGACTGTGTTGTTCGCCGCGACGTCCAGGCGGGCGAGCACAGCGGGGCAACGTTCCAGGTACTCGATCGCCCGAGCGAGCCGGGCGGTCGAGACACGGGTGACAATGAGGTGCTCGTCGCCCCATCGCAGGTCGGCAGTGGGGCCGAACGAGGCTGCCTGTACACCGGCGAAGTACCCGAACGGCGTCGGGCGGCGGGTCGCTCGAACGAGGTAGCGGGCGGTGGAGCGCACCGCGCGCCGTACCTCGCGTGCGCCCGGATCTGGGGCGGCGATCAGCTGGGCGACCCGCTCGGCAAGGGCAGGGCTGGCCAATTCGAGGGCCTGGGCGAGCCGTTCGTCCGCCCACACCGTGCGCAGCCACTGCTTCTGCCGGTGGGCCGCAGCAGGGCTTTCGTCGTCGAGGTCCGGCCAGCTGGGAACGGGCGGGCCGGGGCGGGCGACGGCGCGAACGAGTGCCACGTTGGCGGGGCGGTAGTCGGTGGTGAGGGTGGGCATGGTGGCGGACCTCAGGCTTCAGGGGCAGGGCGGGGGCCGGTTCCCCGGGAGCACGTCCCGGGGAACCGGTCGCAGGCGTCAGTGCAGGCCGGTGGTGCAGGCGCCGCAGGTGCTGCCGCAGCCGTCGTCGGTGAGGGTCTGCAGGCTGGCCGCGTCGGTGGTCTCGACGGTGCTGACGTCGAGGTCGAACTCGTCGCCGACGACGACGGCCGCGGCGGCCTTGGTCTCGGCCTGGATCGTCTGAGCCATGGTGGCTCCTCCTTCGGAGTTTCCCTTGCGGGACCTGGGGCCGGGGCGCGGGATGCGCCCCGCATCACCAGGAGTCGGTGGTGCGGCGGTGCCGCGTTTCGGTGGTCAGCCGCTCAGCGGGAGCGGGTCGTTTGGAGTGCTTGCGAGGCGGGCTACCGCTGACGGGTCGGTGGACCACGGCTGGAGGAAGCCGGGCCCGAGGCCGAGCGCCGGGTGCGGTTCGCCGAGCGCGCGCAGTAGCAGCCGCTCGCCGGAGAAGGCGGTGCGCCCGTGCAGCAAGCGATGGTTGTCCAGCACGACGCCCTGACCAGGGGAAAGACGCAGCCGATGGGTGCTCCGGTCGATGGCTCGACGGAGAGCGGGCAGGTGTGCCTCGGCGTCGGGCGAGAACCTGGCGAGGCCGTCCTGTCGCAGCCTCAGTTGCCAGCGGCCGGCAGGCAGCTGCTGAAGTACGGGTGCGAAGCGGCCGCCCGATCCGCCGAAGTAGGCGGCGCGTTCCGCGGAGAGCGCCTCGATGGCGGCGGGGCTGTGCGAGGCAAGTTCGGCGAGCACGGTCCGGGCATCGACCAGCAGGTTCTCGCCCCCCGCGTCACCGGCCCGTGCGCACGCCAACAGGAGCAGGCGGGGCGGTTCCGGGTGCTGCGCGCACTCGGTGTGCACGGCCAAGGCGCCGCGACCCAGGCCCGCGAAGCCGGCCCGCCCGGCATGGCGGCCGGTGTCGCGGATGACGGTCAGCCCGTCCGGATCCGCATCCCGGTGCTGCCACAGCGAGGACATCAGCCATCCGGCCGCGAGCAGCACGTCGTCGCGTCCGCCGAGCCTGGCGAGCCTCAGCAGTCCGTACTCGCGCAGCATCGCTCCGGCCCGCTCGCGCGCTGCTCCGTCGAGCACGCTCGCGGTGAACTCCCCGCGGCTGGTGCCGTTGATGTCGGAAGACGGCATAGTGGATCTCCCTCGTGAGGCCGAGTGGATGGGAGGCGACACACTCTCCACGCCGGATCGGCCCGATGGAAAGTGACAGATTGTCAAAGCCAGATCGCGCAGCAGCAGGCCGTGTCGCCGCCGTGCGACTGCTACCGTCGACAGGCCCGTGCCAGCCCACGCGCCCCGGAAGAAGCGATGACCGGACAGACAGAACAGCCCTACGTGCCACCGGCTTTCCCGATCTCGATCAAGGGCGTCGTGCTCGATCCGCAAGGCCGGGTACTGCTGCTGAAGAACGAGCGCCAGGAGTGGGAACTGCCCGGCGGGAAGCTGGAAGGGACGGAGACTCCCGAGGAGCGGGTGGTCACGGAGATCCAGGAGGAGAGCGGCTGGACGGCCGCTGCCGGCCCGCTGCTGGACGTGTGGATGTACGAGCCGATCCCCGGCCGCAAGGTCTTCATCGTCACCTACGGCTGCACCGCCACCGACGCACACCGGGCCCCGGTCGTCAGCCACGAGCACAAGGAGGCCGGCCTCTTCCACCGCGACGAGGTGCCCGGCCTGGTCATGCCGCACGGCTACAAGGACTCCGTCGCCCGCTGGTACCAGTTGCAGGACCGGGCCTGACCCGTGACCCGGATCGACCCCGACGGCGGGATCCGATGGCACTGGACCACCCCCAGGGCCCAGGACATCCTGCGCCGCCGAGCCCTGCCCGAGATCCTGCAGCTCTACCGCGAACTCCACGGCCTGCCGCAGCAGGAACTCGCCGACCTCCTCGGCTACTCCACCAGCTATGTCTCCCGCATCGAAACCGGCTCGCGCACCATCACCGACATCGGCGCCCTGCACCACATCGCCGAACGCCTCGGTCTGCCTCCGCATTGCCTCGGCATCACCGACCAGGCCGACGGAGACCACCAACTCGTGATCCAGCTCGCCGACTCCGTGTTGCGCCTGGCCGAGATCGCCCGCCAGGCCGGCCAGGCCACCACCGCTGTTGCAGAGTTGTGGCCCCTGGTCGCCCGCCTGGAGGCCCGGACCGCCGATGGCCACGCCGATCTCGAAACGCTCCGCCTCCTCGCCCGTTCCAGGATCGGCCTCGGCGTTGCCCTCGGCCACGTGCTGCCGGAGGAGCGACTGGCTACGGCGGCCCGCTGGACCGGCAAGGGTCTCAACATCGCCCGCCGCCTGGGCGATCCGGCCCTGCACGCCCACGCCCTGCGCCACCATGGCAACGAGCTGCGCAAGTCCGGCTTCCTCCTTCGTGCCGTGGACCGGCTCGAACAGGCTCGCGACACCGCCCGCACCGCGACCGAGCGCGCCGAGGCGGTTGTGCTGCTCGCCCGGGCTGCCGGAGCGGCCGGGAACGGCATCGCCTTTGACAGGGCGGTCGAGGACGGTCGCCGGCTCCTCGGTGAGGCGGCGCCCACGGCCCTTTTCTCCGAGTTCACCCTTCACGAGGTCCGTCTTCGCGGCCTCATGGGCACCGGCCGGGTCGCGGAGGCGGTCCGGCAACTCGACCAGGGGCCGGCCGCAGGACTTGGTGCGACCTCGCAGTGGCGGATCATCGCGGCGATCACCGGCGGCGAGGTGCTGCTCAGGAGAGGCGACGTGACCGGCGCCGCGCAGCAGCTGACCGTTGCAGTCGACGGGGCGACGCTTCACCGGCTGCCGCACCAGCTTCAGCGTGTCGTACGGGCAGGCGCTCGCCTGCCCGAGGTGCGGGCGCGGGCGGACGGCGCTCTGGCGCGGCTGAGGGCCGAGATAGCGGCCTGACACTCTGCAGAGGGCGGTGATGGCAACTGGTGCGCAGGCCGAACCAGCTGGTTCTCGTAACGCCCATGCGGTATCCGGGGCGAGGGCGCGCGGGGCCGTGGTCATTTGGCCACCTCGCTTGTGGGAGACGGCGTGGTCGAGGGCCCCGGCGCCGGGATGATCCCGGATACGGCGGCGCTCCCCCGGCCGCCGTGGCGTCGTCCTGCAGACGCCTCGCCCAGGGCAGTTTCGCGGCTGGCGATGGACGCAGCCAGCGCGTCCAGGCTGTCGGTTCCGGTGATCAGCCCGTGCTCCAGCGCGTGGCGAACGGCCTTCATCGGGCATCGATCAACCTCACATGGTCGGGAGTCGTGGTCTGGAGCTCGCTGAACAGCGGATCCAACCCCTGGGCCAGCCGACGAGGCGGCGCCGGGGGCAACGGAGCGTCATGCATTCCTCACGGCGCCATTTCCGGCAGGTGGGTGCGACCGGGGCGGCCGTGGGTGCAGAACCCGCCATTGCATTCCGTGTCCGTTGGAGCACTCTGCGCTGGCGCGGGATTCGATGATGGGCCGCCCGTGGCGGAGAGGCAAGGGAATCGGGTAGGAAAACCTTTCCTTCTGGCGATCTGTCATATGCGCACGGTGGCTGGGGCACTACGCTTTCCCGGGGAAGCTGCGGTTCCGGACTTCAGGAGGTGCGATGCCCGTCGATCCGACCCCGCGCCGAAGGCGCCTGGGGGCTGAGATCCGGCGCGCCCGCGAGGCGCTGGGGTGGAGCCTGGAGGAGGCCGCCCAGCGGCTCGGCTACAAGGCGCTGTCGACCGTCAGCAAGATCGAAAATGGGACGCAGGGAGTCAAGCTCCAAGCCCTCGCGCACTTCTTCGAGGTCCTTCAGGTCCACGACGAGGCCCGGCGTGAACAGTGGCGCGAGCTGGTCCGACGCGCCGGCGAACCGGACTGGCACCAGCGCTACCAGGGCGTGGTCGAGGACCCCCTCAGCGACTACCTGACCGAGATCGAAGAAGCCCTCGACCTGTTCCACTGGAACTCGGGTGCCCTGCACGGCCTCCTCCAGATTCCCGCCTATGAGCGGGCGATCGTGGAAGGCAGCCGGGCCTGGACCACCGCTGAGGACATCGAACGCTTCATCGCCATGCGCGCCGAGCACCGGCAGGCCATGGCCGAGCGCCAACCGCCCCTGAAGATCTGGTCCGTGATCCCCGAAGGGCTTCTGCGGCAGGAGGTCGGCGGCCGGGCGGTCGCCAGGGCTCAGATCGATCACCTCATCGAGCTGCTGAAGAGTGATCCGAACACCACGATCCAGGTCCTGCCGCTGAGCGCCGGCGCGCACGCGGGCATGGACGGATCGTTCATGCTGATGTCGTTCGCCACCGGTGGCGACACGGTCACCATCGAGGCGACTCGCACACGGCTCCACCTGACCGACCCGGAGTCGGTGGGGGTCTACCGCACCACCAGCCAGCACCTGAAGTCCGATGCCCTCGGTCAGAAGGCATCGTTGTCCCTGCTCAAGACGATCGCCAAGGAACTCGCGTCATGAACAAGAACGACCTCGACCCCGCCTGGCTCGACGAGCAACTCGCCGGAGCCGAGTGGCAGACCGCCAGCAGCGGCGGAACCAACTGCGTAGAGGTCGCCTTCCTCGACAACGCCATCGTGGCGATCCGAGACTCCAAGAACAGGCACAAGCCGCCGCACATCTTCGACGACGCCGAGTACGACGCCTTCGTCGCCGGCATCGTGCGCGGCGACCTCCGCCGGCGCTGAACGTGTGACTCTGCATTGAGCAACACCACCTCTTCGCGTACCGCGTCGCAGGTGACACCGCGGTCCGGTCGCCAGCCCGCACGGGGGCGACCGGACCGTGTGCCGTTCCAGTCGAGGGGGAGACCAGTGAGTCAATGGCAGGACTTCACCACCGGTGAGCGGATCAAGATGCTCCGGGGCAAGGAGGTGACCCAGGAGGCTCTCGCGGCACGCAGTGGCCTGTCCTTGCACACGATCCAGAAGGCGGAGCAGGGCGGGAACGTGTCGCTGCCGACGCTGTTGCGGCTGGCGGAGGCGCTGCACTCCGACGTGTCGGTGATCCTCGGTCAGCAGGCTCCGCGGCGCGGGATGGGCCGGGACGACCGTGCGATGCTTCGTGAGCTGTCCCGTACGGTCCACGACACCGCCGCAGGCGTGCTGGCCGACCCCGCCGAGGGTTCCGCGCCGGGGGCGGCCGATCTCGCCGAGGCCGCCGAGCGGTTGTGGCGGGTCTACTGGCGCGGGGCGTACACCGAGGCCGGTGTCCTCGCGGCGCCGTTCCTGCGGTCGGTGGCGTTGTACGCCCAGGGGGCGCCGGCTGGCCAGGAGGCCGCCGCGAGCGCCCTGCTCTCCGACGCCTACCGAGCGGCCGGGCTGATCGCGAACTTCCTCGGCGCGCGCGATCTCGCGTACGCGGCCGTCGGTCACGCCCTCCGACACGCGGAGCTCGCCGCCGATCCGGTGCGGGTGTCGATGCTGGGATCCGCACGAGCGCGTGTGCTGCTGCGGGACGCGCGCGTGGAGCAGGCGCTTCGGGAGGCCGAGGCGGCGGCGGTACGCGCCGAGCCGAGGTTCTCCGAGCAGGGGGCCGGGCTGCTGGCGGCGTACGGAAAGAACATCGTCTTCGCGGCGGTCGCCGCGTCCAGGCTCGGGGACTCTGACCGGGCGGCGGACCTGCTCTCCCAGGCCCACGCGGTCGCTGCCCGGCTGGGGCGCGACGTCTTCGGGAACGGGCTGCAGTTCGGTCCGTCCTACGCGGGGGCCCAGGCCGTGGGGATCAACGTCACCCTCGGGAACGCCGGCCGGGCGCTGGACCTCTCCCGCCGGTTCGACCCGTCCGGCCTGACGCAGGCCGCGCACAACCGGATGCAGCTCGATGTCGCGCTGGCACAGTGCGACGCGCGGTTGTGGGACGTCTCGCTGGACACGCTGCTGGAGGTCTGCTCGGCCCATCCCGAGTGGGCCACGCACCAGGCCATCCCGGGGGTCATCATCCAGCGGGCCGGACGCGCCGGGGCCTCCAGGATCCGGAAGTTGTCTGGGATCCTGGGGATCTCTCCCACCGGCCGGTGAGGGTGAGCCCGACCCGTCTGCTTGGAGTGCGTGTGTCCTACCGCGGCCTGATACTCGACTTCGCGGGAGTGATGACCACTCCGATCGGCCAGTCCTCGCAGGCGTGGTGCGTCGGCGAGGGCCTTCCCGCCGACGCCTGGCGGCGCACGCTGGAGGACGATCCGGCGGGGCGGGCGCTGTACGTGGAACTGGAGCTGGGGCGGATGCCGCAGGCCGAGTGGAACTGGCGGACCGCGGCGCTCCTGGGGGTGCCCGGCGACAACCTGATGGGGCGCGTCCACAGCGGGGTGCGCGCCGTGGCACAGATGGTGGAGCTGGCGGAGCGGGCCCGGGCCGCCGGGATCATCGTCGCCCTGCTGTCGAACTCCTACGGCGTCGACCCGTACAACCCGTACACGGCGACCGGGGTCTGGGACCTCTTCGACGTGCGGGTCATCAGCGGGACGGAGGGCGTCGCGAAGCCCGATCCGGCGATCTACCGGCGGACGCTGGAGCGTATGGGCCTGGCCGGCTCCGACTGCGTGTTCGTGGACGACCACCGCCCCAACCTGGCACCCGCCGAGGCGCTGGGGATCACCACGGTGTTCGCCGACGGGCCTGGCACGGCAGGCCGGGTGGCGCGGCTGTTGAACCTGGACCCCGTCGAGCCGTGCTCAGCGGCCTCTGTCTGACAGCGCGGCAGGCCCGGCGCAGCGTGAACTCCTACGCGCCGTACGAGTTCGACCTGCCGCGACCTTCCGAAGTCGTACGATGCGCGGGTTCGCTGAAAGCGACGTCGGCGTGACAGTAGTGACATGCCTTCGGACGTACCTCGATCGCCGGGCCGGGTGCCCATAGCGGTCTACATCGCCTCGCCCGGCGGAGACCCGGGCGGTGTGCTGGAGACCCATTGCCGCCAGTACGCGGAGACTCGCGAGTGGGTGGTGGCCGTTGTGTTCACGGACTCGGGGCCGCTGCCCGCACTGGAGGAGCGGGCGGGCTGGCGCGCAGTACAGAACGCCCTGGAGACCGGGGCCGCGCGGGGCGTCGTGATGTGGACGCGCTCGATGGTGGTCGACAGCGCCGAGGCGTGGGAGCGCCTGGCGGTGCTCCTCGGCGAGCTGGGCTGGTTCCTGGCGGCGGGAGCGATCGACACCCCCGGTCAGCCCCTCTACGGCCGCGGCGGAGAGCAGGCGCCCGGCGGCGGCCCGGTCGCCTTCCGCGCAGCGGCCGGCGGTCTCTCCGATCCGGAACTTCTGGGTGGGGCCCGCAGTCCGTGATCGCTGACCGCGCCAGGTCCTCCCCTCGCCGTTACCCCTCACCTTCTGGCCAAGGAGCCAACGTGAAGTCGTATCCGCAACCACCGTTCCTCGGCGCTCTGGTGACCGGCACCGCCGGTGCCGTCGCCGCCATCCATGTCAGCCCCGAGGGGCTCGTCGTGGGAACGTCGCCCGGCATCGGCACCGACGACGCCGACCGCTGGGCGGCCGCGATGTCGGCGTTGGGCGCGGTGAGCATCAACAGCGTCGCCACCGTCGGAGTGCTCACCTCGGGCGAGTACCCGTGGGGCCACAGCGTGATCGAGGACCGGTTCGGCCAGACCCTCACGCTGGTCGGGGCGCCCGACCGGTCCATGCTCGCCGTGGTCGGCGCCAAGGGCGCGGACCTGGGACAGATCGCCGCGCAGCTCATCGAACTCGCGGACCACGGCCTGACCGCAGCGGCGGCGGCGTGAGCACGGCGTCGGCGGACCGGAGAGGCTCGGCCCGCCCGCTGCCGTTGCCCGACGTCCTGGCCGCCCCTCACTTCCCCGACGCGGACAGCCCCGGCATGGCCGGGCTCGCGGCCTACCTCGCCCGGCGCGACTCCCGGGTGACGATCGAACCGCGGCCGGACGGCCACCGCAGCGATCTGCTCCGGCACCTCGACCGCACCGGTGCGGTGCTCCAACCCGTGGACCAGCGAACGACGAGCCTGATCTGGGGCGGGGACAACGCGGCCGTGCCGCAGATCCTGGACCTCGCGAGCGGCCGGGGCCTGCCGACGATGGGCCACTGCCGGGCGATGGAGTTGCTCGCTGCCACCGCGCCCACCGTCGTCGCCGTCGCGGGCAGCCACAGCACCGCGACGGCCGCAGCCGCCCTGACCTGCGCGCTCACCGTCCGCGACCCGGGCTGGATCCTCAACGCCGCTCCGCGAGGCGACGCCCCTGGCTACGACGGCGGCGGCGAGGTCCTGGTCGTCGACCTCTGCCCGGACACCGCGCTCCACGAAGCCGCCGCGCCCGGGCGGGACCACCACGCCCTCGGGGAGGGGCTCCGGCGGGCGGTCACGCTGGTCACCGCGGTCGACGCGACACCGCCGGCGGTCGCGACCCTGGAGAACGCGCTGGACGAGATCGAGGCCCTCGCCCGCCGCAGCGAGAGCGTGGTGGTGTGGTCCAGCCAGCCGGGCTGCGCCGAGCTGCTGGAACGGCTGCGCCGAACGCCGGGCCCCAGGGTGGTGACGGTCGGCCGGGGCGACGGCATGGACGTGCAGGTCCTCAGGGCACTGTGGAGCGGTGAGGACCACCGGATCACCCTTCAGGCCGACGGCGAGCGGTTCGCCGTCACGGTGCCCGTCACTGGCACCCACGATGCTCTCGGCGTCGCGGCGGCGTTCGCGGCAGGCTGGGCGCTCGGGCTGTCCGGCACGGACCTGGCCGACGGGCTGGGGGCGTTCCCGGGCGTCGAGCGGTCGCTGACCTGCCTGGGCACGGTCGGCGGTGTCGCCGTGGCGGAGTCCTACGCCCAGCACCCGGACGAGATCGCCGCCGCCATTCAAGGCGCCTGGATGCTCACCGAGGGCGCGGTGATCGCGGTGTACGAACCGGTCGGTCACCTGCGCACCGAAGCGCTCGCCGAACGGATCGCCGACGCCTTGCGCGGGGCCAACCGCACCGTGGTGCTGCCCGTCCACTCGACCCTGTCCCGCTCCCAGTGTCACGCCGACGGCATCGAGGCCCTCGCCCGAGCGGACTTCGGCGGCACCCTGGTGATCCCCGGCCCCGGTCCGTGCCGGCCCGGTCCCGCGGTCGTGGCCGCATCCCTCGCCCGCCGCGGCGATCTGATCCTCACCATCGGCCCGCACGCCGCCCCCCGGATCGGCCCCGAGCTGCTGGCCGCGCTCGGCCTTCCCCGCTTGGCCCCGTAGCCAGGCCCCGATCCCTCCCCCTCTCCCTCCGTTCGATTTCATCGCGAGGAGCTTCACCATGCCCGATTCCCTGCCCGACAAGCCGAAACTGTCCGAGACCGAGGTCCTGCTGCTGCGCCAGGTGGCCGGCGGCCACCTGCACGCCGCGGTCAGCCGCGCCACCGGCATCCCCGAGGCGAAGGTCGGCGATGCCGTCACGGCGCTGACCTTCAAGCTCGGAACGTCGGACCGCCACCACGCCGCCGCCCTCGGTGTCGGCTGGGGATGGGTCCGGACCGAGGACGTGCCGGTCCTCAACCCCAGCGGCCTGCCGCTGCCCCGGCGCCACCGGGAGGTGCTCGCCGCCCTGGTCGGCGGGGAGGACCCGAAGGCGACCGCGAAGCGGCTCCACCTGACGACGGGCACCGTCAAGACGTATGTCCAGGACATCCTCCGCACCCTGGGCGTCCGTTCCCGGCCGCAGGCCGCCGCGCGCGCCCTCCTGACCGGCCTCGTGCCGCTGAGCGCGCTCGGCGACGGCTGGCCGAACACCAGGCTCGGCCGCCCGAGCGATCGGACCGCGCGGCCGGCCGGGACGACCTGATGCTCCACCGTGCCCGATTCTTCCCAGTCCTGCTCGCCGGGGCGGCCAGTCTGCTGCTGGCACTGGCCGGCGGAGCGGCGACGGTGGCGGCACTGCACTACGAGCAGGCGGAGCACGGACTCGTGGTGCTGGCGGGCACCGCCTACGCGCTCGGCCTGGTCCTGCTGCTGGTGGCCGGTCTGGTTATGGATGAGGGCTCCGCCTTCCGCGCTGTGATCCCGAACGGTCACCCGTGCGCGTGTGGAGCTTGGCCGGAGGCATGACGAACCTCCTGATCCGTGCCGCCGACGGTCCGCTGCCACGTCGCGTCCTCGGTTGGGCCTGCCCGCACTGCGGCGAGCGCCTTGCCCTGACCTGGGACCAGCAACAGGCGCTGGCGCTCGTTGCCCGTGGGGTGTCTGCCTACGGGATCGCCCGCCGACTTGGACTCGGCGTCGCGAGCCCGAACGAGACCGCCGCCGACGAGCTGGTGGCCCAGGCCCTGGACAACCTGGGAGCGACAAGCCGCGCCCAAGGCATCGACATCGCACACCGGGCGATGCTCCTGGCGGCCCCGGTCCGGCCCGGGTTCCTCAACCGCGACCTGACCGAGGTCGAACGCGAGATCGTGGGGCGTCTCGTCCTCGGCCACAGCCTCACCGAGACCATCGCCCTCCTGGGGCTCACACGCGGGAAGATCGTCTACGTCCTCGGTCGGCTCGGCACCGAGCTGGGAATCCCCGAAGGTCCGGGCCGTACCGTGATGACCGTCCACCACCTGCACGGGGCCCGGCTGCTGCCCGACGGCCACCCCTGTCGGTGCCGGGCCGCTCCGGACGGGGCCGTCGAACGCTGGGTCCGCGGGACCGCCTGTCCCGCGTGCCGGGTGCGACCGGTGCTGGCCACCACCGACCACACCGTCCTCGGTCTGCTCGCCACCGGCATGACGGACCAGGAGGTCGGCCGGCACTACGACACCACGAGAACCGGTGGAACCCGGCGGGTCCGGAAGGCGCTCGGGGCTCTGGGCGTGGCCACCCGTGTGCAGGCGGTCGACATCGGTTGCCGTACCCGGCTCCTGACACCACCGACGGATCCGCGCGATGCCCACGGGCTCGTCAAGCCCCAGGACCTGGACGTCATGGCGGAACTCGTCCGCGGCTACACCCTCGCGGACCTCGCCGAGCACGGCGGCCCGAGCCACCGTGCCCTCAAGTCGCAGATGACCCGCTTCTACGCCCGGCTGGGTGCGGGCATGGCCCCCTCTTCGCCCGGCTTGGCCGTGCACATGCTGCACGGCCTGGGCGTCCTCCCGCGCTCGCACCCTTGTGAGTGCGCTCTTCCTGCCCTTGCGGCGGCTTGAGTTCAGGGCGGCAGGTCAGGCCGGTGCATCGGCCGGGTGGCCTGCGTCCTGGCGGACTTGCGGCCCCAGGCCTTGGCGCTGCCGCCCGATGCTGGTCACGGGCGGCAGCGCCAAGGCCTGCACGTGCTGCGCGCTACATGGTGGCCGGGAGCGGGCTGGTGGTCAGTTCGCTGATGTTCTCGGCGGCTTTGAGGGTGTGGAAGATCAGCGGGCGCAGGTCGGTGGGCATCTCGGTGGAGCGCTTGAGCATGAGGACGGCTCCCATGATGGAGTCGTGCCAGTGGACAGGGGCGGCGACGGAGTCCCAGCCGGGCATGCATTCCTGGCGGCCGACGCCGAAGCCGAGGCGGCGGATCTCGTCGGGGGAGGTGGTGAGGGCGTCGTTGTCGCGGATGACGCCCGGGCCGGCGGTGGGCGGGATCTCTTCGGCGAGGACGAGGTCCTGGATGGTCTGCGGGAGGTAGGCGAGGATGACGCGTCCGGAGGCGCCGGTGCGCAGGGAGCGGGAGACGGAGACGACGTCCTCGGCGGTCATGCCGACCTCGGCGGGGTCGGTGTCGCCGATGGCGTAGTCGGTGCACAGGCGCTTCGCGCCGCCGAAGGGGGAGAGGACGTAGAGCAGGGCGAGGCCGCCGGTGGCCTGGTGGAGGCGTTCGAGGATGCCGTGGGTGGAGGCGGCGCCGGGGGAGTGGGCCATGGCCTGGACGCCGGCGCGGGCGGTGCCGGTGCCGAGGCGGTAGCGGCCTCGGCCGACCTGTTCGAAGACGCCGTCGCCGACTCCTGTCTGCAGGATGCGGTGGGTGGTGGCGTCGTCGAGGCCGGCGGCGCCGGCGATGGCGCGCAGCGGGTGCACGTCGCCGGGCAAGCGGGCGAAGGCCTGTTGCACGGCGAACGCGCGGGCCGCGAGGGAGGACGGCGGTTTGCTCGGTGCGTCGCTCGGGCGCTGCCCGGGCACGGCATCGATCGCGGGTGCGGTAGTCCGCTTCGAGTGCCGCCTCTTCCACGCCACGTTCGCCACCGCCGACCAGAAGGAGGGCATGGCCGCCTTCGCCGAGAAGCGCCCCGCGCGGTTCGAGCACCGCTGACGCGGGCGGTGGCGCGGCAGCCCGGCTCCGGGGTGCCGCGCCCCGCCGTCCGCGGATCCGCCGCAGACACCCGCGCGGCTTCCGCAGTCGGTCGCCGACGACCCGGCCGGCAGCCCGACGATGTGACGCACGGGACCTTGACCCGCCCTTCCGCGCGTCGCCATGATGAGCCGTCAAGTTCTGACTCCGCCGTCGGGGGAAGCCGGTCCGAATCCGGCGCTGACCCGCAACGGTAGGCCGTCGACCCGGTGTCGGCGGCGAGCCCGAGTACCCGTCGGCGGAGGTGTGTCGTTCCCTCCTCCCGTCGTGGTCTGCGGGCCGGAGCTCCGAGGGCTGCCCGGGTCCGTGCCGGCGCCCCTCCGGGCCCCTGCGTCCAGGCCCGGAAAGGATCCTCGTGACCGCGCTCCGCCGCACCCTCGGCCTCCTCGCGATACCGGCCCTCGCCTTCGCCGGCGCCCTCCCGGCGGCCGCCGCACCGGCCGGCGTGGACTCGCCCACGATCCGTCCGGACGCCGCCGCGTCCGGCTGGCTGGCCCGCCAGCTCGTCGACGGCGACCACTTCGAGTCCGTCTTCGACGGCACCGCCTACCCCGACCAGGGCCTGACCATCGACGCGGTGCTGGCCTTCGCCGCCGCCCGCAGCTCGGACACCGCCGCCGCCAAGGCGACCGCCTGGCTGGCGCAGCCCGCGATCCTCACCGGCTACCTCGGCGACGGCACCACCGAGGCCTACGCGGGGGCCACCGCCAAGCTGCTGCTCGCCGCCGAGGTCCGCGGCGCGGACCCGACCTCCTTCGGCGGCGTCGACCTGCCCGCCCGGCTGCGCTCGCTCCAGGCCCCGAGCGGCCGCTTCTCCGACCGCTCCCAGTGGGGCGACTACAGCAACGCCTTCGGCCAGTCGCTCGCCCTGATCGCCCTGCACCGCACGCCCGGCGGCGCCCCGGCCGCCGCCGTCGACTTCCTGGCCGACAGCCAGTGCGCGGACGGCGGCTTCCCGGTCTCCTTCGGCCAGACCACCTGCGCGAGCGACACGGACGCCACCGCCCTCGCCGTCCAGGCCCTCGCCGCCACCGGCCGCGCGGCCAAGGCGGCCGCCGGACTCGGCTGGCTGACCGCCCACCAGAACGCCGACGGTGGCTTCGCGGCCGCCGGGGCCGCCACGTCCAACGCCAACTCCACCGGTCTCGCGACCCAGGCGCTGCTCTCCAACGCCCGCTTCGGCGCGGGACTCAAGGGCTGGAGCCGGCTGGTCAAGTTCCAGCAGCGCTGCGACGCCGACCCGGCCGTGCGCGGCGCGATCGCCTACGACGCCTCCGGCTTCAACCCCGGCAACGCCGCCCGGGCGACCGGCCAGGCCGTCCTCGGCCTGGCCGGCACCCCGCTGGCCACCCTCTCCGCCGCCGGGGCGCGCCCGGACGCGCCCACCCTGGCCTGCCCCGCTCCCGCCACCCCCTGACCACCCGCGACCGCACGAGGAGAGTCCTGATGACCGAGCACCTGACCCGCCGCACCCTCGGCTCGATCGCCGCCGTCGCGGCGCTGACCGCGAGCCTCCTCGGCGCCGGCGCCGTGCACGCCCCCGAGGCCCGGGCCGCCGCCTGCACCGGAACCACCGGCGTCACCGTCGTGGTCGACTTCACCGCGGTCGGCGGCGGCATCCAGACCGGCTGCGCCCTCGGCGACCCGGCCAGCGGCCTCGCCGCGCTCACCGGCGCCGGCTTCTCCTACACCTTCCACCCGCGCTACCCCGGCTTCGTCTGCACCATCAATGCCCTGCCGACGACCTGCACCAACCCCACCGGCAGCGCGTACTGGTCGTACTGGCACGCCCAGCACGGCGGGCCCTGGTCGTACAGCAGCCTCGGCGCCGGCAGCTACAACCCGGCCCCCGGCGATGTCGAGGGCTGGGCCTTCGGCGCCGGCGGCCAGCCGGGCATCACGGCGCCCTGAGCGTCGTCCTGAGCGCTCTGAGCTCCCTGCCGACGACGCACCGGTGCCCCGGTCCTCCGCGACGGAGACCGGGGCACCGGCGGTTCCGGGGGCGTTCAGGCCGTCCGGCGCGGCCGCTGCCGGATCAGCTGCCGTAGCGCAGCGAGACGGTGTCGCCCAGGTGGACGGTGGTGGCCCGGGTGGCGGCGATGGCGGTGGCGCCGTCCAGGCTCACCTTCCAGGTGGCGGAGCCGCTGTTGGCGGTGCCGTTGAGCGCGGTGATCGTCCCGCCGCCGGTGGCGGGGGTGACGGAGGTGACGCAGCCGGCCGGGGTGGCGGTGGCGGCCGCGTCGAGGACGTCGCCGAGCGTCGCGGTGGTGCCGGTCGGGGTGACGGTGACGGCGCAGACCTTGAGCGCGCCGGTGCCGTCGTCGACGACCAGGGCGAGCCTGGCGGCGGTGCCGGAGGTGAACGCGGTGGTGGCCGACCAGGTCGGCTCCCCGGCCGTGGCCGGGGCGGGCGGGGCGGCGGTGAACCCGGCACCGGCGACGGCGCGCAGGCCGTCGACGGAGGCGTAGGGGGAGGGTGCGGTGTCGCTCGGCTGGTACTTGAAGCCGCCGCCGGGCTTGAACTGCTGGGCGATCAGGAAGTCGACCGGGGTCTTGCCGGTGCCGCTGGTGAAGTCGGCGCCCTGGGGGTTGATTCCGCAGGCGTTGAGACCGGAGACGGCCCAGCCGTTGGAGTCGGTGTTGACGCCCCACAGGGCGTTGAACGCCCCGGAGGCCAGCAGCTTGCCCTTGAGGAAGTTCTTGGCGGCGACGACCGCCGGGTCGGTGTTGGGGACACCGCCGACGCACAGGGAAGCCATCGCGGCCCCGGTCATGTCGATGTCGCTGCCCGTGCCGAGCTCGGTGGGGTCACCGGCGGCCTTGGTGTAGTTCCAGCCGCCGTCCGTGTGCTGGTTGGCCCGCACAGCTGTGACGGAGGCGTCCAGCAGGGCCTGCGGAACGCGCTTGGCGCCGCCCTGGGTCTTGGCGCCGCCGAGGGCGAGGAGGCCGAACACGGTGCCGTTGAAGTTGGCGGACGGGCCCCAGTAGCCGGGTTCGGCGGTCTGCCAGTAGGAGACCGCGTCGGCGATCAGGTTGCGGCCGGGGCCGACGCGCGCGGGGTCGACGCCGGCGGCGTAGGCGTTCAGGATGCCCCGCTGGTAGTCGGTGACGACCGGTGAGGCGCCCGGCCAGCCGGCGGCGGCGAGCTGGTTGCGGTAGACGAGGCGGGCGTTCTTGGTGACGTCACCGCCCGGTGTCACGTCGGCCGCCGCGGTGCCGGCCGCGGCCAGCGCGCTGAAGGCCCACTCGTTGGAGAGCCCGCCGCCGGTGACGTAGCTGCCGTCGGCGGCCTGGAGGGACTTCAGGTAGGTGACGCCGGTGCTCTTGGAGGTGGCGATCTGGGCCGGGGTGGCGGTCGCGTGGGCGGGGACGGCCGACAGCAGCAGCGCCCCGGCCGCCAGTGACACGGTCACGGCGGAGGCGAGGCGGGAGGAGGTGGTGCGGGGCGTCGTGAGGAAGGTCACGGAACGGCTCCTTGGGGTGGCGGGCGCCGACCCGGCCCCGGCCCCGGCGCTCCCGGGGGAGCACGACGGCCGGAGCGGCCGCCGCCCGGATCGCGTGGGCAGGCTTTCGCCGTGGTACTCGGCCGGGCGGGCATTCGGGCTCGGGGTGCCGCAGCACACCACCCCACACCGCTGCGCGTCAGCCCCGGATTCGCACCGGGTTCCCCCGCTCGGCCACCGCGGACGCTACCGCACCGCCGGACGTTCCACGAGGTGGGGAAGGCGACATGACGCACCGTTGACTCCGACTCGCAGACGTGGTCAGATGAACCGGTTTTTCATCCTCGGTATCAGGGGAAGCCGGTCCGAATCCGGCGCTGACCCGCAACCGTAGATCCGCCCCAGCGGCGGATGAGCCGGAATGCCTGCACCGGGGCCTTGTCACAGAAGTGCTTGCGTCGTCGTGGACTACGACGCGGTCGGGGCGGTTCCTCCTGGGGGGAGCCGTCGGCTGCGCCGTGCGGACCCGATGACCGATCGGGGAGTCGCCAGTGAGGGCCAGGAACAGCCGTACGAGCCGCGGATTCCGAGGGCTCACGTCCCTTCTCGCCACCGGTGCCGTCGCGGTCGCCGCGGGCGGCACCGTCCTGCTCGCCCACCCCGGCCGGGCCGCCGCCGACCCGATCGAGGAATGCACGGCCACCACCGGCGCGATCGTCGCCGTCGACTTCGGCCACTGGGGCGGCGGGGTCGTCCGCGGTTGCGACGCCCGGCCCACGACCGGGATGAACCTGCTGCACAACGCGGGCTTCAGCACCACCGGCACCGAGCACGACGGCCCGGCCTTCATCTGCCGGCTCGGCAACGGGAGCTTCAACGGCGGCACCCAGTACCCGACCGCCGCCGAGGAACCCTGCACCAACACCCCGCAGGCGACGGCCTACTGGTCCTACTGGATCGCCGAGCCCGGCCAGGACACCTGGTCCTACAGCAGGTTCGGCGCCGCCACCCAGAAGCCCAAGCCCGGCGAGGTCGAGGCCTGGGTCTACGGTGGCACCGACATCGGCGGCACCAGCGGGAAACCGACCTTCACCCCGGACTCCGTCCGCGCCAGGAACGGCGGACCGTCGCCCACCGCGACCCCGACCGCCTCCCCGAGCCCGACCGCCCCGACGTCCTCCGAGGGCGACCCGAAGGCCGCGGCGGCATGGCTGGCCGGCCGACTGGTCGGCGGCGAGTACATGGGGAACTGGGCCTTCGAAGGCCCCGACTTCCCCCGGACCTCCCTCACCGCGATCGCCCTGGCGGCCGCCGGCACCCAGGACCCTGCCCTGCGCAAGGTCGTCGGCTACCTCGCGGCGCACACCGGCGAGTTCCTGTACCCGGACGGACCCGCCGGGAAGCCCGACGCCAGGGCCGCCGCGCTGCTGGCCCTGGTCGCCGAGAGCACCGAGGGCAACCCCCGGGACTTCGGCGGCCGCGACCTGATCGCCGCCCTCACCGACCACCTGTGCACCGCGCAGGGCGAGAACGGGAAGTGCACGGCCGCTGGGGACTTCCACGGCGCCGCCTCGCCGTGGGTCCAGGCGTGGGCCGTGATCGCCCTGCGGCGCGCCGGTGTCACGCCGCCGCCCCAGGCGCTCGCCCGCTTCACCGTCCTCCAGTGTGCCGACGGCGGGACCGCCGGTTCGATGATCGTGGCCGGGGGCTCCTGCGAGTCCGACCCGGTGGCCACCGGCCTCACCGTCCTCGCGCTCCGCGGAACGGCCGGGGGCGAAGCCGTCGCGAAGAAGGCCTCGGACTGGCTCACGGCGAGCCAGCAGACCGACGGCTCCTACGCCCCGTACGCCGGTGCCGCCGGGGACACGGTGAGCACCGCCGCCGCGGCCCAGGTCCTGCGGGCCACCGGCCAGGGGTCCAAGGAGGCGTCCGCCAAGGCTTGGGTGAGCGCGCGGCAGAACACGGACGGCGGCTTCGGCCCCGACGAGTCGACGACCGAGTCCGACCCGGCCACCACCGAACAGGCGATCCTGGCCCTGACCGGCACCGACCCGACCACGGTCCGCCACGATCCGAACGGCGCCACCACCCCGCCGACCACGCCCGCCGGCCGGACCCCCGACCTCGCCAAGGGCAGCTCCTACCTCACCGCCCCCGCGAACCTGATCGGCGGCCACTACTACGAGGGCTTCCCGGACTTCGCGGACTTCGGCCTCACCATCGACGGAGCCTTCGCGCTCGCCGCCACGGGCACGGACGACGCGGCCCTGCGCCGGATCGTGGACTTCCTCGACCAGCAGGGCAAGGACGGCGGCGAGCGCACCGTCAACGACTGGACCGCGATCGGCACCGAGTTCGCCGGAGGCGGCTCCATCGCCAAGGAGGCGCTGCTCGCCGAGGCCGTCGGCCGCGACCCGCGCGCCTTCGGCGGCCACGACCTGATCGCCGCCCTCGCCGCAGCCGTCTGCGCCAAGGCCGACGCGGCCACCGGCTGCGCCGGCCCCGGCAACTACACCTACGCCACCTCGGTGTTCTCCCAGGCGCTCGGCATCATGGCGCAACTGCGCGCCGGCGACACCGCGAACGCGGACTCCGCGGTCGCCTACCTGAATAGCCTCCAGCACGCCGACGGCTCCTGGCCGAGCCTGATCCCCGCCACCGGCGACTCCGACGTGGACAGCACCGCGATGGCGGCCATGGCGCTCGCGCTCGTCCCCGGCACCGAGGCCGCTCAGGCGGTCGACAAGGGCATCTCCTGGCTGGCGGGTCGGCAACTGCCGGACGGGGGCTTCCCCGGCGCGGCCGGCAACTCCACCAACTCGGCCGCGCTCGCCGTCCAGGGCATGAGTCTGCGCCAGTCCGCGTACGCCCCCCGGATCGCGAAGGCGCTCGACTTCCTCGCCGGACAGCAGAACGGCGACGGCGGCTTCAACGTCGCCTCCGAGGGCCAGCGGGGCTCGGACGTGCGGGCCTCCGCCCAGGCGGTGGGAGGCGCCACCGGGATCTCCTTCGGCACCCTGCGCCGGGACCTCGGAGGCTCTCCGACCCCCACCCCGACCCCCACCGCCACCTCGACGCCGACCGGCTCTCCGACCCCCACGGCGACCTCGACCCCGACCGCGAGCGGCAGCCCCTCGCCGTCCCCGACGGTCACCGCCTCCCCGGCACCGACCGGAACGTCTGCGGCCGCCACCACCCCCGGGAACGCGCCCACCGGTGCTCCGGTCCCGGGTGACGGAGGCGGCGCAGGCCGGGGCGGCGGGGCGCCGATCGATGCCACGCCGGCCGGGACGGACACCGGAAGCCTGGCACGCACCGGAGCCGAGACGCTGGGTCTGGCGACCGCCGCGGCCCTGCTGGCCGCCGTCGGAGCGGGCGCGGTCCTGATCGCCCGCCGCCGCGCGGGATCGACCCCGGGGCGTCACCGGTGACCCGGCGGCTCGGCCGGCTGTTCGGAGCCGCCGGCGTGACGCTCGCCCTCGCGTCCGGCGGGCTCGGCACGGCCGTGACCCCGGCGACTGCGGCGCCACTGCCCATCGAGCAGTGCACCACCAGCTCCGGCGTGGTGCTCGCCGTGGACTTCGGCAAGTGGGGCGGGCCGCTGCTGCGCTCCTGCGGCACGACCCCCACCACCGGCTACACCTTGCTCAACCAGGGCGGCTGGAAGACCACCGGCACCGGGCACGACGGTCCGGCGTTCATCTGCCGGATCGGCTACAGCGGGTTCCAGGGCGGCAAGCAGTTCCCCGCCCCGGACCAGGAGAAGTGCGTCCTGACGCCCCCGGCCACGGCCTACTGGTCGTACTGGCACGCGGACCCGGGCCAGAACGAGTGGTCGTACAGCCAACTGGGCGCGATGAGCTACCAGCCGAAACCGGGCAGTGTCGACCTGTGGATCTTCGGCGGCACGAACATCGAGGGCACGGAGGGGCGGCCCACCTTCTCGCCGGACACCGTGCGCGCCCACAACACGGTGCCCGGCGGTGGAACGGCCACCACCCCCGCCCAGCCCTCGCCATCGACCGACCCCGGAAGCGGCAGCACCGGCGGTTCCACCAGCGGTTCCACCGGGGGCAGCACCGGTGGCTCCACCGGCGGTGCGGCGGCCGGCGGTGGTACCTCGTCCGGCGGGAGCGGCTCGTCCGGCGGCGGCAACCCGTCCGGCGGCGGTACCTCGTCCGGTGGCACCGGATCCACCGGAGGCACCGGTTCCACCGGAGGCTCGACATCCTCCGGCGGTGGCACCGGACCGGGCGGATCCTCCGGCGGCGGCAGTGCAAGCGGTGGAGGCACGGCGCCGAAGCGGCCGACCGCGGCCCCGAGCGCCACCTCCGGCGCCGCTCCTCCCCGGCCGACGACCCCGCCGGCCGAGGTGCCGACCGCAGTGGTGCCGCTACCGGAGACCACGGAGCCCCCGGCCCCGAGCGGCGAGAGCACCGAGCCGCCCGCTCCGGCGCCGTCGGAGACGCCTGCGGCCGTCGAGACCGCTCCCGCGCCGGAGTCCCCGACCGAGACACCGGCCCCGTCGGCGTCCGTGAACGCCGCAGGGCCGCTGGTGGTGGACGCGGCCCCGGCGGCCGAGGCCCCGCACGACGCCGGGTCGATGGTCCCCGCCGTGGTCGGCGGTGCCCTCCTGGTGCTCCTGGGGCTGGTCACCTTCGGCGTCGCGCGCCGTCGCCGCCGGGCCGAGTGACCGGGTGACCATGCCCGGCACACCCGACACCGGCCTCCCCCGACCCGCCTCCGGGCGCACCGGGGGAGGCCGGCGCAGCCCGCGCGACCTCCACCCCCTGGCCTGGTGGACCTGGGCCCTGGCCCTGGCGACCGCCGCGAGCCGCACCACCAACCCGCTGCTGCTCCTGCTCGTCCTCGCCGTCCTCGGCTACGTCGTCACCGCCCGCCGCACCGAGGCCCCATGGGCCCGGGGCTTCAAGTACTACCTGGTGCTGGCACTCACGGTGGTGGCGATCCGGGTGGTGTTCCGCTGCGTCTTCGCCACCGGCATCACACCGCACGACCACCTGCTCTTCTCGCTGCCCCACATCCCGACCCCCGCCTGGTACGCGGGCATCCGGATCGGCGGGCCGGTCTCGCTGGAGGCCACCCTCTCGGCGGCCTTCGACGGACTGCGCCTCGCCTGCCTGATCTGCTGCATCGGCGCCGCCAACACCCTCGCCAACCCCAAACGCGCCCTTCGCGTCCTGCCCGGCGCGCTCTACGAGCTCGGCGTCGCCGTGACGGTGTCGCTCAGCGTCGCCCCGCAGCTGGTCCAGAGCGTCCAACGGGTCGCGCGGGCACGGCGGTTGCGGGCGGGCCGGGCCAAGGGCGTGCGGGCCCTGCGCGGCATCGTCGTCCCGGTTCTGGAGGACGCCCTGGAGCGCTCGCTGCACCTGGCCGCCGCGATGGACTCGCGCGGCTACGGACGCTCGGGTACCGCCACCCGCCGCTCCCGCCGGACCACCGGCGCCCTGATACTGCTCGGCATGTGCGGGCTCTGCGCCGGGGTGTACGGGTTGCTGGACGGAACCGCCCCCGCCGCGCTCGGACTGCCCGCCTTCGTCATCGGTGCCGGGCTGTGCGTGGCCGGGCTGCTGCTCGGGGGCCGCCGGGTACGGCGCACCACCTACCGCCCGGACCGCTGGCGGGCCGCCGAGTTCGGGGTCGCCGGCTGCGGGATGGCCGCCGCCGTCCTGCTGTTCGCCACGGTCGGCTACGCCGCCACCGACCTCAACCCCTCCCTCTACCCGCTGAGTTGGCCGACGCTGCCGCCGGTCCCGGTGCTCGCCCTGCTGCTGGCCGGCGCCGCCGGCGTCATCGCACCGCCACCCGGCCGCCCGACGGTGCCCGGTGCCGTGCCCCGTCCGCGGGGCGGGACGGCCGCGCCCACGCGTACCGACAGTGCCGACCACCCGTCCACCGAGGTGACCAAGTGATCCGATTCGACCAGGTCGGCGTGGTGTACGACGGCGAGACCACTCCGGTCCTGCACGACGTCGATCTGCACATCCCGGAGGGCGAGCTCTGCCTGGTGGTCGGCCGCACCGGCGTCGGCAAGTCGACCCTGCTCGGCGCCGTCAACGGCTTGGTCCCGCACTTCACCGGCGGCACCCTGCGCGGCCGGGTGACCGTCGACGGCCGGGACACCGCCCACCATCCGCCACGTGAACTGGCCGACGTGGTCGGCGTGGTGGGCCAGGACCCGCTGGCCGGCTTCGTCACCGACACGGTGGAGGAGGAGCTCGCCTACGTCATGGAGCAACTGGCCGTCCCGCCGGAGGTGATGCGCAAGCGCGTGGAGGAGACCCTCGACCTGCTCGGCCTGGCCGACCTGCGCCACCGCGCGCTCCACGAGCTCTCCGGCGGTCAGCAGCAGCGCGTCGCGATCGGCTCCGTGCTGACCGCGCACCCCCGGGTCCTGGTCCTGGACGAGCCGACCTCCGCCCTGGACCCGACCGCGGCCGAGGAGGTGCTCGCCGCCGTCACCCGGCTGGTCCACGACCTCGGCGTCACCGTCCTGCTCGCCGAACACCGCCTGGAGCGCGTCGTCCAGTACGCCGACCGGGTCGCCTACCTGCCCGGTGACGGCACCGTCGTGCACGGCCCGCCCGCGGAGGTCTTCCGGGGCACGACGGTCGCGCCGCCCGTCGTCGACCTCGGACGCCTGGCCGGCTGGGAGCCGTTGCCGCTCTCCGTCCGCGACGCCCGCCGCGCCGCCGCGCCGCTGCGCGAGCGGCTCACCGAGGTGCGCGTCCCCCCGCCGCGCCCGGCGGCCACAACGGGGGAGACCGTGCTGGAGGCCCGCAAGGTGGTCGTCCGCCACGGTCCGGTGACCGCCGTCCGGGAGGCCGGACTGGAGCTGCGGGCCGGGGAGGTCACCGCCCTGATGGGGCGCAACGGCTCCGGCAAGTCGTCCCTCCTCTGGGCCCTCCAGGGTTCCGGGCCCCGGCAGGGCGGCAGCGTGCGGGTCGCGGGGACCGGCGGAGGACAGCCCAAGGACCCCAGACGGGGCTCTGCGGCGGAGGCCCGCCGGCTGGTGGGACTCGTCCCGCAGACCCCCACCGACCTGCTGTACCTGGAGACGGTCGCCGAGGAACTCGGCCAGGGTGACCGCGAGTCCGGCCGGGCGGCCGGGGCGACCGCGCGGCAGATCCTCGACCGTCTCGCCCCCGGAATCCCCGACGACAGCCATCCCCGCGACCTCTCCGAAGGCCAGAAACTCGCCCTCGTCCTGGCGATCCAGCTGGCCGCGGCACCCCGGGTGGTCCTGCTGGACGAACCCACCCGAGGGCTCGACTACCACGCCAAGGAGGCGCTCGTCGGCATCGTCGACGCCCTGGCCGCCGAGGGACGCACGGTCATGGTCTCCACCCACGACGTCGAGTTCGTCGCCTCCGCCGCCGACCGCGTGGTGGTGATGGCCGAAGGCGAGATCGTCGCCGACGGCCCCACCGCCGACGTCATCGTCGCCTCACCCACCTTCTCCCCCCAGACCGCCAAGATCCTGGCGCCACTGCCCTACCTGACGGTCGCCCAGGTGGCGAAGGCCCTGGAGACCGCGGAGGCCGCCCGATGACCGCCGTCCGGATCCCAGGCCGGGCCCGCGTGGTCGTCGCCCTCGCCGCCTTCGTCGGCCTGGTCGCCTTCACCTGGCCGTTCGTCGTCGCCCCCGGGAAGTTCGGCTCCAACTACGCCCCACCGCTGATCTTCGGCGCCCTGCTGGTCCTGGTCCTCGCCGTCGTGATCGCCGAGATCGCCTCCGGCGGCATCGACGCCAAGGCCCTCGCCATGCTCGGCGTCCTCTCCGCCGTCAACGCCGCACTCCGGCCGCTCGGCGCCGGCACCGCCGGGGTCGAGACGGTCTTCTTCGTCCTCGTCCTCGCCGGACGCGTCTTCGGCCCCGGTTTCGGCTTCACCCTCGGCTGCACCTCCCTGTTCGCCTCGGCCCTCCTCACCGGGGGCGTCGGGCCGTGGATGCCCTACCAGATGTTCGGCTGCGCCTTCGTCGGCCTGCTCGCCGGGCTGCTCCCGCGAACCCGGCGGCGCTGGGAGGTCCCGATGCTGGCCGCCTACGGGGCCTTCTCCGGCTACCTCTTCGGCTTCCTGCTGAACCTCTCCTTCTGGCCGTTCTCCACCGACCCGAACAGCTCCATCGCCTACCTGCCCGGCCTCCCCTTCACCGAGCAGTGGCACCGCTACCTGCTCTTCGACCTCGCCACCTCCCTCGGCTGGGACACCGGCCGCGCCGTCACCACCTTCACCGCTGTCCTCGTCGTCGGCCCCGCCGTCCTCACCGTCTTCCGCCGCGCCGCCCGCCGCGCCAACTTCGAACCCACCGTGCGCTTCGAGACGCCGGAGGCCACCGGCCGGCCGGCCGCGGAGCCAGTCCGGTAGTCGGAAAGGGTCATCACCATGCCGAAGGCCGGGAAGCCCCGGACGGAGACCGTGGACGGGGTGCAGGTCGTCGTCCTGTCCCCGGAGCAGTACGACGGGCTGGAGGCCAACCGGCGCCGGGTCGGGGGCCTGCAGACCCTGGTCGCCCGGATGAAACAGGAGCTGCGCCACGGGCGCGGGCTGCTGAGGGAGGTGGAGCAGCTGCTGGCGGAGCTTCCCGCCGAGCTGCTCGCGGACCTGGAGGACCGGATGGATCCGGGTCGCGGGCTCTCCGAGCTGCTCGGTGACATCCGTGCGGCACTGCCGGCCGGCGCCGCGTCGTCCGGACGCTCCGACACGCCCGGGAAGTGACGCCGCGTGGCCCCGTCGGCCGAGCCGGAGCGGCCGGAACCGCGTTGACCACCGGTGAGTCGGCTGTCGCACGTGGTACTGGACCGGACGGCGGTCTTTACGGACGGGCTGCGGCTCGCCCACCCTGGAACGGTCGACGAGTCGTGCGGGTCTCGGGCCGGGAGGGACGGATGTCGAAGGGCACCTCGGGGGAGTGCTGGACCGCGCCGGCGCTGCCCAGCCGGTTCAAGCACGACCTGTTGAGCCGGTACATACCGAAGTTCGGCGGAATGACCGGCTCACCGGGGGGTGAAGTGGTCTACCTGGACGGGTACGCGGGAGAGGGACGCTATCTCAACGGCGAGTCCGGGTCGGCCGACCGTGTGCTCAGGGTCGCGGCAGCGCACCAGGACCGAGGACAGGTCCGCTGGACGTGCTTCTTCGCCGAGAGGTCCGCCGAGTCGTTCGTCCAGCTCGAAACACTGGTGAACGAGTACCGGTCCCGAGGGGTGGATGCCCGGGCGTTCCACGGCGACGTCCACGGGCTGGTGGACGAGGTCCTCGCCGCGGCGGTCGGCAGGCCGCTGTTCCTGTTCCTCGACCCGTGCGGCCTCGCGTTGCCGTTCGAGCGCCTGGTGGACATCCTCGCGCGTCGCCGGAGCACGGCGAGGTGGCCGCCCACCGAGCTGCTGCTCAACTTCAGCATGATGGCCGTGCGCCGGATCGGCGGGAACTCGCACTCCCCGAAGGGCAACGAACGCACCAACGAGCGGCTGGACGCGGTCTGCGGCGGCACCTGGTGGCGCCGCTAGTTCGGCCGCCATACCGAGGTCGAGGAGGCGAATGGCGGGGCCGTGGCCGACCATGCCGACGAGGCTGCTTCACCGCGCCGTGGGTGGATCGCCGCGGGCCGGGAACGGGGTTCACCCCGCTCCCGTGCCGGTGATCGTGATCAGCCGTGGTGGCCTGTCTGCTCCTTCCGGTGGCGGGGAAGCCGATGGGACTCCACCGGTCGTCCGCCGGTGAGGTGCTCGGTGACGATGCGGTCTGCGGCGGCCGGGTCGACCTTCCCGTACCAGATGTCGTCGGGCTGGACGCTGACGACGGGGGCCTGGTTGCAGGGGAACTGGCATCCCGTCTGGGTGACGAGCACGTCGTCGTCGCCGAGGCCCTGCTCGGTCAGCCCCTGTACCAGGGCGCGCAGTCCTTCCTCCGCGCCCATGGCCGTGCAGCGCGGGCCGCGGCACACCAGCACCTGGTGCCGGTGGCCGGGGACGTCCTCCCAGGCCGCCGACGTGAGACCGGGCTCCGCGCCGGTGACGGCCTTCGTCACCCCGGCCACCGTGGCGACCGCCTCGGGCGAGTCGGCGAGGCGGGTCGCGACGAGGAGTTCGGGGCGGTGACCCGCGCGCTCGTGCCACCAGTGCGCGGCGATCCGCCGGAGCCAGGAGTGGGCGGGGCCGGAGGCCGCGAGGCGGACGCCGACCACGAGTACGGTCCCGGTGCCCGCGTCGGCCAGTCTGGTCAGCTCGGCCGACAGGGAGGGGTCCGCCTGCTGCAGGAACGCGATCGAGGCCCGGTGCGGGGCCGCCGCCCGGAGGAGCTCGTCGCGGCGGACGGCTTCCGCGATCGACATGCCGACCAGGAGCACGGCGCTGCGGCGGGCGGGGGCGTCCGGGACAGGGGAGGTCATGATGCTGTCCTTTCGCGGAGCAGTCCGTTCCACCGGATGTGCGGTCGGTCGTGCCGGGGGTGCCGTTCCACGGTGGCGTCGACGCCGTAGACGTCCGCGATCATCGACGAGGTGAGCACCTCGGAGCCGGGCCCGTGGGCGACCAGCCGGCCGTCGCGCAGGACGGCGATGTCGTCGCAGTAGGCGGCGGCGAGTTCGAGGTCGTGCAGCGCGGCCACCGTGGTGATGCCCAGCCCGCGTACGGTGCCGAGGAAGCCGAGCTGGTGGCGCAGGTCGAGGTGGTTGGTGGGTTCGTCGAGTAGGAGCACACCCGGCTCCTGCACCAGCGCCCGCGCGAGCTGGACCCGTTGGCGCTCGCCACCGGACAGCGTCGGCCAGGACCGGTCGAGCAGGTGGCCGACGTCGGCCGCCGCGACGGCGCCGGCGATCACGGACCGCTCGTGGGCGTCGGCGGCGGCGTTCGCCGGGACGGGCCAGCGGCCGCGGTGCGGGGTGCGTCCGAGCTCGACGACCTGACGGACCGGCAGCGACAGCCGGGTGTCCGCCTGCTGCTCCATGAAGGCCACCTCGCGGGCCCGTCGGCGGGCCGTGAGCGCGTGCAGGTCCTCCCCGTTCAGGAGGACCCGTCCGGCGCTCGGCCTGGTCAGTCCGGCGACCGTGCGCAGCAGGGTGGTCTTCCCCGCGCCGTTGGGCCCGAGCAGGCCGGTGACCCGGCCGGGGGCGAACGCGAGCGAGACCGCGTCCAGCAGGGTGGCTCCGCCGACCCGGACCCGGAGTCCCTCGGCGCGCAGCTCGACGGGGGGCGTCGCCGTCACTGTCCCCTCCCGTCGGCCCGGCCCTGGCGCCACAGCAGCCAGGCGAAGAAGGGTGCTCCGAGCCCGGCGGTGACGACGCCGACGGGGATCTCCCGGTCGGGGAGGACCGAGCGCGCCACGATGTCGCTGCCCACCAGGAGGGCCGCGCCCACCAGCGCCGACACGGGCAGCAGGACGGCGTGGCGCGGGCCGCAGACGAGGCGGACCACGTGCGGGACGACCAGGCCGAGGAACCCGATGACGCCGGTGTGGGCGACCAGGCAGGCGGTCACCAGTGCGGCGGTGGCGACCAGGACCCAGCGGGTGCGCTCGACGTGGACGCCGAGCGAGCGCGCGGCGGTCTCGCCGAACGCAAAGGCGTCCAGGTCACGGGCCGAGCAGGCCAGGACCGTGACCCCGGTCAGCGCGACCGCGGTCAGGAAGACGGCGGTGGGCCACCGCACGCCGGCGACCGAGCCGAGCGTCCACTCCATGACGCCGCGCGCCGCGTTGCGGTCCCCGAGGACCAGCACGGCGAAGGAGGTGTAGGCCCCGCACATCTGTCCCACGGCGATGCCCGCCAGCACGGTCCGGGTGGTCGGCAGCGTTCGGGTGCGGGCACCGGCCAGGGCCAGCACGACCACGGCGGCGAGCAGGGCACCGGCGAACGCCGCCGTCGCCACCGCGCCGGTACCCACGGCGCCGGACACGCCGACGCCGAGGACGATCACGGTGACGGCGCCGGCGGCGGCCCCGTCCGAGATCCCGAGCAGGAAGGGATCGGCCAGGTCGTTGCCGGTCAGGGTCTGCAGCACGGCGCCGCAGACCGCGAGGCCGGCGCCGGTGGCAGCCGCTCCCAGAACCCGGGGCAGCCGCAACTGCCAGACGATCTGGTCGTCCAACAGCGTCACGTGCGGGTCGCCCAGCCCGAGACGGCGCACCACGACCTCGATCACCGTCCGGACCGGCTCGTGCTGCGAGCCCACGGCCAGACCGAGGAGCACGGTGGTCAGGAGCAGGGCTCCGGCCGCGGCCAGGACCCCCGCCGTGCGGCCGGGACCGGCGGGCCGCACGGCGGGGCGGGGTGCGGCGGTCATGAACCCTGGCGCAGTCGGCCCAGTTCCGCCGACACCCGGGCGGCGCCGTCGGCGAGCAGCACACCGGGGGTCGACTCGGAGAACGGCACCACCACGAAGGCCTTGCGCTGCACTGCGGTGAGCCTGCTGAGCACCGGGTCGCCCTGCAGGTAGTCGATCTTGGACTGGGCGGTGTCCCAGTCGGCGTCCGCGAGCACGATGGCGTCGGGATCCGCGGCGACGACCTTCTCCCAGCTCACGCTCTGCCAGCTGCCGGGCAGGTCCGCGAAGACGTTGCGGGCGCCCACGGCGTCGAGCACGAGCTGCGGTCCGCCGTGGCCGGCGCCGACGTACGGCGTCTTGGTGTCCGAGTCGAACCACAGGACCTTCAGGTTCTTGCCCGTTGCCGTCGCCGTGAACCCCGCCAGCTGGTCCTCCTGCTGCCGCTGAATCGCGGCGGCCCGTTCCGGTACGCCGAACACCTTGGCGACGTCGTTCAGTTCGCCCCACATCGCCTGCCACGTGGTCGGCGGTACCTGACTCTTGTCCGAGCAGCCGAACGGGGACAGGTAGGACGCGATGCCCTGGCCGCGCAGTTCCTCCCGGGTGCCCGCGACCTTCTCGGTGTACGCGCTGGAGTAGGAGGCGTACAGGAAGTCGGGCCGGGCGGTGAGGAGCTTCTCCTTCGTCGGGTAGTCCTTGGAGAGCACCGGGACGGAGTCGTAGGCCGCCTTCCACTTCTCCGGGACGGGGTTGTCGAGGAAGGCGGTTCCGGCCATGCGGGACTCCAGGCCGAGGGCCAGGGCCACCTCGGTGGCACCCTGGTTGAGCGTCACCAGCCGCTCGGGCGGGGCGCCGACCGTCACAGTGGTCCCGCAGTTGTCCACGCTGACCGGCGCAGCACTTCCGCCCGTCGCAGTGGACGCGACGGGCGCGGGGGCGCCCGCGCAGGCGCCGAGCACACCGGTGAACAGAACGACCGCGACCGCCCGGCCGGCACGTACCCGACCTGCGGGGCGTGCGGAACGTATGGACGCAAACGGGTACGGCAAAGTGCGGGGCACGTGTTCTCCAAAACCCTCGTGGAACATGTCGCGCCGTGGCCGGTCTCCTGGCTTCCGCATCGACGCACCGCAGCCGACCTTCCCGGGTGGCTCTTCGAGCCGTCCCAGTGGCCCTGACCGCTGGCGGAGCCGGTCAGCGAGGGCCGCGGCACTCCGCGGCAACAGTGGCGAGGGCCGCACCGGACTCAGACCGGTTTCCCGAACACCATGGCTATCGCAAACTATCAGGCGTGGCCAGACCGGTGCCGACCAGTACCTGGGATGATCGTTCGGACTCTTCGCCGACCAGCGCGGTGGCACCTCGACGTTCCTCGAGTACTCCCTCATGGTGAGCGTTTGCCTGAGTGCTGTCCTGGGTGGCGAAGCCGGACTCCTCGGCCTGCCGTCCGGCGGCGTTG
Organism: Kitasatospora sp. NPDC057595; assembly: GCF_042800875.1. Lineage (NCBI taxonomy): Bacteria > Bacillati > Actinomycetota > Actinomycetes > Kitasatosporales > Streptomycetaceae > Kitasatospora > Kitasatospora sp. NPDC057595. Next base: position 55,134 of record NZ_JBHVGL010000006.1, on the reverse strand, counting down.
CGGTAGCGGATCTTGTACTCGTCTTGTACTCGTGCGGGCACCTCGGCCACCGGCTCTCGGGGTGCTCGCACTCCTTGAAGAGGCTGCCCATGCCGCGGACGAGGTTGATGGTGGCCATGGTGTCGACTCCCGGGTGTCTTGCTACGTCGGTATCGACGTGCACCGCAAGCGGTCCCAGATCGCCGTGATCGACGAGGACGGCGCGGTGCGGGTCAACCGCAACGTCCCCAACGGCGTGGAGACGGTGCTCGCGGTGATCGGGGATCTGCCGATCGGCACCCCGGTCGCGTTCGAGGCCGCCTACGGCTGGGGCCGGCTGGTCGAACTCCTGGAGGACTACGGCACGGGAGCCGATGCGGCGGCTGATCGTACCGAGGGCGGCGATGATGTCGGCGCAGAACTGCCGGTTCTTGAAGAGCCCCAGGTCGAGCAGGGGGTGGTCGCTGCGCAGGCAGCGCCGTACGAACCAGGTGAGGGTGAGCGCGGCGAGCGCGAGGGCGGTCCAGGCGGAGGGCACGGCGAGGTGGACTCCTCGCCGAACTGCTTGATCGCCCACACCAGGGCGACCATGCCGACCGGGGAGAGCGGCGCAGAAGGGGAGCACCGAAGCCCGTACGGGGTTCCGTACGGGCTTCGGCGCGTGCCGGGGCGGTGCGGTCAGCCCGCCTGCTGGACGGGCAGCGGGCGCAGCGGGCGGTCCACCAGGTCGGTCATCCTGCTGCGATCCTCGGCGGCGACCGGGGTGAAGAGCAGCACCAGGGCGGAGGGGTCGTCCACCGGGTGGAAGGAGGAGAGCGAGAGCCGGACGGGCCCGACGCCGGCCGGCTCCACGGTGACCGTGCGGGCGGTCAGTTCGGCCACCGAGTGGCAGCCCCACCAGTGGCGCAGCTCTGGTGCGTCCTGGTCGAGCCGGCGGTACAGCTCGCCGGTGCGAGGGTCGGCGAGGGCCGGGCCGGCCTGGGCGCGGAAGTGCTGGAAGACGTTCATGGCCAGCGGCTCCCAGTCGCGCAGCACACCGCGCAGCCTGCGGTCGGCCGCCATCAGCCACATCAGGTTGCGCCGGTCGGCGGGGACGGCCTCCGGCGGGCCCCAGAGCGCGGCCCAGGCGGCGTTCCAGCCGAGCATGTCGAAGTGGCGGTCCAGCAGCACGGCCGGGCTGGCCGGCCAGGAGTCCAGCACCGGCTGGACGGCGCTGGCCAGCCGGGCGGCGGCGCCGTCCGCCGGGGCGGCCGGCTCGTGGTAGCCGGCCAGCCGCATGGCGTGCCGCAGCCCGGCCGCGTCAAGCCGCAGCGCCCGGGTGACCGCCTCCAGGACCTGCCGAGAGGTGGTCACCCGGCCCTGCTCCAGCCAGGTGTACCAGGCCAGCCCGACCCCCGAGAGCGAGGCCACCTCCTCCCTGCGCAGGCCCGGGGTGCGGCGGCGTGCGGTGGACAGCAGGCCGACATCGGCGGGCTTGAGCCGCTCGCGGTGGGCGCGCAGAAACGCGCCGAGTTCCTGGCTGGCGAGGGGAGATGACATGGCGTGGGCTCCTCGGGGGGGGCGGGGCTGCGTCGTACCTCAGACTAGAGCGGCAGCCGTACGGATCGGTCAGGTCGGCCCGGTGCAGGACGGTGCGGCCGGGGAAGCGGGTCAGCCGCTCGGTGGCCTCGGCCATCCGGTGCGGTCCTGGACCTGGCGCAGCCGGCCGGCGTCGGCGTAGCCGGCCGGCGTGCCGGCCTGGATCTCGATGGCGGATGCGGTGACTGCCGGGCCTCCTCGGGGGCGGTGCCGGCTGCGGTGGCGGCGTGCGGCTCGGGGGCGGTGTCGATCAGGCGCAGCAGCCGTTCGCGGGCGCTGCTCTGGTCGTAGCAGTTGACCGGCTCGCCGTACCGGGACACCAGGAAGCGCTCCATCAGCGCCTGGCCCCGGAAGAACACCCGCTGCCACTCGGGCGCGCCGGCCGAACGCTCCTCGGGGAGATCCGCGGATACGGCGGACTGCAGGGCGAACCAGTCGGTCGGGTGGACCTCGTCCCGACGGGACGCCAGGAACGTGGTCAGGCCGGCCTCGGCCTCGTGCAGGCGGCGGCGCCACAGCGCCGAACGCGCGGCGTCCGACATCGAACGGTACGGGGACGGGGGCAGCTCGGGCGGCAGACCGGGGCGGGCCACCGGCAGAACGGCGGTGGCCGGCGCGGGCGCTACGGCACCCTCGGGCGGAGTGCTCAACGGGTCACCCCCTTCGGCGGATCGCGGTGTCGCAACCGTATGAAGGGGGCTGGTGGGGGGAGTAGCCCCGAACGGAGCCACTTGTGGCGACGATCGGAGACCGGGAGTGCGCCGAAGGTCGCCCTCGGGGGCGCGCGGTGGCTGGGGTGGGAGCGGGGTGGTTGTGGGTGGGTTGAGTGTGGCTTTGGGGGTCTGGTGCTGCGCGCGGTTCCTCGCGCCCCTGAGGTCGGTGGCGGGTCAGCCGGCGAGGCCGTGGCGGTGGGCGTAGAGAGCGGCGCGGAGGCGGTCGGAGTGGCCGGTCTTGCGCATGGCGGAGGTGAGGTGCTTCTTCACGGTGGCTTCCGCGAGGGCGAGTTCGCGGCCGATCTCGGCGTTGCTGAGGCCCCGGGCGAGCTGGGCGAGGACTTCGCGTTCGCGTTCGGTCAGGCCGACCTGCTGGAGGGGCGGTTCGGCGGCCTGGCCGGCCAGGCCGGCGGGGTGGACGCGGGCCGGGGGCGGAGCGGGGAGGAAGACCGAGCCGCCGGCGGCGGCGAGTTGGACGGCGCCGATGATGCGGTCCTCGGGCAGCTCCAGCGGGAAGCAGCCGACGGCGCCGGCCAGCAGGACGCGGCTGGCTTCGGCGGTGGACTCGGCGCGTCGCAGCAGGACGACCCGGGTGTCCGGGGCGCCCTCCGGCCCGCGCAGGGCGACGGCGGCGGCCAGGTCCTCGCCGAGCGAGGCGCCCCGGCCCAGCAGGACGACGTCCGGCCGTACCCGGCGGACGGCGGCCACGGCGGCGGCCGGGTCACCGGTGCTGCCGACCACGGTCAGCCCCGGCGCCGTGGCCAGTACGGACCGCAGGCCGGCACTGGCCACGGGGTGCCGTTCGACCAGGAAGACCCGGGTGGCGCCGGCCGCGGCCTCCTCGCTGCCGCACACCGGGTGCCCGCAGTCGCAGGCGGCGGCCGGTGCGGCGGGCTGCGGGCCGGGTTCGGCCAGCAGCTGGTGACCGGCGATCAGGTCGAGCGGGTTGTCGATCTCGCTGTGCAGTGCCTCGGCCCCGATCACCGGGCCGACGCCGATGTGGGAGAGCCGGCGGGCGCTGCCCCGGTGCGGGGCCCGGTGCGGATGCGGGTCCCGGGCGCCGGTGGGGAGGGCGCGCTGGGGGGCGTACTGGGCGGGTGCGTACTGCGACGGGGCGTACTGCGACGGGGCGTACTGCGGCATGGCGGGTGCGGTTCCCTCGGACGTGGCGGGCCGGCTCGTGGGCACGGCTGCTGCGGCGGGGCCTGGTACGGAGGTCGCGGGCCGGAGACGGCGGGCGGCGGGGCGTACGGGCCTGGTGCGGGAGCGCTGCTGCCGGGGTCGGGGCTCGGCGTCAGCGCTGGAGAGCGCGAGGACACAGCTCGTCGAAACACCTGCGGTGCCACGAGCCGCCGATACCGACCAGGGTGAAGCCGGTCCGCCGGATTGCCATGCCACCAGGGTAGTTCCGGGCCTCGTAGCAGGTCAAGGACGGGACGGCGGTCCGGCGGAGGCGGTAGCCGGCTGCCCCGCGCGGCCGATCCTATGACCGGGGGTAACAGCATGAACTGCTGACTGGCTGTCAACGCCGCCCATCCGCGATCTTCATGACGTCGACCTTCCGCCGCCCACCCGGTGCGCCGAGCCGTTCCGGCGTGCCCCGGACAGCTCCGGCGCGTCCCGGCCCACCGCCGGGGCCGCCCCCCCCGAAGGTCCCCCGCAGACCGCCCGCCGGTGCCACCGGCCCCGTCCGGAAAGGAATTCCGCCATGCCCGCCGCCGACCACCGGACGGCCGCCCGACCCGGCGCGGCCCAGCCCCGAAGGGTGCGCGGATGACCGGGTTCCTGCTGCGCCGCCTGCTGCTCACGGTGCCGACCCTGCTCGGGGTGACGGCGGTGGTGTTCGCCACGGTGGCCCTGGTGCCGGGCGATCCGCTGACCGCGCTGCTGGGGCCCGGCGCCCCGCCGGAGGCCCGCCGCGAGCTGTCCGAACGACTGGGCCTGGACGAGCCGTTGCCGCTGCGCTACCTCGGCTGGCTGGGCGAGGCGGCCGGCGGCGACCTCGGGGTCTCCATCTCGGCGCAGCGCCCGGTGGCCGAACTGCTCGGCTCCGCGCTCGGCCGGACCCTGCTGCTGACCGGCGCCGCCTTCCTGCTGGTGCTGGCCGGCGGGGTGCTGCTGGGGGCCCTCGGCGCGCTGCGGCCGAACGGCCCGCTGGGCCGGCTCTGCGACGCGCTGGGCACGCTGGCGGTCTCCGCGCCGCAGTACTCGGTGGCGCTGCTGCTGATCGCGGTGTTCGCGGTCAACCTGCGCTGGCTGCCGGCCGGCGGCACCCACGACGTGTTCGGCGACGGCGGCGCGGGCGACCTGCTGCGCCACCTGGTGCTGCCCGCCGTGGCGGCGGCACTCGTACCGCTGGGCCTGACGGCCAAGGTGTTCCGGGCGGCGCTCTCCGCTGTGCTGGCGGGGGAGTTGGCGGACAGCCTGCGGGCCCGCGGCCTGAGCCGGCTCGCGGTGCTGCGGCACTGCGTGCACAACGCCTCGCCGGCCCTGCTGACCATCGGCGGCCTGCAACTCGCCTACCTGCTGGAGGGCGTGGTCTTCGTGGAGACCCTGTTCGCCTGGCCGGGCGTCGGCCGGCTGCTGTACGACGCGCTGACCGCCCGCGACCTGCCGCTCGTCCAGGGCGGGGTGCTGGTGGTGGCGGTCGCCTTCGTCGGGATCAACCTGCTGGTGGACGCCGCGCACGCGGCGATCGACCCGCGCGTGCGGAGCTGACCGTGACGCTGACCGCCAAATCCGCCAAATCCGCCAAACCCGCCAAATCCGCCGGACCCGCCGGACCCGTCGGGCCCGGAGCCGTCCGGCGCGCCCCCCGGGACGTCCTGCTGCTGCTCTCCGCCGGGGCCGCCGCCCTGCTGGTGCTGCTCGCCCTCGGCGCGCCGCTGGTGGCCCCGTACGACCCGGCGGCCGGCTCGCTGGACGACCGGCTGCTCGACCCGGGCGCCCCCGGCCACCCGCTCGGCACCGACGGCCAGGGCCGGGACGTGCTCAGCCGGCTGGTCTGGGCCGGCCGGGCCTCGCTGGTCGGCGGCCTGGTACCGGTGCTGGTGGCCGTCACCGCCGGCACCCTGCTGGGCATAGCCGCCGGGCTGGGCGGCCGGGTCACCGAGCAGGCGCTGCTGCGCACCCTCGACGTGCTGTACGCCTTCCCCGGGGTGCTGCTCGCCATCGCGGTGGCCACCCTGCTGCGGCCCGGTCTGGGCGCCACCGTGCTCGCGCTCTCGGTGGTGCTCACCCCGGCGGTGGCCCGGGTGGCCTTCACCGAGGTGCGGCGCATCCGCACCGCCGAGTACCTGGAGGCCGCCCGGGTCAGCGGGGCCGGCAGGCTGGACCTGGCGGTGCGCCAGGTGGTGCCGGTGGTCGCGCCGGTGGTGCTGGTGTACGCGGCCTCGCTGGTCGGCCTGTCCGTGGTGTACGCGGCCGGGCTGTCCTTCCTGGGCCTGGGCGTGGCGCCGCCCACCGCCGAGTGGGGCGCGATGCTCGACGAGCTGCGCCCCAGCCTGTTCACCCACCCGTGGGTGGCGGTGCAGCCGGCCCTGGTGATCCTGCTGGTCTCGGTGGTCTTCAACATCCTCGGCGAGCGGCTGCGCCGGCGGATCGGCGACAGCGGAGCACACCTTCCGGAGGCGGGCCGATGAGTGTCCTGGACGTGGCCGGACTGGCCGTGGAGTACCCCGGCGGAGTCCGGGCGGTGGACGGGGTCTCCTTCTCCGTCGATGCGGGCGAGGCGCTGGTCCTGCTGGGCGAGTCCGGCAGCGGCAAGTCCACCGCGGCCCGTACGGTGCTCGGCCTGCCCGGGCGCGGGGCCCGGGTCAGCGGCTCGGTGACGCTCTGCGGCACCGACCTGCGGGCCCTGGACGCCCGGGGCTGGTCCCGGGTGCGCGGCGCCCGGATCGGATACGTCCCGCAGGACCCGACCGGCTCGCTGGACCCGCTGCGCCGGATCGGCCCGCAGCTCGCCGAAGTCCTGCTGCGCCACCGGCGGGCCGACGGCCGCCGGGCCGCCCGGAAGGCCGTGCCCGCCCTGCTCGCCGAGGCCGGGGTGGCCGAACCGGAGCGCGTAGCCCGCGCCTACCCGCACGAACTCTCCGGCGGGCTGCGCCAGCGCGCGGCCATCGCCATCGCGGTCTGCTGCGGACCCGAGCTGCTGATCGCGGACGAGCCCACCACCGCCCTGGACGCGCTGGTGCGGGGCCGCGTCCTCGACCTCTTCGGCGAGCTGCGCCGCGAGCGCGGCATCGCCCTGCTGCTGGTCACCCACGACCTGACGGCGGCCCGCCGGATCGGCGGCCGGGTGGCCGTGCTGCGGGCCGGCCGGATCGTCGGCACCGGGCCGACCGAGCAGGTGCTCGGCGCGAGTCCCGGCACCGCCGCCGATGCCGATGCCGAAGCCGACCCTGCCGCCGATGCTGCCGATGGCCTGATGGCCGCCGAACCGGGAGGCCGCCAATGAGCGCCGAGTCCGCCGCCGGCACACCGCTGCTGGAGATCACCGAGGTCCGCAAGGGCTTCCGCCGGGGCACCCTCGCCCTGGACGGCGTCAGCCTGCGGGTGGCACCCGGCGAGACGGTCGGCCTGGTCGGCGAGTCCGGCTCCGGCAAGTCCACGCTGGCCCGGCTCGCCCTGGGCCTGCTCGCCGCCGACGAGGGCACCGTCCGGTTCGCCGGACAGGACCCGTACGGGCTGCGCGGGCGGCGGGCCCGACCCGTCCGCGCCCGGCTCCAGTTCGTGCCGCAGCACCCGCGCGGCTCCCTCAACCCCGCGCTGCGGGCCGGCGAGGCGGTGGCCACCGCGCTGCGCCTGCACGGCACCCGCGCCGGGAGCGGCGCGCCGCCGTGGCGGAGCTGTTCGGGCAGGTCGGCCTGGGCGCCGAGCTGGCCGCGCGCTACCCCCGGGAGCTGTCCGGCGGGCAGCTCCAGCGGGTGGCCGTGGCCCGGGCCCTGGCCACCCGGCCGGACCTGGTGGTCTGCGACGAGCCGACCTCCGCCCTGGACCCCGCGGTGCAGGAGAACCTGCTGGACCTGCTCGCCGGACTCCAGCAACGCACCGGCCTGGCCTACCTGTTCATCTCGCACGACCTGGCGGTGGTCCGCCGGCTCGCGCACCGGGTGCTGGTGCTGAGGCACGGCCGGGTGGTCGAGGAGGGCAGCGCCGACACCCTGTGGTCGGCCCCCGCCCACCCGTACACCCGGGCCCTGCTGGCGGCCGCCGGGTGCGGGCCGGCGCCCGTCCTCCCGGGCGCCCGCGACGGAGCCCGTCCACAACCGCACGTCCCGTCGCCCCATCGCCGCCCCTCCAGACCCCGACCGCGCGCCCTTCCGCCGCCCCTTCCCCGTCCCCGTACCGCCGACCCGACCAGCGACAAGGAACAGCCATGACGCACCACCGCCCCGCCCGCATCAGCCCCAGAGCCGGCGCGCTGCCGGCCGCCGCCGTCGTGCTGCTCGCCGCCGCCGGCTGCGGCTCCGGGGCGGAGGCCCCGGCCGCCGGCGGCGAGGGCCGGGGCGGCACCCTGGTCGTCGGCGCCACCGGCAAGCTGCCCAACCCCGACACCGTGATCGGCGGGGCCGGCTTCGAGGGCAAGCGGCTGGTCAGCTTCCAGATCTACGAGGGCCTGACCCGCTACGACCTGTCCGTCACCGACCGCCCGCCGGCCGTCACCGGCGCGCTCGCCGAGTCCTGGAAGGTCGCCGAGGACTCCCGTACCTGGACCTTCAAGCTGCGCAAGGGCGTCACCTTCCAGGACGGCACCCCTCTCGACGCCGACGCCGTGCTGTTCAACCTGGACCGCTACCTCAACAAGCAGAGCGAGTACTACACCGACGCGATCGGCGCCGCCGCCGAGGAGTACGCGGGCTCCATCACCACCTACCGCAAGCTCGACGCCGACCACGTCGAACTGGTCACCAAGGACCCCAACGGCCACTTCCCCGAAGACCTGGCGCACGTCCTGATCGCCAGCCCCACCGCGGTGAGGAAGACCGGCTCCAAGGACTTCGCCAAGCAGCCCGTCGGCACCGGCCCGTTCTCCTTCGTCTCGTACACCGAGGGCCAGCAGATCGAACTGGCCGCCAACAAGTCCTACTGGCGCGGCGCGCCCAAACTGGACCGGCTGGTCGTCAAGCCGCTGCCGGACGCCGCCGCCCGCACCGCCGCACTGCGCTCCGGCGGGGTCAACTGGATCGAGTACCCCAACCCCGACGACATCGAGAGCCTCCAGCGGGACGGCGTCCGGATCGCCACCAACAGCTACGACCACATCTGGTACTGGATCCTCGACACCTCCAGGGCGCCCTGGAACGACCCCCGGGTGCGCAAGGCCGCCAACTTCGCCGTCAACCGGCAGGCCATCGCCGAGAAGCTGCTGCGCGGCACCGCCGACTTGGCCCTCCAGGCCGCCCCGCGCGCCACCTTCGCCTACGACCCGGCCGGCGACGCCTACGGCTACGACCCGGCCAAGGCCAAGGCGCTGCTCGCCGAGGCCGGGGTGGCCGGCGGCTTCAGCACCTCCGTCACGGTGCCCACCGGCGGCTCCGGCAACCTGCTGCCCGTGCCGATCGCCGAGGCCATCCAACGCGACCTGGCAGCCGTCGGCATCAAGGTCGAACTGCGCACCACCGACTGGTCCACGCTGATCGGCGCCGAGGCCAAGGGCCAGGTCGCGCTCGGCTCGGACGCCATCGCGCAGTCCACCACACTGTTCCAGTCCGAGGCGCTGCTGCCGCTGTTCATCGGCTCCAAGAGCCCGTTCTGGACGGGCCACTACAGCAACCCCAAGGTCGACGAACTGCTGAATTCCGCCTCCGCCCAGCCCGACCAGGCCAAGCGGCAGGCCGACTACCGGCAGGCGCTCTCCCTGGTGACCGCCGACGCGCCCTGGCTGTTCGTGGTCAACGACCGCAACCCGCGCGCCCTCTCGCCCAAGGTGCAGGGCCTGGTGCAGCCGCAGTCCTGGTTCATCGACCTGACCACCGTCTGGGTCGGCAAGTAGTGACCCCCGTACGAGAGAAGGCCGCTCGATGACCACCCCGCACGCACCCGACCGCCGCGCCGAGCCGCCGAAGTGGGGCATCACCCTCCCACTGCCCGGCCTGACCATCGACCGGCACCGCTTCATCGTCGAACGGCTGCCGGAACTCGGGTACACCGACGTCTGGAGCGCCGAGGGCGGCGGCACCGACGCCTTCACCCCGCTGGCCGCCACCGCCGCCTGGTCCCCCTCGCTGCGGATCGGCACCGGCATCGTCCCGGTGCACACCAGGGGCCCCGCCGTACTCGCCCAGACCGCCGCCACCCTGGCCCAACTCGCTCCCGGCCGCCTGCTGCTGGGAATCGGCGCGTCCGTGCCGGCGCACGTCACCGACATCAACGGCATCCCCTTCGACGAACCCTTCAAGCGCACCCGGGACGTCCTGCGCTTCCTCACCCGGGCACTGCGCGGCGAGCACATCGCCGGGGACTTCGACACCTTCTCGATCACCGGCTACCGGCTGCCGCACCCGCCCGTCGAACCGGTCAAGGTGATCCTGGGCGCGCTGCGCCCCGGCATGCTGAAGCTCGGCTTCAACGAGGGCGACGGCGCGATCACCAACCTGCTCTTCCCCGAGGACGTGCCCAAGGTGCTGGACGCCGTCGGGCCGCAGCCGCCGGGCAAGGAACTGGTGGTCAAGGTGTTCGTCTGTCCCACCGAGGACGCCGACTACGCGCACCGGGCCTCCCGGCCGTTCCTGGCCTGGATCCTCAACCGCGAGCCCTACCGCAAGTTCCACGAGTGGCTGGGCCACGGCGAACTGCTGAAGGAGGCCCACGAGCGCTGGGCGGCCGGCGACCCGGAGGGCTCGCAGCGGGCGCTGCCGGACGAGGTGGTCGACGGCCTGTTCGTCTCCGGCTCGCCCGAGGAGTGCCGGGAGCGCATCCTGCGGTACCACCGGCCCGGCGTCACCACCATCCAGCTGTACGTGTCGCTGCCGCCCGAGGTCTTCGTAAGCCGGGCCCGACTTCTCGACACCCTGGCCCGGCTCGGCCCGGCCGCCGGGTAGCGCCGCCGGGCAGCGCGGCCCCGGTCCATGGCACTCTGCCACTGTCCAGGTACGGCCCGGCAGGGGCCCGGGCAGGGCGCGCACCCCCCGTACACCCGCCAACGCGGAGGCAGAGCAATGGAGCCGGAGATCCGGGGCGGTGTGAGAGCCGCCCCGTACACGGCCGGACACCGCGCGAGCGGCAGGCGCTGCGCTTCGCCCCGGACCTGCGGGAGCGCGCCGCCGACGCCGGACACGTCGCCCGGACGGCCCGCGAGAACGAGGAGGACGGGCTGGACAGCGCCCTCGTGGTGCAGTCCAGCTCCTGGCCGGACCCGTGGCTGGTGGCGACCTGGGCCCTGGCCGCCGCCAGCCGGCTGCGGATCGCCGTCGCCCACCGCGTCGGCACCACCGCGCCCACCGTCGCCGCCCGCCAACCGGCCACCCTGGACGGGCTGTCGGGCGGCCGGGCGGCGGCCCACGTGATCGTCGGCCCAGCGACCTCGACGTCGCCCGGGACGGCGACCTGCTCGGCAAGCAGGACCGCTACCGGCGCGCCGACGAGTACCTCACCCTGCTGCGCCGCTCACTGACGGCGGAGAAGGAGCTCGACCACAGCGACCCGCAGCTCCTGTACGTCTTCGAGCCCGGGGCGCTCTCCGAGTCCGTCGCCGACGTCTTCGCTTCCCTCGTCAAGCAGCACGCTCTCGGCCGGAGCGCTGACCGGGCCGACTGGCTCCTCGGCATCGGGATGATCGCCGCGGGCGTCAAGGCCAAGGCCCTGCGCTCGCTGGCCGCACCCGGCACGGCCTACGACGACCCCAGGCTCGGCAAGGACCCGCAGCCGGCCCACACGGACGACTACTACGACATGTCGATCCACCGCGACGATGGCGGAGTGCACGTCAACTCGGGCATCCCCAACCGCGCCTTCCATCTCACCGCCACCGCCATCGGCGGCAACGCCTGGGAGAAGGCCGGCCGGATCTGGTACGACGCCGCCACCGGCGGCAAGCTTTCCGAGGAGGCCACGTTCGCCGACTTCGCCAAGCTGACCGCGACCGCCGCCGAGGAGCTCTATGGCACCGGTGCCGAACTGGACGCCGTCAACAACGCCTGGAAGACCGTCGGCGTGCTCTGAACCCTCCCTCCCCACCGGACGTGCTGTACCCAACGCCTGGATGCGGCGGGGCGCAGGCCGTCCGGTGGTGTCAGCGGCGATCAGTCGCCGGGGGCCAGGGCGGCGTCCGCGGGGGTGGGGGCGGGGTCTTGACGCAGTACTCCTGCTTGCCGAAGACGCTGTCGCAGTACTGCCACGTCTACGCGGGCAACGCCATGCAGCGCCGCGCCCAGTTCATGTACGGCTCCCTGCTGGAGCGCTCCGCGCAGGGCCAGGTGGACGCCGGCCTCGGCAAGGCCAACTCCCTGGGCACCTCGGGACTGCTCGCCCCCACCTTCACCGTCACCTCCGACCTCGCCGCCCCCGGCACCGTCCACACCTTCGGACCGGTGAACATCGAGTTCCAGCTCACCCCCGGCACCGAGGCCCCGGCCGAACTCAACTTCTACCTCCCCGACATCCGCTCCCTGTGCATGGCCGAGAACGCCACCCCCACCCTCCACAACCTCTACAGCCTGCGCGGCGCCCAGGTCCGCGACGCCAAGGCGTGGTCGCAGTTCCTGATCCAGTCCACCGACTGGTACGCCGACCGCTCCGACTCCCTGTTCGCCTCCCACTTCTGGCCCCGCTGGAACAGCGAGGAGCAGCCGCAGACGGTCCGCTCCTTCCTCACCTCCCAGGCCGACCTCTACCGCTACCTGCACGACCAGTCCCTGCGCCTGGCCAACCAGGGCCTGACCATGGCGGAGATCGGCGAGGAGCTCGACGGCGCCGTACCCGAGTCGCTGGCCGGGCAATGGTTCAACCGGGGCTACTACGGCACCGTCAACCACGACTCCAAGGCCGTCTACCAGCGCTACCTCGGCTGGTACGACGGCAACGCCGCACACCTGCACACCCTGCCGCCCGAGGAGGCCGGAGCCCGGTACGTCGACGCCTTCGGCGGCGCGGACAAGGTCGTGGACATCGCCCGGTCGACCTTCGACAACGCCAAGACCGCCCAGGACTACCGGTTCGCCGCCGAACTCCTCACCCACGTGGTCTTCGCCGACCCGACGAACACCGGCGCCCGCGGCCTCCAGGCCGACATCCTCGAACAGCTCGGCTACCAGGCCGAGAGCGGGCCGTGGCGCAACTTCTACCTCGCCGCTGCCAACGAACTGCGTGTCCGCCCGGTGGACAGCCCCGTCACGCTGCCCTCCCCGCAGATCATCACCCCGCCGGTCCTCGCCGCGATGCCGCTGGACATGCTCTTCGACTACCTCGGCATCCGCCTCAACGGGCCGAACGCGGCCGACCGGCCCCTGACCATCGGTCTCACCGTCACCGACGGGATCCCGGACGACCCGGCCACCTACACCCTGCGGGTGCGCAACGGTGTCCTCGTCCAGTACCCCGGCACCCTCGACGCGGCCACCGCCGACGCCGTCTACGACATCACCCGCGACGGCCTCAACCGGCTCGCCATCGCCGCTGCCACCCCCGACCAGCTGCTCGCCGACGGTTCCCTCACCGTGACCAGCGGAACCATCGACCCGCTCGACACGCTCAACGCCCTCCTCGACACCTTCGAGTACTGGTTCGGCCTCACCACCCCCTGACCCCGCCTGTGGGTCCTGTCCCTTCCCCGCACGTGGGGAAGGGACAGGACCCGCGCCGACACCTTCGGGAGGGCTTCATGAGCGGCACCGTCGTCCAGGTCACCGATGCCACCTTCGACGCCACGGTCGTCAAGGTGTCCGGCCCGGCCCTGGCCTCCTTCCTCGCGGAGTGGTCCGCGCCCGGCAAGCAGGCCCAGCAGGTCCTCGCGCAGATCGCCGCCGAGTTCGGCGGGCGCCTGACCGTCGCCAATCACGACATCGACAACGGTCCCGCCACACCGCCGAAGTACAACGTCAACGCCGTTCCGACCCACCTGCTGTTCAAGAACGGCAAGGTCGTCGCCACCCGGGTCGGCCCGTTCTCCAAGGGACAGCTCACCGAATGGCTCAACAGCAGCATCTGAGCCGAGCCCGGCCGGCTGGTGCGCTCCGCCGGCTCCAGCCGCTCGAAAGGCGGCAGGAGCCCGGACACCTGGTGTCCGTCGGCCACGGCGTGCTGGTGCACCTACTCCGGTGCGTGGACCGACGCCAAGTACGTCTACGGCCTCAGCGTCACCAAGCCCGAGAAGGCGGTGCTGAGCCGGATGCCCGACACCTGCGCGCGGCCGGTGGCCGGGGCGGCCTTCGACGGCGCCCCGGCCCTGCGGCCCGCGGTGGTCCCTCAGGTGCCGGCGCTCGTCCGCCTGGTCGAGGTCGAGGTCGAGGTAGAAGTAGGCGGTCTCGTTGGGGGAGTTGACGAAGATGTCGGCCTTGGCCATGGCGGTGCGGGAGCGGTAGTCGGTGCCGAACCCGGCGCCGTCGTGCTGGGTGGTCCAGTGGTTGCCCGCCGGCACCCCGATGTTGCGGAACTGCAAGAGTGGGCCGATCAGGTCCTCGTCCAAACGTCGGGCGGAGGATCGGCTTGCGGTCGCGGGTGCGGAAGGGGCGGGTCCGTAGGTCGCCGCTGTCGCTCGTCCGGGTGAATAGGGGCCGATTTGGAGTCTGCGGTTGCCGTCAGAAGTGATGGTGCTCTTGTCAGTCGGGCAGACAGCGAGGGGGAGTGTGGTGGAGCGTCCTCTGGCGCCGCACGAGGCGGCCATCGCCGCGGCCGGGGTTCGCCTGGTGCTGCACTGCGAGGTCATCGGAGAACTGGACGAGGGGGTCCTGTCGCGGGCGCTGGCCCGGCTGGTGGCCTGCTATCCGCTACTGGCCGGCGCGATCACCGCCCCGGACGAGCAGGGTCGGCGGCTGGTCCGTACCCACCCGGCCGGTCCTGGGCCGGTCCTGGGGTGCGGCGTTGATCTGCAGGAGGAGATCAACGCGCCCCTCACCTGGGAGCAGGGCCCACTGCTGCGGGTCACGCTGCTGCGCGAGCCGAACCGTCAGGGCCGCAGCAGGCTGGTGATGACGCTGCCGCGGGCGTTCGCCGACGCGATGAGCTACCAGGCCCTCCACCGGCGCCTGTGGTCCTTCTACGCTGACCTGGCCGCCGGCCGACACGTGGCCGCCGCCCCCGTCCAGCCGGTCCTGGGCCCGGCGCTCGACGATCTGCTCGCGGCCCGCTTCCCCGCGCGGGAACTGCGCGACTTCGTCGCCGAGCGGGCCCGGGTGGATACCGAGTCCCCGCCCGCGCTCCTGCCCGCCCATGCCTCCCTCAACGGCGGCCCCGGCACCGATCCGAGCTTCCGCGTCATCGGCATCGACGTCGACGCCGACCGCTGCGAACGGCTCGTACAGCGTGCCCACGACGCCTCTCTCACGGTCAACGCGCTGGTCAGCGGCATCCTGCTGACCAGCTTGCGCACCCTGTTCCCCGCCCGCGGACCGATTCGGCTGCTGTGCACCACGGCCGTGGACATGCGCCGCAGACTCTCCCCACCGATCCCGACCGAGGTCCTGCAGTCGGCGGCCACCACCACCTCCATCCGCCTCATGGTCGACGACCACGCCCACCCGGTCGACGTCGGACGCGACCTGGACGCCCGACTACGCGCGGACCTGGAGAGCGGGGCCGCGGCGATGGAACTGGCGGCCTTCCCCTACATGCTCGACCAGCACCCGCCCAGCCTGGTCATCACCAACGTCGGAACCATTGCCGAACCGGTTCTGCCCGCAGGACTGCGGATCGGCGATGTACGGCTCGCCCCGCTGGGCCACGTCCCGATGCTCTTCGCGGTCGTCAGCCGCTACCGCGGCCGCCTGACCGTCGACCTGGTCTACAGCAGGGCCTGGTACACCGACCTCCAGATCGACGAAGTGGCCCGCACCGCCCGCGCCACCCTGCACGAGGCGGCGGGGTGACGGCACCGGCGACGTCGGCCGCACGGGGCCGCGACCTGCTGCGCCACTCCCAGTAGACCGTCCAGCCACCCCGACCCCGACAAGGCCGCGCGGAGACTCTGCCCACCGTTGATGACGCTGCGCAGTGACCGATCTCCCACCCCCGCTGCGGCTGCGGCTTCCACCCCGCACCCGACGCCGGAAACGACGGGTCAGGACCGGGCCCGGAATGAGCCGGCTCAGGTCAGGTCGTCGGGGTGGCGTGGTGTCGAACCGCTCGGTTCGGCGCGTCGCTGTCGTCCGCGCCGTCGAGACGGGCGCGCTCACCGCGGACGACCAGGTCGTGGGCGAGTCCCGGTGCCCGCGCGGGGACCTGGTTGCGCGGGCGGGTGAGGACGGGCCCACCTGCGGCAGTCGTGGCAGGCCGCAGCGGCGGCCGACGGCCTCCAGCCGCCGGGTCGAGGCGCTGGACGAAAGCCGCATCGGCTCACGAAATACCAGGCTAGCGCTGGACGAACGCTTGATGTACGGTCGTACACATCGATGATGTACGGTCGTACATCATCTCGGCGTGAACGGCCGCCGACAGCGACTCCGCGCACCGCCCATGAAGCGGTGCGTGTGCGCAACGCATGCCTTTCCTCACCTCAGCGACGAGGCGCTCTTCCGGAGCCTCGAAAGGACCGTTTGTGATGTCAAGAATCGGCGGCTCGGTGGCAGGCCGTGTCCCATTTCCGGAGAAAGTCGCCTACTCGACCGGTGACCTCGCGTTCAACCTCGTGTATGTCGCCACGGGCACATACCTCATGTTCTTCTACACCGAGGTCGTCGGAATTCCGGCAGCTACCGTCGGCACGATGTTCCTGGTGGCCCGCCTGCTTGATGGAGTCTGGGACCTCGCCGTCGGCGTCCTGATGGAGAAGCTCACCTCGCGGTTCGGGAAAGCCCGGCCGTGGCTGCTCTTCCTTGCCGTTCCTTATGGCGTGAGTGCCGCACTTCTGTTCTCGGCGCCGGACCTCGGCGAGACCGGGAAGGTAGTCTACGCATTCGCGACCTACATGCTCTCCGGTGTCGTCATCTATACCGCGATGAACATCCCCTACGGGGCTCTCAGTGCTCTGATGACCGAAGACTCCGGCGAACGCGGCCTGTTGAGCACGTTCCGCATGGTCGGCGCGTATGTGGGGACACTCATCGTCGCCGCGCTCACCATGCCCCTCGTCGACGCGTTCGGGGGAGGCGCCGGCGCGTGGACGCTGACTTTCTCCCTGTACGGCGGACTTGCCGTCGTCCTCTTTTTCATCGTGTTCGTGTTCTGCAAGGAGCGCATCGGTTCGCATCGCGCGCCGGACGAGGCCGGTTCGTCCGACGCGGCCATCCCCGCCGTAGCGGCGGGCCGTCCGTTCACGACCCGTGAGGGTCTCGCGTCGTTGCTGCGCAACAAGTACTGGCTCCAGCTCACACTCCTCGGGATCCTGCTGCTGTCGGCGTACGGCCTTGTCGGGGTCTACCCGTACTACGCCCAGTACGCGCTCGGTGACGAGAACCTCGCGACGATGCTCTTCACGTTCCGCACCATCGTCGAGTTCGCCGGTGTGTTCCTCGCCATTCCCCTGGTGAGGCGGATCGGCAAGCGCAACATCTCGCTGCTCGGATGCGCCGCGATGGTCGTGGGACAACTGGTCATCGCGACGGCCCCCACGGCGCTTCCGGTCGTCCTCACCGGCCTCTCGATCGGCGGCGTCGGTGTGGGAAGCATGTTCGCGGTTCTGTTCGGCATGGTCGCCGACACGATCGAGTACGAGGAGTGGCGCAGCGGTATTCGCGCCGAGGGGCTCGTCTTCGCGGGCGCGACCATCGGGCAGAAGATCGGCGGCGCTCTCGGCGGTGTCGCCATCGGCTGGATGCTCGGATTCGGCGGTTTCAGGGAGGGCGGCGGCGCGAACCAGCCGGCATCCGCCCTCGGTGCGATCGACTTCGTCTTCATATGGCTGCCCCTGATCTTCGCCATCGCGATGGCCGCCGTCCTGGCCTTCTACCACCTCGACAAGGAGCACCCGCAGATTCTCGCGGACCTGCGCAAGCGCCGTGCCGAGTCCGTTTCTCCCGCTCCGGAGGGCGCGGCATGAGCCCGCGAACGCACCACGCGACACCCGATTCCGCCGTCGAACCCATACATGACGCCTTCGGCACTGCGGAATGGTGGCGCACCGCGGTGATCTACCAGGTGTACCCGCGCTCGTTCGCCGACTCGGACGGCGACGGGAACGGAGATCTCGGCGGCATCAAGAACCGCCTCGCCTACCTTCACGACCTCGGTGTCGACGCGATCTGGATCTCCCCCTTCTACCCTTCCCCGCAAGCGGACGGCGGCTACGATGTCGCCGACTACCGCGACGTCGATCCGATGTACGGAACGCTCGCCGATGCCGACGACCTGATCGCGACCGCGCACGCGCTCGGTATCCGGGTGATCATCGACATCGTGCCCAACCACACGAGTGACGAGCATCCCTGGTTCCAGGCGGCACTCGCAGCCGGTCCGGGGTCTCCCGAGCGTGCCCGGTACTGGTTCGTCGACTCGCCCGGGGTGCCGAACAACTGGCCCAGCGAGTTCGGCGGACCGGCGTGGACCCAGGTGGCGGACGGGCAGTGGTACCTGCACCTCTTCGACCGAAAGCAGCCCGATCTCAACTGGGAGAACCCCGAAGTACGGGAGATGTTCGCGGGGACACTGAGGTTCTGGCTGGACCGGGGCGTCGACGGTTTCCGGATCGACGTCGCCCACCACCTGGTCAAGGCGCCCGGCCTTCTGGACTTCGATGCCGACTGGGACGCGTACAACAGGGGCGCGCTCCCCACCAACGCCGTACCGTTCGCCGACCAGGACGGCGTGCACGACATCTACCAGCAGTGGCGGGCGATCCTCGACGGCTACCCGGGGGAGCGGGCGATGGTCGCGGAGGCCTGGGTGACGCCCCACGACCGGCTCGCCCTGTATGTGCGAGCGGACGAGTTCCAGCAGGCGTTCAACTTCGACTACATGCGCGCGACCTGGGATGCCGATGCCCTGCGGGCGCAGATCAGGACCACGCTGCGGAACGCGGACTCCGTCGGCGCGCCGGCGACCTGGGTGCTCTCGAACCACGACGTCATTCGTCACGCGACCCGGCTCGTGCGGGCCGACCCGACGATGGCACCGTGGATCCTCGAGGCCACCGAGCCCCGGCCGGACACCGGACTCGGCCTGCGCAGGGCGCGGGCGGCGACGGCGCTCATGCTCGCCCTCCCCGGCAGCTCGTATCTGTATCAAGGCGAGGAACTCGGCCTTCGAGAGGTGATCGAGCTCCCCGCCGAGGCCCGCACGGACCCCGACTTCCTTCGCGGGGGCGGGCACCGCCTCGGCCGTGACGGATGCCGGGTGCCGATCCCCTGGAAGAAGGACGCCCCGGCGTTCGGCTTCAACGACACCGGCGCCTCGTGGCTCCCGCAGCCCGCCGACTTCGGCGACTACGCCGTGGACCGGCAACGCGGCCGCGACGGCTCCACCCTGGAGCTCTACCGGAGCCTGCTCGCCGTACGGCGGCAGCGACAGCTGGGGAACGGGTCGCTCGCGCTCGTCGACCTCCGACCGGACGTCGTGGCACTGGACGTCACCAACGATCGGGGAACCACCCGGATCGTGCTCAACCTCGGCTCCGAGCCCTGGCCGATTCCCGCGAGCGCGCGAGTGCTCGTGGCGAGCACGGACGGCGTGACGGACCTCCTTCCCACCGACTGCGCCGTCTGGTTGACGGACTAGACCAGCGGGTGGTCGCCCGACGGGGCGGCCACCCGCCGCGGCGGCTCGCGTACGATCGTCCCCGTACAACGCGCAGCCCATACGCAGTCCGGAGGCGGAACCGAATGGCCAGGCAAGTCGACGCGGGACGTCGGGACCGCATCATTGACGCCGCCGTCGACTGCATCGCGGAACAGGGCGTGGCAGGAACGTCCCACCGGGCGGTCGCCAAGCGCACCGGAGTCCCGCTCGGCTCGATGACGTATCACTTCTCCGGCATCGACGAACTCCTCTACGAGGCGTTCCACCGCTTCACCCAGCGGATCCGCGACATCGTCCAGAGGAGGTTCCAGCACACCGAAGGACCCGCCGACGCCATCGATGCGGTGATCTCGCTCATCTACGACGACTTCGGCGAGGACCAGAACATCTACCATCTCACGTACGAGCTGTACGCCATCGCCTCTCACCGCGCCGAATTCCGCCCGCTGGTCCACGAGATGATCGACGCCGGATTCACCGCACTCCGGGCGCACTTCGACGAGGCAACCGCCCGAGCGATCAACACGTACATCGAGGGCGCGTCCACGCACCTCACCCTGGACACGCGCCCGCAGAGCGTCGATCAGATGCGCCACGCCCTCCAGCGACTGGCCGGACTCGACGCCCGCTGAGCCCTGGGCGTTCGGTACCGCGGCTCACCGTGCCGTCGATGCGGACACGTCGGGTTCACGCTCCGGACGGAGACGGCCGCGGCGAGCGTGGCCACCATCTCCTCGCGCAGGTTTTCCCGGAACGCCGGACCAAGGTCATCGATGGTCCTCGACGTGAAGACGCGGAGGATCGCCCCGTCCTGTGATGCGCCCGGCCATGGCCACGGAGCGTTGACACCCAGGTAGCTGCGGACCTCTCCTGGCCCGAACCGGTCGATGAACTCGCGGTAGTCCGCGGGGAACTCAACTCCGCATGCGTCGGGCCACCGCTCCCACGGTAGCGGTGGCCCGACCGGCTCGGCCGTCAGGTCGGGCAGTTCAGCGAAGTGCGTCACGTCCGTGCGCATGGCGTCACCCCCTTGCGGATCACGTCATCTGTCGCCGACACGTGATCAAGGGGCAAGGAGGACCCGGGGCCAGCCACGGCTGGCCGGCGCGCAGGGCCAACGAGCTCGCGGCCGAGCGCGGCGCGCGTACCGCATACACCCATACGGGTGCAAAACGCTGGGCCGAGTTGGGCATGGTGCCGCGCCGGCCGGCGCCCGCCTGCCTGGCCGCTGCGCTGGGCGAACGCCTCGGGCGGCCGGTCACGCTCGGGGAGACGGGTATGGGCGAGGTGCGCCCAGTCGACCCCGGTGTGGGGTTGTACTTCCCGCGTGACCCCGAGGTCGCCCTGCGCGGCGCCATCGAGCACTGGAGCGTCCCCGTGAACCGTCGAACTCTCCTCCCCGGCGCCGGCTCGTTCGCGATCGGCGCCTGCACCACTCCGGCCCTGCGCCTGGCCCGCGCGGCCGGCGACGTCGAGGTCGCCGCGTGCACCCTGGCGACGATCAGCCTCCGGGCGATGCTGCGCGGATACCCGCAGGAGGTGATCGACATGGCCCAGGGTGCCTACGACCGCGCCCGTCACCGGGCCGCGCCGCGCGCGCTCGCGTTCATCAAGCCCTCCGCTCGGCTGCTCCCGAGACGTGCCGGTGCTGGATCTCGAACCGGTACGGGCTGATGTCGTACTCGGTCTCGCCGAGCTTGCGCACGATCGTGACGTCAGTGAGCCCGGTCTCCTCCCGGGCTTCCCGCAGCGCGGCGGCCTCCGGGGCCTCGCCCGGCCGGACGCTCCCGGCCGGGACCTGGATGCCGACCTCCTCGTCAGACCGCCCGGCGGCGCACCCACCACAGGGCCGCCGCGGCCAGGAGGAGGGCCAGCAGGAACATCCAGCCGGCTTCGATCCACTGGAACGGCCAGTAGCGGTGGGCCGGTTGGTAGACCTCGTGCGCGGTGAACGTGCCGTCGCGCAACAGCGCCCGGCCCTGGGCGAAGGTGTCGACCTTGCGGTAGAACTCGTCCGAGGTGTACCGGTTGCCCGCCACGTCCGAGAACCAGACGGAGGAGACCCAGCTCTGGTCCGTAGTAACCGAGTTGAGAGTCTGGACAGTGCGTTCCATCGGCGGCAGGTAGTTGAACCGCACCGCCTCCGCCACGAACGGCAGCGCCACCGACACGGCCAGGGCGATGCCGATCGCGACGACGGTGCGGCGCAGGACCGCGCCCGCGAGGACGGCCACGGCGAAGGTGAGCAGCGAGCGGGCCACCATCACCGGCGCCCCCTGGACGAAGAGGTCGCGGCCGAAGCGGCTGCTCTCCTGGGCGAGCGGCGCGTTCCACCAGGCCAGCACCAGTGCGAGCAGCAGTGATCCCGCCGCCAGCGCGGCGCCCGCGACGGCCGTCACGCCGACCGTCCAGCGGGCGCGGCCGGCGCCCTGCGTCCAGGCGAAGCGGTAGGTGCCGTGCTCGAACTCCCTGGCCAGCAGCGGGCCTCCGAGGAAGGCGCCGAACGCGCCGCCGAGCGCGTAGAGCAAGCTGTCGCCGACCTGGAGCGCGGCGCCGTACTCCCGGAGGAAGTTCTTCCACATGGTGATGCACTCGTCGGAGGCGGGGTCGCAGGTGTCCGCCCCGGTGGCCGTGAGGCCGTCGTGCACGTACCAGCCGTGCGCCCAGAACAGGGCGCCGAGGGCGGCGAGGACGCCGAACAGGGTCAGCAGGGACGTGCGGTGCCGCAGGGCGGCGGCCTTGGTCACCCCGAGCGCGGAGGCGCCCGGGGTTGCGGTCAGCGTGCTCACGCGCGCAGTGCTCCTTCACCGGTAGGAACGGCCCGACGTGGGCCGGGGAGGGCGGAGGCCGTCGGCTCGCGCAGGTAGGCGAGCACCAACTCCTCCAGGCCGACGCGCTGTTGGCTCCAGGCGCCGGAGACCGGGGCGTCCGCGCCGCCGGTGCGCACCAGCAGGTGGGACTGCGCTCCGGCGCGGCGGTCGCGCACGACGGGCAGTCGGGCGGCCACCTCCTCGGCCTCGGCGGTCGGGCCGGTGAGCATCCGGTGGCCGACGAGCAGGTCGTCGACCTCCCCCGCGACCTGCACCCGGCCGCCGCCGAGCACCACCAGGTAGTCACAGGCCTGTTCGAGCTCGCTGACGGCGTGCGAGGAGAACACCACCGAGAGGCCGTCCTCGGCGACGGCCGTGAGCAGCGCGGCCATGAAGTCGTGCCGGGCGAGCGGGTCGAGTGCCGCCAACGGCTCGTCCATCAGCAGGAGTTCGGGGCGCTTGGCCAGGGCCAGGGCGAGCGAGACCTGGGCCTGCTGGCCGCCGGAGAGGCGCCCGTACTTGCGCTCGACCGGGATGCCGAGGTCCGCCAGATGGGTGCGCGCCCGGGCGTCGTCCCAGCGGCGGTTGAGGTGGCGGCCCATCGCGAGCAGGTCGCCCACGCGAAGGCCCGGGTAGAGCGCGGCGTTCTGGGCGACGAAGGCGATCCGGTCCAACGCCTCGGGGGAGCCCGGGAGTCGGCCGCCGAGGACGCTCATCGCACCCTCGGTGGGAAGGGAGAGCCCGGCCAGGAGGCCGAGCAGGGTGGTCTTGCCCGCGCCGTTGGGGCCGACCAGCGCCACCACGTGCCCGGCGGGGATCGCCAGGTTGCAGTCCTTCAGCGCCCAGGAACGGCGGTAGCGCTTGCCGATCCCGCCGCAGTCGATCACCGTGTCCCCCGCCATCAGGCCACCACCCCGTCACGGCCCTCGCGCAGGTCGCGCAGCGCGTCCTCGAACACCGCAACCATCCCCCCTTCGTCCAGCCCGGCGGCTCGCGCCGAGCGCATCCAGTCCAGCAACCCCCGCCGCAGCGCGGCCCGTTCGCGCAGCGGCACCACCCCGGCGGGCAGCCCGCGCACGAAGGTGCCCTGGCCGCGCCGACCGGTGGCCAGGCCCCGGTGTTCCAACTCCCGGTATGCCTTGAGCACGGTGTTGGGGTTGATCGCCAGGCCGGCGACCACCTCGCGCACCCGGGGCAGCCGGTCCCCCTCGGTCAACCAGCCCATCCGCAGCGCCTGTTCGACCTGCTGCACGAGTTGCAGGTAGGTCGGGACACCGGAGGCCGGGTCCAGGCGGAACTCGATGGGAGAGGGCTGGTCAGCACCTTTATCTAGTTCCATAGGTAAAGAGATAAGCGGCTGGATGGCGGTCCGTCAAGTCGAGGAAGCGCAACGGGCTCCGCCCAGCCCGTCACCGGACACGCTTGGTGACTCCGGGGCCTGACGCAACGTCGGCTCCAGCGAGCTGAAGTGGTGAGTCCGGCCACCAGCTCGGTGCGCCCGTCGCGCGCCTGGGCCCGGTTGACGAGCGAGCCGCCGCCGTCACCGACCGCAGGGGCGGTGCCGCCTACGGCATGCTCGGTGGCCTGCTCGCCGCCCCAGGCCGGTACACAAGGAGCCCGGCGCGCTCTCCGTGCCCATCTCCGACGTCTTCGCGTCCCTCGTCAAGCAGTACGCGCTGGGCCGGAGCGCCGACCGGGCCGACTGGCTCCTCGGCGCCGGGATGCTCACCCCGGGTGTCAACGGCAAGGCCCTGCGCTCGCTGGCCGCACCCGGCACGGCCTACGACGACCCCAGGCTCGGCAAGGACCCGCAGCCGGCCCACACGGACGGCTACCACGACATGCCGATCCACCGGGACAACGGCGGAGTGCACGTCAACTCGGGTCTCGGGTGTCCGCAACCGCGCCTTCCACCTCACCGCCACCGCCATCGGCGGCAACGCCTGGGAGAAGGCCGGCCGGATCTGGTACGACGTCGCCACCGGCGGCAAGCTCTCCGAGGAGGCCAGGTTCGCCGACTTCGCGAAGCTGACCGCGGCCGTCGCCGAGGAGCTCTACGGCGCCGGGACCGAACTGGACGCCGTCACCTCGGCCAGGCATCCCGCGCACCGACCACCACTTCCGCTCCCCGGCGCTCCCCGGCGTTCCGCCGGAGGCCCGTGGACGGGTGCCCCGAGCTGCGAGGGGGCTTCCGGTGGGATCGGCTACGGACCGATCCCACCAGGCTAGAAGCCCGGTGCGTGGTAGCCGTTGAGGTACCAGAGCGCCGCCGAGTACCAGAGCAGTGCGATGGTGAGGACGAGGACGCCGCCGGCGGCGGGCAGGGCCCAGCCGGGCAGCCGCCGGTGGCGGACGACGATCACTTTGGCGACGAAGGCGCCGTAGAGGAAGCAGCCGCTCAGTGAGTGCAGGGTGGTGCGGGCGTCGGTCAGCTGCACCCCGTAGGCGACCAGGCAGTGCCGGGCGATCGGCAGGGAGAGCAGGAAGGCGGCGAGGCCGCCGAGCCGGTGGATCCGTCCGACCGGTCGTGGCGCCGCTCCCAGGCCGGGGAGTCGCCCGTACAGCCAGAGAGCGAGCAGCAGTTGGATCAGGGCGAGGCCGAGCAGGGCGGTGCCGAGCTCGGCCTTCAGCTGCTGGGCGTCGCCGAATCGGGCGCCGAACAGGGAGGTGGCGTACGCGGGAGTGTGCGCGCGGCCGAACCAGAACACGCCGACCACCGCCGCGACCGGCGGGAGCGCCCAGAGCGCGGCCCGTAGCGTTCGCCCGGACTCCGGGCGCTCGTCGCCGGTCACCGGATCAGCTGCTCTCGACCTTGTTGCCGGCCGGGTTCACGACGTACCACTTGGCGCCGAAGGCGCTGGATTCCTGGCCGTTGGTGTCGCCCTGGGCCTTGTCGCCCTGGAAGTGGTAGAGCGGGTGGCCGTTGTAGACGATCTGGGTCTTGCCGTCGGTGCGGGTGCTCGTGGACAGCTTGGTCTGCTCGGCGCCGTGGGCGGCGGTGGGGGCGCCCTCGGTGAGGGCCGGTGGCCAGGCCGCGGCGCAGTCGCCGTAGCAGGTGGAGGCGGTGGAGGTGTCCTTCTCGAAGAGGTAGAGGGTCATGCCCTGGGAGTCGACCAGGATGTCGCCGAACTGGCCGATGGGTGCTGCCGCGACGATCGCGGCGCCGCCCGCACCGGTCGGGGTGCTCGTGGCGGTGGCGGTGCTGGTGGCGGTGCTGGTCGGCTGCGTCGCGGTGGGGGACGGGCTTGACGGACCGGTGGTCGATTTACTGCTCGAACAACCGCCGCACACCGCGGTGAGCAGGGTGACGGCGGCGAGCGAGACGGCCGCGAGGCGGCGCTGGTTCATGGGGCTCTCCGGCGGATCGAGGACGCTGGGCTCCACTACGGCCAGATCGGCCCGACGCGGCCCCGGCGGCGCGCCGGACGGTCAGCGCGTCGGGGGACACGGGGGGAGCCGATCAGGTGAAGGCGTGACGCCGGGTCGGCGGTGGTGAGGGGCGGCGCGGCCGCCAGGGTGCCGCGTCTCTTCGCGCCGTTCGTGCTCGTGCTCGTCGTCATCGCCGTGCCCTCCGTCGTCCTGCGGTCGGTGTGGGTACGACGGTGTCGGGCGCCCGTCAGCCGCTCGGCAGAGCGACGGCAAAGGCGTGTAAGACGTCATCGGGGGGTTCCCGCCGGACTTCGTCCCGCCCGGTGCGGGGAGGGCCGGTCAGGGCGTGGGGTCGAGCGCCGGGTCCGATCCGTCGGCCTCGGCCTCGGCCTCGGCCGCGTCGCTCAGGCCGAGGCGCAGGTGCTCGGTGTGGTAGACGGCCTGGTCGAGGAGTTCGGCGACGTGGTTGGCGTGCAGCGCGTAGACGACCGAGCGGCCCTGGCGCCGGCCGACGACCAGGCCGAGGTTGCGCAGCAGGCGCAGTTGGTGGGAGCAGGCGGACTGTTCCATGCCGACCTCGTGGGCGAGTTCGGTGGCGGCGCAGGGGCCTTCGCGCAGACGGGCGAGGATCAGCAGCCGCGACGGTGTGGCCAGGGCTTGGAGAGTGCCGGCAACCCGGGCGGCGTTGGAGGCGTCCAGGCGTATGCGGGGGACGGCGTTCTTCGGGGGAGCGGCTCCATGACCCATGGGCCAATACTACAGACCATAGATGAAGAGCTGTTCATATGTTCCTGTATTGTGAGTTGAGTCGTTAGTCCTGCCCATGGCCTGTGCGAAGGGTCCTGCCTGCCATGTCCTCCACCCTGACCGAGCGCCCCGCCACCGCGGTGGCCGCGGCGCCCACGACTGTCGCGCCCCGGCGGCGCACGCGGATCTTCGCCCTGCCGGAGGCCCGATGGGCCGCCGCCTCGCTGGTGCTGTTCCTGATCGCGCTGCCGCTGCAGCTGACCGGCGCCCCGGCCTGGGCGTGGGGGCCGCTGTACGCGCTCGCGTACCTGACCGGCGGGTGGGAGCCGGCCTGGGCGGGCCTTCGGGCGCTGAGGGAGAAGACGCTCGACGTCGACCTGCTGATGATCGTCGCGGCGCTGGGCGCGGCGGCGGTCGGGCAGGTGATGGACGGCGCGCTGCTGATCGTCATCTTCGCCACCTCCGGTGCGCTGGAGGCGATCGCCACCGCCCGCACCGCCGACTCGGTGCGCGGACTGCTCGACCTCGCCCCCACGACGGCGGCCCGGCTGCTCGACGACGGCACCGAGGAGACCGTGCCGACTGGGCACCTGGCCGTCGGCGACACGATCCTGGTCCGGCCGGGCGAGCGGATCGGCGCCGACGGACGGGTGCTGGACGGCGCGAGCGACGTCGACCAGGCCACCATCACCGGCGAGCCGCTTCCGATCGCCAAGGCGACCGGCGACGAGGTGTTCGCCGGCACCCTCAACGGCACCGGTGCGCTGCGGGTGAAGGTCGAGCGGGACGCCTCCGACTCGGTGATCGCCCGCATCGTGAAGATGGTCGAGGAGGCGTCCGAGACCAAGGCGCCGACGCAGCTGTTCATCGAGAAGGTCGAGCAGCGGTACTCGATCGGCATGGTCGTCGCCACCCTCGCGGTCTTCGCCGTGCCGCTGGCCTTCGGCGCCGCGTTCACCGGCTCGCTGCTGCGGGCGATGACGTTCATGATCGTTGCTTCCCCCTGCGCCGTGGTGCTGGCCACCATGCCGCCGCTGCTCTCCGCGATCGCCAACGCCGGACGGCACGGCGTGCTGGTCAAGTCCGCCGTGGTGATGGAGCGGCTGGGCCAGGTCGACGCGGTCGCTCTGGACAAGACCGGCACCCTCACCGAGGGCACTCCGCGCGTCACCGACATCCGTCCGCTGGCCGGAACCGGCTGCACCGCGGAGGAGCTGCTGGCGCTGGCGGCGGCGGCCGAGCACCCCAGCGAGCACCCGCTCGCCCGCGCGATCGTGGACGCCGCCCGCACCCGCGGGCTCACCCCGGCCGCGGCGCAGGACTTCTCCTCCGCCCCCGGCATCGGTGTCACCGCCATCGTCGACGGCCGCGCCGTCGCCGTCGGCGCCCCGGCGCGGCTGCGCGGAGGCGCCTCCCGGCCGGAGGGCGGGGGAGGCGCCGACGGCGGCATCCGCGCGCGGGCCGCCGCCGTCGCGGCCGAGTTGGAGGACGGCGGCCGCACCGCGGTCCTCGTCGAGGTCGACGGCGTCCCGGCCGGCGTCCTCGGCATCGCGGACCGCCTGCGTCCGGACGCCCCCGCGACCGTCGGCGCGCTGACCGCGCTGACCGGTGCCGCCCCGGTCCTGCTGACCGGCGACAACCCGCGCGCCGCGAAGCGCCTGGCCGGCGAGGTCGGCATCACGGACGTGCGGGCGGGGCTGCTGCCGCAGGACAAGGTCGCCGCGGTCAAGGAGTGGGAGGCGGCCGGGCGCAAGGTGCTGGTGGTCGGCGACGGTGTCAACGACGCTCCCGCGCTCGCGGCCGCGCACACCGGCCTCGCGATGGGCCGGGCCGGCTCCGACCTCGCCCTGGAGACCGCCGACGCGGTCATCGTCCGCGACGAACTCGCCACCGTCCCCGCCGTCGTCGCGCTCTCCCGCCGGGCCCGCTCCTTCGTGGTGCAGAACCTGGTGATCGCCTCGGTGTTCATCGGCGTGCTGGTGGTGTGGGACCTGGTCGCCACCCTGCCGCTGCCGCTGGGCGTGCTCGGCCATGAGGGTTCCACCGTGATCGTCGGCCTGAACGGGCTGCGCCTGCTGCGCGACGCCGCCTGGAAGCGGGCCGCCGCCGAGGGCCTCCGATGAGCCGCCGGGCGCGCGAGAAGGCCCAGGCTCCCGCCCCGGGGGCGGCGGCCCGCTGCACAGTGACCGTCTGCCGGGGCTGCTGCTGCGGTACGGCGAAGGTTCCCGGCCTCGATCACGCCGCCCAGCTCGCCGGGCTGCGGGCCGCGCTGGCGGGAACGGCGAACGTGCGCCCGGTCGACTGCCTGGACGCCTGCGAGCGGGCCAATGTGATCGTCGTCCAGCCCTCCCCGGAGGGCCGGAAGGCGGGCGGGCGGCCGGTCTGGCTCGGGCTGGTCAACGATCCGGAGGCGGCTGCCGACCTCACCGCCTGGATCGAGGCGGGCGGCCCCGGCGCGGCCGGGATGCCCGGTGTCCTCGACCTGTACGCCTTCCAGCCGTCCCGCCGCATCCGGGGGCGGATCGGCGACTGAGCCCTGCGGCGGCTGCGCGGACCTCGGCACGACTTCGCCACTCCGGGCTGGATCGGCTGGGGCCGGATCCTGCCCACCGCCTGATCCTGTCCGCCGTCCGACTCCTCCTGTGACCGCGGTGCCCCATCGCCTCCCGGCGGTGGGGCACCGCGCGTTCCGGCGGGCCGACGGTCAGGGCGGGCCCGCGTCGGGCATGGCGGCGAGGACACGGCGGTGCACCGGTTTCAGGGCGAGGACGAGCGACACGAGGACGGCGTCCAGGAGCAGGACGGACACCAGGGGCGGCAGCCAGCGGGCCGGGACGGCAGCGAGGGCGCAGGCGAGGCAGGCGAGCAGGCGGGTGCCCCAGGCCTGGCCGGTGGAGGTGTAGTACCACCAGGCCTGGGTGATCACGTAGAGGATCGGGCCGCCGAACAGGAGGAGGCTGAGCGTGGTGCTGCCGTGGCCGGTGGGGTGGGCGATGGCGAGTTCGGCGCCGACGGCGAGGGCGACCAGGCCGGCCAGGGTGGGGTACTGGCCGCTGACGGCGTGGCGGACCGGCAGCAGGCGGTCGGTCGCGGTGGCGACGTGCCGCGCCAGGATGGACTCGCCGCCCCGGAAGTAGCTCGCACACAGGCACACCACGGCGACGAACACGCCCAGGCCGGTGGTCACGGTCGGCGGGTCTACCGGGGCGGCGGAGATCGCCCCGCCGATGGTCAGCACGGTCTCGCCGAGCTGCAGGATGATGAACAGACGGATCCGTTCCACCATGTGGTCGGCGTCGAAGACCAGGTCGCGGGAGGTGAGGACGTTGCCGGGCAACGGGTGCGCCAGCCACACGCCGGTCATGTCGACCGCGGCGGCAGCGGCCCACCAGGCCAGCCGCGGCCCGGAACCGACGCCCGCCCCGACGAGCCACAGCGGGACGGAGACGACCGCCCACGCGGTCACCCGGCGGTAGTGCCGGCGCAGCACGGCCGTCGGGGCGGTCACGGCGGCCGTGACGTCGGTCAGGAACAGGATCGCGACCAGGGGGACGGCGAAGGCCCACGGCCGGCCGGCGAACGCGTGCGGCACCTGGGCGTTCATGAACAGCCCCAGGCCCATCACCGTCAGCACCAGCCACCGCGTCCGGGGCAGCTCCACGTCCAGGAAGGTGGCGTCGAAGCTGGTGAGCGCCCAGCAGCTGAGCACCGCGACCAGCATCACCGCGGTCTCCGCCGCACCGCGCCAGGACAGCTCCTCGTGCAGGTGCTCCGCGAGCTGGCCGATGGCGAAGACGAAGACCAGGTCGAAGAAGAGCTCCAGCGGGGAGACGCTGCGGCGCAGGACGGAGAACGGCGCGCGGCTCACCTCGCCGCGCCCTTCCGGTACACGCGATGGCTCGGCATGGGTTCACGATCGGACGGGGCCCGGCCTCGCGCAATCGGGAGTCCGGCCCGCGGGTCAGGCGATGCGGAGGGTGGCGGCGCGTACTCCCAGAGCGGGTCGGCGGGGCGGCGGGGTCGAGGGCGTGGGCGGCGACGCCGCCGGGGCGGTTCGCCGCCCGACGGCTACGCGAGGGCCAGGACAGCCTGGCCGCCATCGCCCACGCCGTCGGCTACGGGGCGGCGAGCGCGCTGAGTGTCGCGTTCAGGCGGGCGTCGGGCGTACCCCCGGGCGACTACCGCCGGAACCCGGTGGCGGCCGAGCACTTGCATTAGCAAGCGTGTGCAACTATTGTCTTCACATGTAAGGCGCTTCCGCATCTATCCGGAACGCCTCGCGTCCGCCCCTGAGGCATCCATTCCTTCCTGTCTCATTCCCTGTGCCCGGGACGCCGTCATGTCCCCGGCGACGCTGATCGAAAAGGTACTGTCATGTCCCTGAAGAAGATCCTTCCCGGCAAGCTCGGCTTCGGTACCGCCCCGCTGGGCAACATGTTCCGCGCGATCCCCGACGAGGAGGCCGCCGCCACTGTCGAGGCCGCCTGGGACCAGGGCGTCCGCTACTACGACACCGCCCCCTTCTACGGCGCGGGCCTGGCCGAGGAGCGCCTGGGCGAGGTCCTCGCCACCAAGCCGCGCGAGGAGTACGTGCTGTCCACCAAGGTCGGCCGCGTCATCCTCGACGAGGTGGAGGAGGGCGAGCGCGACCTCGGCGAGAAGGGCGGCCTGTTCGAGCACGGCAACCCCAACAAGATGCTCCACGTGTGGACGGCCGACGCCGCCGAGCGCTCCATCGAGGACAGCCTCAAGCGCCTGCGCACCGACCGCCTGGACATCGTCTGGGTCCACGACATCGCCCAGGACTTCCACGGCGACGCCTGGCTGAGCAAGTTCGAGGAGGCCCGTACCGGCGCCTTCCGCGTCCTGTCCCGCCTGCGCGACGAGGGCGTCATCAAGGCCTGGGGCCTGGGCGTCAACAAGACCGAACCCATCGAGCTGACCCTCGCCCTCGACGAACCGCAGCCCGACGGCTTCCTGCTCGCCGGCCGCTACACCCTCCTCGACCACGACCACGCCCTCCAGCGCCTCCTGCCCCTCGCCCAGGAGCAGAACGTCGACATGGTCGTCGGCGGCCCCTACAGCTCCGGCGTCCTCGCCGGCGGCACCCACTTCGAGTACCAGGCCGCCCCGCCGCAGATCATCGAGCGCGTCGGCCGCCTCAAGGACCTCGCCGCCGCCCACGGCGTCTCCACCAAGGCCGCCGCCCTCCAGTTCTCCCTCGCCCACCCCGCCACCGCAGCCGTCATCCCCGGCGCCACCAGGCCCAGCCGGATCGCCGAGGACACCGCCGCGCTGAACGAGACCGTCCCGGCCGCGTTCTGGACCGACCTGCGCGCCGCCGGCCTGGTCAGCCCGGCCGCCCCGCTGCCCAACGGCGCCTGAGCACCCCCAGCCCCTACACCCCCCCACACCCCACACACGCCCCCACCAGGAGAAGTCACCATGGCCTCCACCTCCGTCAGCCGCACCGTCCCCGCCACCCCCGAGAAGGTCTGGAACCTCATCGGCGGCTTCGACGCCCTCCCCGACTGGCTCCCCTACATCCCCGAGAGCGTCGCCTCCCAGGGCGGCCGCGTCCGCAGCCTCAAGAACCCCGAGGGCCAGGTCATCGTCGAACGCCTCGTCGACTTCAACGAGACCGAGCGCCAGTACAGCTACGCCATCCTCCAGGCCCCGTTCCCGGTCGACGGCTACGTCTCCACCATCCGCGTGCACGCCGTCCCCGGCCGCGACGACCTCGCCGAGGTCCAGTGGTCAGGCCGCTTCAACCCGGTCAACGCCACCGACCAGGAGGTCGTCGACCTCTTCACCGGCATCTACACCGACGGCCTCGACGCCCTCCACAAGACCCTCGCCGGCTGAACGGCACCGAACAGCCCCGTGGCCCCGGCCCGCACAACGGCGGATCGGGGCCACGGGGCTGTGGCGGCCGTGTCGTCAGGCTCCGTCCAGCACCTCCACCAGCGCGGCCAGGAACTCCTTCGGCCGCTCCAGGTGCACGCTGTGCCCGGCGCCCTCGACGACCACCTCGCGCACCCGCCCGCCGGCGGCGGCGTAGCGGTCGAGGACGGCGCGGGTCTGCGCCACCATCGGCTGCGCCGGGCAGGCGTCCGCGCCGGGCCAGCCCGGGACCGCGCCGATCGCCCCGAGGTGGGCGAGGTCGAACAGCGAGGTGTCGGAGACGATCACGTCGGCCGAACCGCGGATCCACAGGACGGGCGGCTTCGGTTCGACCAGTTCCAGGTCGTCGATCCGGAAGTGGACCGGCGCCATGGAGTTGAGGACGCCCCGCTCGCCGGGTGCGACGCCCGGCCAGGTGTCGCTCGGCCGACTGTCGCCGGGGTAGTGGTCCTCCCCGGTCCGGGTGGTCAGCATGGCGGCCACGTAGCGGTCCGGCTCGGCCAGCGGCGCGCTGACGTAGGCGGTGTCCAGCACCGAACGCGGCGCGAACGGCGACCCGGCGCCCGACTCGCCCTCGCCCAGCAGCCGGACGAACTCCGCCGCCGCGGTGCCGGCGCCGGAGCCCGCCCCGTCGGGCGAGTTGAGCGTCCCGTCCACCCCGTGGGTGCCGCCGAACCCGTACGGGGAGACCGGGTTGACCAGGGTGAGCGAGCGGACCAGCTCAGGGTGATCGCGTAGCAGTTGCAGCGCCACCCCGGCGCCCATGCTCCAGCCGACCAGGTGCACCGGGCCCAGGGACAGCTCCTGGAGGTAGGAGAGCAGGTCCTCGCTGTGGTCGCGCAGACCCCGGGTGGCGTCCACCGGCAGCGGCTCGGTGCCGCCGAAGCCGCGCAGGTCGGGCGCCAGCGGGCGGTAGCGCTCGGGCAGGTCGGCCATGGTCGGGTGCCAGAACACGCCGGAGGAGACGTTGCCGTGGACCAGGACCACCGGCTCGCCGGTGCGGCCCTCGATCTCGGCGTGGTTCACGGTCAGCCGTTCGGTGGTGATCAGTCGATCGGTGATCATCGGGCGTGTCCTCAGTTCAGCCAGCCGGCGACCTGGGCGCTCGCCGCGCCGTCCCAGCCGAGTTGCAGGTGGTTGGCGAGGGAGATCAGCGCGGTGCCGCCGACCGTGGCGATGCCGGTGGTGTCCAGGGCGCTGGCCACGAAGACCACGCCGTCGCTGGGGGCGCGGTTCTCGTTGAAGATGCCGACGACGCTGGGCGCGCCGCCCGCCAGGAGGTAGGTCGTCACCGAGGCGGGCACCCCGGCCTGGTGCAGCGGGGCGATCAGCGAGCCGGCGTTGATCGCGGCCTGGATGCCTCCGCCGTCGGTGTAGAAGCCCTGCCCGCCGTAGTAGGTGGTGTACCAGTCCTGCTGGGTCTGGTCGATGCCGAAGACCGAGTCCCAGCGGGCCAGCATCTGCCGCTGCCCGGGGTAGACGTCGTAGCCGCCCGAGGGGGCGAAGGAGAACTCCGGGTGCGCGGTGTAGGTGCCGTAGCAGGTCATCCGCAGGTGCGGCGCGGGGGCGTTGACCTGGCCGCCGCACTGCGGCCAGATGGAGAAGTCGTGCGCCCACCCGTGGGCGAACGGGTAGTCGTAGCCGCCGTTCGGGCCGCCCATGGTGATCAGCTTGCGCACGTCGCCGGCGTACGGGCGGCCCCAGGAGGGCTTGACCGAGGACACGTAGGAGCGCGCGGACATCTCGCCCTTGCTCCAGCCCACCACGTCCACCTGGGGGACGCCGAGCTTGGCGCGGATCAGCGCGACGGCGTCGCCGACCGCCTGGGCCTGCATCAGGTTGTCGCCCTGCTTGTGCGCGAAGCCGACCGCGAAGACCCGGTAGCCCCGCCCGGACAGGTACTGCATCAGACCGGTGCCCGGACAGGAGACGGCTCCGCAGCCGTAGCCGCCGGACTCCCCGGGATTGGCCCAGGCCCGGTCCGGGTTGTCGTTGGCGCCGTGCACCAGCAGCACCGGGACCTGGTGCGAGCCGGTGTTCCAGCCCGGGGCCGAGTAGAGCAGGAAGCGGCCCGAGAACGGCTGCTTGACGCCGCCGAAGAAGGTGAGCCGCTGGCCGTCCTGGTTGCCGCGGCCGTCCGGCGGATACTGCTCCTGCTGGAAGCCGGGGGTGGTGTCGAGGTACCGCTCGACGCGGTCCCAGCCGTTGGCGACGCTGCTGTAGCTCGCCTCCAGCGTCAGGTTGGAGGGCACCGCCGCCGAGGCCGGCACCGCCGGGACGACCGCGCCGATCAGCGCCAGCACGCTCGCCAGCAGCCATCCGAAGCCTCTGCGCCTGCCACGTCCGCTTCTCCACATACCGCGTTCACTCCTCCACACCGAGGGTCCAGTGCGTGACACCCTAGGGACGCCGCGGCGTGCGCCCTATGTCGGCGGCGCATACCTCGGGCGGCACGGTGTGGGCGTCGGCCACCTGGCCAGGGGGTGGGGTGCCGGTCGGGTCAGTGGGCGGTCCAGCCCCCGTCCAGCGGGATGGACGCGCCGGTGACGAAGCCCGCGTCCGGGCCGCAGAGGAAGAGCGCGGCCCGCGCGACCTCCTCGGGCTCGATGAGCCGCTTGATCGCGGTGCGGTCGAGCATGATCCGTTCCACCACCTCCTCGGCCGGGATGCCGTGCGCGGCGGCCTGCGCGGCGATCTGGTTCTCCACCAGGGGCGTGCGCACGTACCCGGGGTTGATGCAGTTGCTGGTGACGCCGTGCGGCGCGCCCTCCAGGGCGGCGACCTTGCTGAACCCCTCCAGGGCGTGCTTGGCCGTCACGTACGCCGACTTGAAGGCACTCGCCCGCAGCCCGTGCACGGAGGAGATGTTGACGATGCGCCCCCACCCGCGCTCGTACATGTGCGGCAGGGTGCGCCGGACGATCCGGAACGGCGCTTCGACCATCACGCGCTGGATCAGTACGAAGCGCTCGACCGGGAAGTCCTGGATCGGCGCCACGTACTGGAGCCCGGCGTTGTTCACCACGATGTCGGCGTCGTCCGGGAGGGCGTCCACCGCCGCCGGGTCCGCCAGGTCGACCACATGGGCCGTGCCGCCGATCTCCGCCGCGACGGCCTCGGCGGCGTCCCCCGCCAGGTCGACGACGTACACGTGCGCGCCCGCCTCGGCGAAGGCGGTGGCGCACGCCCGGCCGATGCCGCTCGCCGCGCCCGTCACCAGGGCCTTCCGCCCGGTCAGGAAGCGGGCGGCCGGGGCGGCGGCCCGGCCGCCGGTGCTCTCGGTGTTCTCCATGGCCGCCACGCTAGGAACCCGGCGGGGTCGGGCACACGTCGCCCGGTACCACAGTTGCGTACCGGATGGTGGTGGCCACCACCACAGCGCGTCGCCTCCATCGGGCCCTCGGCCACCCGTCGGCTGAACCTGGCCAAGGTGCCGCCCCGCGGCGACGGTGTGTCGGTGTCCCGTCGAGGCGATGTCCGGCCTGGGCGGGATGGGAGTGATTTGACGTCAATTCGACTGAGTGATCAAGGGATTGTCGAACCTCCTCTAGGATTCGGGCCACGAGGCGGATCATCGCCTGAACCATGAGAGCGGGAATGACACCTACAAGTGAAGAGATGAACGGCGCCGCGCGCGGGCCGGGGCGGCGACGGTCGGGGTTGCCCGGCCGCCGTGCGGTGGGCCGGGTCGCGGTGCTCGCCCTGGGGATCGGGAGCTGCTCGATGCTGGCGGCTCCGGCGGCGTATCCGCAGGAGGCCGACGGCTCGGTGACGGTGCGGGTGGTGCGGGCGGTCGACGCCACCGGTGTGTGGAGCCCGGTCCTGGAGCCCGGCATCGGCGGGGTCACGGTGGTCCTCACCGGCGACGACGGCGCCGAGGTCACCGGAGTGACGGCCGCCGACGGCACGGTCACCCTGGCGCCGGGCACGGCCCGGTCCGCCGGCGGGAAGTACCGGGTGCAGGTCGTGAACCCGAAGCCGGGCCTGCTGTTCCCGGCCTTCGCCTCGCGGCAGGGCCTCGACGGCGCGCCGAACCAGCTGAGCAGCAACGAGGAGTTCGTCGACCTCGCCGGTGGCCGGAACGTCGCGTACACCACGGGGCTGTGGAACCCCGGCGACTACTGCCAGAAGAACGCGCCGCTGGTCACGGCCTGCCAGCCCGCGACGAGCGAGACGCAGCACCCGCGTACGCTGGTGAGCTTCCCCTACGGCGCGCGCGGCGAGAACACCGATACGACCGACCTGGCCACCAACGCCGAGACCGGCGCCGTCTACGGCATCGGGTGGAGCAAGTCCGGCAAGCGGCTGTTCAGTTCGGCGCTGGCCAAGCGGGACACCACGTACGGCCCCGGGGGCGCCGGCGCGATCTACGTCACCGACCCGGCGAACCGGACGACGTCGCTGTTCACCACCGTCCCGGACGCCGGGGCGGCGGCGCACGGTGTCGGCGCCTCCGACGACGCCTTCCTCGCCGCGCCGGGCAAGGAGAGCCTGGGCGCCCTGAAGCTCTCCGAGGACGGCCGCGACCTGTTCGTGGTCAATCTCAACAACCGCAGGCTGTACCGCTACGACGCGACCAAGGCGACGGCGTCGGCGCCGCAGGCCTCCTACCCGATTCCGGACCCGGGCTGCCCCTCGCCGGCGGACTGGCGTCCGTTCGGCCTGGGTGTGCAGGACGGCGTCGGCTACCTCGGCGGTGTCTGCTCGGGCGAGTCGACCGGGAAGGCCTCGGACCTGCGCGCCGTCGTCCTGCCCTTCGACCCGGCGACCGGAGCCTTCGGCAGGGCGGTGCTGAACCAGCCCCTGGACTACCCGCGCGCGGTCTCGGCCAAGGGCCTCTGCCCCGGGGCGGGCTGGTTCCCGTGGACGGACACGATCCCCGCCGAGCAGGACGGCAAGGCGTGCACCGGCACCGGGTTCTACGCCAACCCCGAGCCCGAGCTGGCCGAGATCGTCTTCGAGACCGACGGCTCCATGCTGCTGGCGTTCCGCGACCGGCTCACCGACAAGGCGACGGCGTTCCCGCGGACCGGCGACCCCACGACGTACCACAGCTTCGCGGCCGGCGGTGACCTGAACAAGGCGTGCCTCTCCGACGGCATGTACGTGATGGACACCAACCTCGGCTGCGGGACCGCCACGCGGGGGACCAGGTTCTTCAGCGTGGGCACCTTCCAGGGCTACCACCCGAACGCGGCCTACGCCGGCATGGCGCTGTCGAAGGTGGAGGACTCCATCGCGATCTCGGCCGTGGACCCCACCGACGTCGCGTGGCGCATCGGCACGATGTTCACCAACCGCGACGGGACGAGGGCCGCCGGCTCCGGCCTGGGCCTGAACACCTCGACCGCCAGGCCCGCCTTCGGGAAGGGCGCCTCGATGGGCGACCTGGAGGTGCTCTGCGACCAGGCGCCGCTGCAGATCGGCAACCGGGTCTGGTACGACCCCGAGCGCAAGGGCGTCCAGAGCCCGGGCCAGAGCCCCGTCCCCGGCGCCACCGTCAACCTCTACGACGAGTCCGGCAAGCTGGTCGCGTCGACGACCACCACACCGCGCGGCGAGTACTACTTCGACGACTCCAACGTGCCCGGCGGTCTGAAGCCCAGGACCGAGTACACGATCAGGATGGACAACCCGGCGGACTACGCGTCGGGCGGGCCGCTGTACCGGTGGGTGCCGACCGAGGCGGGCGTCGGCGACAACCGCTTCGTGGACTCCAAGGGCACCGTCCCGGACGGCGCCCGCTATCCGGAACGGACGCTCACCACCGGCGGACCGGGCGAGAACGACCACACCTTCGACCTCGGCTTCCGCCGCCAGGAAGGCGCGGTCCGCCTGGTCAAGCAGGACCAGGACGGAAAGCCGCTGGCGGGCGCGAGGTTCGCGCTGTGGCGGGAGACGAACGGCACCGACGGGCCGCAGACCTCCGGGGAGAAGCCCGACACCCGGGTCGGTGAGCCCTGTACGACCGGGGCCGACGGACTCTGCACGTCCACGGTCGAACCGGGAGCGTACTACTGGCAGGAGGTCAGTCCGCCGGAGGGCTACGCGGTTCCGGACAACCCGGTGTCCGGGCCGCTGGTGCTGAACTCCGAGAACCTCGACGCCGGGGTCTCGGCGACCGTGGTCAACCGGCTGCTGCCCATCCCGACCCCGACCCCGTCGCCGACGGTGACCGCGACGGCGACGGTGGCCCCGACCGCGCCGGTGAGCACCCCGGCGGCCACGCCGACGGCCACGCCGGCGGTCGCGCCCGAGGCGCCGGCACCGGCGGTACCGGCGGCAGCGGTCACGCCGACCACGTCGCCGGCCGCACCGGCCGCGCCGGGCGCCGCGCCCGGCTCGCACCTGGCCGACACCGGCCAGGACCGGGTCGTGCCGATGGCGGTCGCGGCCGTGGCGTTCACGGCCCTCGGCTGGGCACTCGTGGAGCTCCGCAGGCGCAGGGCCCGGCGCCACTAGCGTCCGGGCACGGCGTCCGACCCCGTGGTGCGTGCAGGCCCTCTCCCGGTTCAGGGGGAGGGCCTGTGCGTGTTCCGCGAGGCCTTCGCGGTCCCGCCCCGCGAGTGGCCGGCCCACGTGGCCCAGGCCGACGGCCGCAGCCCGGAGGAGGAAACCGGCCGTCCTGACGGTGGGACGGATCGCCCGTCGTGCCCGAGTCCCCCCGCACGGGTGCGGCGCCACGCCACGTGGAGGCGGTCGCCGAGGGCTCGTTGACGGTGCGTGACGGCGACACGCTGAGTGACATCGCGGAGGTCTCCGGGATCGTCGGCGGCGAGGAGTCCGGCGGACGCGACCGGAACGGGTCGGGAGTTCCGGGTGCGCCGACGGGCCGAGTTCCTACGATGGAGGGAGGGGGCCGAACGGGGGTGACCGGGGGCGAAGACAACGAGGATCCAGGCTCGGCGATCTCCCCGGCCGCGGCTGCGGCGTCGGGGCGGAACCGTTCGCACGGGGCCGTCGGCAGGGGGCCGTCCGCGTGAGAGCGTCCATGGGACGCCGCCGAGCGGGACGGAGGAGCGATGAGTGGCCTGGAGAGCAGTGCGTGGCGGATGCCCGCCGAGACCGAGCCGCAGGAGCGCACCTGGATGGCGTGGCCGGTCCAGTGGTACCCGCCGGATTCCGACCCCGACGAGATGCGCGGGGCGTGGGCCAGTGTGGCCAACGCGATCCTGGATCACGGGGGTCAGCCCGTCACGATGCTGGTGACGCAGCAGGAGAAGGCGCAGGCCGAGAAGTGGGTCCCCCGCGCGACGATCACGGTGGTCAGGCACGACGACGGCTGGGCGCGGGACACCGGGCCGACCTTCGTCGTCGACCCCGAAGGCGCGCGGCTGGGCGCGGTGGACTGGGTGTTCAACGCCTGGGGCGCCCAGCCCTGGACCAGGTGGGCCTGGGACGCCCGGGTGGCGACGGCGATCGCCGAGCAGGTCGGCGCCGAGATCATCCCGTCGGAGCTGGTGACCGAAGGGGGCGACATCCACACCGACGGACAGGGGACGTTCCTGGTCTGCGAGACGGTGAAGCTGGACCCGTACCGGAACCTGGGCTGGACCCGGGAACGGGTGGAGGGGGTCTTCGAAGAGATCTTCGGTGAGTGCAAGCTGATCTGGCTGTCCCGGGGTCTGACCGCCGACTACTCGCCGTACGGCACGCGCGGGCACATCGACATCGTCGCGACCTTCACCGCGCCGGGCCAGGTGCTCGTCCACAGCCAGGAGAACAAGGACCATCCCGACTACGAGGTGTCGAACCGCGCCGTGAAGCTGCTGAGCGAGGCCACCGATTTCAAGGGCAAGCCACTGACGGTGACCAGGGTGCCCGCGCCGGCGAGGCTGACGGACGACTCCGGGGAATGGCTCGACTGGAGCTACATCAACCACGTGGTCTGCAACGACGCCATCATCGCGTGCAACTTCGACGACGAGAACGACAAGCAGGCGAACGACATCCTGCAGAAGGCCTACCAACGGGACGTCCACGGCATCGACGCCAGGCCGCTGTTCGAACGCGGCGGCGGCGCCCACTGCATCACCCAGCAGCAGCCGCTGCTGCGGTAGCCGGCCCCGTACCGAGGAGGCGGGAACCATGGGCAACGATGATCTGGCTGTCAAGATCAGCCAGTTGAAGAAGGGACTGATCGACGACCTGACGGAGTTCGTCAAGATCCGGTCGGTCTACAACAAGGACGCCCTGACACCGGTGAAGGACGCTGCCGACTGGTGTCAGAAGAAGCTGACCGACCCGGCCTTCAAGCTGGAGCACGTCCACGTCGAGCAGCTGAACATAGGCGACGTCACCAGGAACGCCCCCCTGGTCCATGCCACGTGCGGACCCGACGGCGACACCGCGGGCCTGCCCACGGTGATGCTGTACGCCCACTACGACGTCGTCGGGGACGGCGGGTGGACCGAGGCGTGGGACCCGAAGCCGATCGACAACGGCACCCGGCTGCAGGGCCGTGGCGCCGCCGACGACAAGTCAGGGGTCATGATGCACCTCGGTGCGCTGCGCGCGTTCGAGGGCAGGCCGCCGGTTCCGCTGAAGATCTTCCTGGAGGGGGAGGAGGAGTCCGGCGACACCCTCGACGGCTTCGTGCAGGACCCCAGGAACAAGGACCTGTTCACCGCCGACGTCATCGTCGTCGCGGACAGCGGCAACCACGAGCTCGGCGAACCGACCTTCACCACCAGCCTGCGCGGCGTCGTGGCGGTGGACGTCACGGTCAGTACGCTCAGGAAGCCCAAGCACAGCGGTGTGTACGGAGGCCCGGCGCCCGACGCCTTCATGGCGCTGGCGCGCATCCTCGCGGCGCTCGTCGACGACCGGGGCGACGTCACCGTGCCCGGCCTGGTCCGGGAACACTGGCAGGGCGAGGAACCCGACGAAGCCGCCTTCCGCGACGAGGCGGGGATGCTGCCGGACGTCCGGCTCATCGGCAGCGACACGCTGGGCAGCCGCCTGTACGACCGGCCGTCCGCCAACGTCGTCGCGCTGAGTGGCCCGCCCTCGTACGACCCGCCCGTCAACCAGCTGACCGCGACGGCGAAAGCCCGGGTGAGCGTGCGCATCGCCCCGCTGGAGCGGCCGGAGGACGCCATCGCGCGCCTGGAGCAGTTCATCTACCGGCCCGACCTCAACCCGTGGAACGCCGACATCACCGTCGAGAAGGCGGACGCCGCTCCGGGCTTCCAGGCGGACACCACCGGGCACGGCTACGCGCTCGCCAAGGAGGCCATGGAGCACGCCTACCCGGGCAAGCGGACCCTGCTCACCGGAGACGGCGGAACGATTCCCCTGGTCACCGAGCTCCAGCAGATCAACCCCGGGGCGACGGTGCTGGTGATCGGCTGCCAGGAACCGCTGTGCAACATCCACTCCTCGCCCGAGAGCGTGGACATCGCCGAGTTCGCCGCGATGACGCTCGCCGAGTGTTACCTGTTGCGGAACGTGGCCCTGCGCCAGGACGAGCAGCCCACCGGCCTGGAGGCCATGGGGCCCACGGCGGTGCCCCTGGCGTCCTAGGTTCCTTCCTCGCGGCGCGGCGCCGACGGCCGGACAGGTCGTGGGCGCTACGCCGTTCGAGTGGCCGGTCAGGTGGCTCCGCACCGTGCACGGGTCGGCGGTGGTGCCGGGACCGGACTGCGCCGCAGGGCGGGCCC
The DNA here is from genome assembly GCF_042800875.1 of Kitasatospora sp. NPDC057595. Lineage (NCBI taxonomy): Bacteria > Bacillati > Actinomycetota > Actinomycetes > Kitasatosporales > Streptomycetaceae > Kitasatospora > Kitasatospora sp. NPDC057595. Next base: position 13,548 of record NZ_JBHVGL010000006.1, on the reverse strand, counting down.
GGTGACGCCCAGTGAGCACGTTCCCGCTCCGTCCGGCCCGAACCGGTCCGGCCCTGGCGACCCGTCCGCCTTCGTGCCTACGGTGGAAGTACCGGGGCCCGCCCGTACCCCTGCCGCGTGGGACGCGGCCGGGACCGCGGCCCATGTCCGCCGCGCAGCGGCGATGCCGTCCAGGGCGGTCCCAGACATCCACAGGCGAGGACAATCATGGACTTCTACTCCACCGTGCGCGCGGGCGGATGGCTCCCGTCGGACCACGACGTCCTGCGGACCTGGCTGGACGACCTCATCGGGCGGGTCGAGGAGACGGCCCGCACGGGTGAACCGAAGAAGCTGAAGCCTTCCGTCGCCGCGCTCCGCGACCTGATCGAATCCGACCCGAAGATCTACATGCTGTTCAACGACATGCTGTGGCAGCTGTCCCACCGCGAGACGCCGACCGGTTTCCCCCAGGTGAAGACCGTCGACCAGCTGCTGCAGCTGTTCAACGAGGCCATCGGCACCGCGCCGGAGTACAACGACTCCGGGCTCGTCGGCTTCCCCGTCAACGCGATCCTCAACTGGGCCATGGGCACCCAGGCCGGCTTCGCCGCGTTCCTCGACGACAAGGTGAACGCGCACCTCAAGGCCATGCTCGACGAGTGGAGCGTGTACCTGGCGAGCCCGGACTCGGCCTACGTGCTGGACGCGGAGAAGAACCACTGGTTCAGCGAGGAGGCGCTCGCCGCGCTGGAGAAGTCGGCGGGCGGCAAGTTCGAGGACCTCTACGAGTGCGACCCCAAGCTCCCCCACTACGGGTTCACCTCCTGGGACGACTTCTTCACGAGGAGGTTCAAGCCCGGCGCGCGGCCCGTCGACGAGGACCCGAGGACCCTTGCCAGCGCGGCCGAGTCCGTCCCGTACCGGCTGGCCCACGACGTCCAGGAGCGCAACACGTTCTGGCTCAAGGGCCAGCCGTACGCCCTCGCGTTCCTCCTCGACTCCGCCCACAAGGGCCCCGCCGAGCCGGACCCGGAGACCTTCCACGGGGGCACCGTCTACCAGGCGTTCCTCAGCGCCCTCAACTACCACCGCTGGCACAGCCCCGTCGACGGCACCGTCGTGGCCGTCCGCAACATCCCCGGCACCTACTACTCCCAGACACCCGCGGCGCTGTGCGACGTCGCCGCCCCCGACCTCTCGCAGGGATACATCGCGCACCTCGCCGCCCGCGCGGTGGTCTACATCGAGGCCGCGGAACCGGCCGTCGGGCTGATGGCCTTCGTCGCCATCGGCATGGCGGAGGTGTCCTCGTGCGAGGTCACCGTGGCACCCGGCGACACGGTCGAACGCGGCGAGGAGCTCGGCTCGTTCCACTACGGCGGCTCCACGCACTGCCTGGTGTTCGGACCGGACGTGGACCTCGACTTCATCCCCGACATCCCGGGCAACTCCAACATCCACGTCAACGCCCCGCTCGCGAAGCTGAAGGAGTGAACCGCCCCTGACCTTTCACGACCGTCGTGCCCCGAGCGTCGGGGAGGTGCCTTCCTCCCCGGCGGACCCCGAACAGTTCAAGGTGGACCACCCATGGCCCTGACCAAGATCGACAGTTTCAAGGTCGACCATCCCGACAAGGACGAGCGCACAGTCCAGTTCCTGTGGGGGGACCTGACGAAACTGGCGCCGGCCGACGCGGTCGACGTCCTCGTCGTCTCCTGCCTGCCCGACGACTACACCCCCACGGAGGGGAGCCTGGTGGGCGCGCTCGCCAAGGCGGGCGTCTCCGTCGAAGCGCTGGCGAAGGACAAGGAGAAGGACTACCGGCCCCTGTTGCCCTGTTGGATCTCGAAGCCGGTGACGGCCGCCGGGATCCAGTTCAAGCGGATCCTGGTCTTCGAACCGAAGGACTGGGACGCCGACGCGGGGGTCCCCGTCCGGGCGATCTTCCAGGCACTCGCCTGCTTCTACCCCACCGAGCCGGTACGCGTCGCCACGTCCCTCGTGTGCACCGGAGCGCGCAAGGCGGACCCGAAGGAGGTGCCGTCGGCGCTCACCTGGGCGGCGGCGCACTACGCGTCGTCGAACACCACAAAGGTGTCCACCGTGAAGGTCGTGGCGCTGACCAAGGAACTCGGCGACCAGCTGACGCCCGCGTTCACCGAGATCAAGAACAACTACGACAACGTGTTCGATCTCAAGCTGCCCGCCGACTACGACGTGTACGTCAAGCAGGCGAAAGCGAAGATCGGCAGCATCAAGCTGCCGGCCTCGGTGACCTATCGGCAGGCCGTGGCGGTCAGCATCTACACGACGAACTACTACAAAGCGATCAACTCCGTGCTGTACAAGAAGAAGCCGACCGACCCGGAGTACCGGCAGCTGCTGCCGCTCTTCGAGGCCATCGACTCCGGCCTGTGGAACCTGAAGCTCCACACCGGCACGACCTACCGCGGGGACAACATGAAGGCGGACCGCCTGGCCAAGCACCAGGTGGGTGCGAAGATCCTCAATACCTCGTACACGAGCACGAGCACGGACCGGAAGGTCGCCCAGGGGTTCGCCACCAACGCCCTGCTCGACATCGACGGCCGGACCGGTGCGGAGGTGTGGGACTACTCGGAGTTCCCCAATGAGGAGGAGGTGCTGTTCCCGCGCGACCTCACCTACCAGGTGGACGCCCGCAAGGAGAACCCGAAGGACTTCTGGAACTTCGCGGTCCACGAGATCCTGACCAACTGGTGCGGAGGTTCGAACCATGCCTGAGCTGACACAGGAATCGGCCCGCGAGATCATCGCCCTGTACCGACCTGCGCCGGAGGCCGCCGCGGCGCCCGTCCGGCTGCCGCTGGGCCTGGCCCCCGTCGAGCACTTCGCCGTGGTGGCCTCGGCCCGCGGCCTGGTCGAGGAGGGCTTCGACTGGAAGAACTGGGCTCCGTACCAGGACGGCCGGATCTCCGATCCCGCGTTCATCGCCTCGGCCGACGCCGACACGCTCCGCCGGATCGCCACCGCGCACCTGCGGATCGACCGCTTCGTCGGCGGTCACCTCGAACAGATCGAGGCGGACGGCACCCTGGGCACGGTCGTCAACCGGCTCCAGGCTCTGGTGGAGACCGGCGCGCTGTAGGCGCGTACGGCACCGGGCGCCGGCCGGCCCTCATGGCTCATCGAGGGTCGGCCGGCGCCCTTGCCATGGGCGGACCGTGCCCCGGAGGCAAAATGTACGGACAAATCTTGCGGCTACGACCGCTCGCTCCTAGTTTAATGTCCGTACATTTGGTCAGGCCGGGGAGGCCCCTTGATAACCAAGCATCACCGGATCGTGATCATCGGCGGCGGGACCGCCGGGATCTCGGTCGCGGCCCGGCTCCGTCGGGCCGGCGAGCAGGACGTCGCGGTGCTCGATCCGAGCGAGCGGCACTACTACCAGCCGCTGTGGACGCTGGTCGGCGGCGGACGGGCGCCGCTGGCGGAGAGCATCCGGCCGCAGGCGTCCGTCATGCCGAAGGGCGTGGCGTGGATCCGCCGGGCCGCCGTCGCGATCGATCCCGAGGCGCGGGAGGTGGCGCTGGACGACGGCGGCACGGTCTCCTACGAGCACCTCGTCGTCTGCCCCGGCATCCAGCTCGACTGGGACCGGGTGCCGGGCCTGGAGGCCGGGCTCGGCAGGGACGGACTGTCCAGCAACTACCTGCCGCAGTACGCCCCCGCGACCTGGCGCTTCATCCGTGAGGCCCGCTCCGGCAGCGCGGTGTTCAGCATGCCCACCGGGGCCATCAAGTGCGGCGGCGCCCCGCAGAAGATCGCCTACCTGGCGGCCGACCACTGGCGCAAGGAGGGTGTGCTCGGCCGGATGGACGTCCACCTGGTGATCCCCGGCGCCGCCATCTTCGGCGTCCCGGAGTTCGCCCGGGTGCTCGACGACGTGGTGCGCCGCTACGGCATCAAGGTCCACTACGGGAGCGAGGTCTCCGAGGTGCGCCCCGAGGCCCGCGAGGTGGTCGTCACCGACCTCGGGACCGGGGGCACGACGACCCTGCCGTACGACGTCGCCCACCTGGTACCGCCGCAGAGCGCCCCGGACTGGATCAAGCGCAGCCCGCTCGCCGGTGCCGACGACCCGGCCGGCTACGTCGAGATCGACAAGCACACCATGCGGCACGTCCGCTACCCGAACGTGTGGGCGCTCGGTGACGCCGGCTCCTCGCCGAACTCCAAGACCGGCGCCGCGGTGCGCAAGCAGGCGCCGGTGCTCGTCGAGAACCTGCTCGCCGTGCTCAACGGCCGGGAGCCGAAGGCCTCCTACGACGGCTACGCGTCCTGCCCGCTGACCACCGCGCGCAACAAGATGCTGCTCGCCGAGTTCGACTACAGCGGCCGGCCCACCCCGTCGATCCCGGTGATCAACACCATCCGCGAGCGCACCGACATGTGGCACCTCAAGCGGCGCGGCCTGCCGTTCCTCTACTGGAACCTCATGCTCCGCGGCCTCGCCTGACCCCTGCCGGGCACACCCCGGATCCCGCCTCGCCGCAGCCCGTCGCAGCCCGCCGTCCGGGCCGTGCGGCCATCCCACCCGTGCCCCCGCCCGCAAGGCCGCGGGGCGCACCCACCGTCCACCCTCAGGAGCCTGTGATGCCGAAGCCCGCCGGACCGCTGGTCTTCGTGCAGTTCTACCTGGACTGCCTCTCCCACGCCTCGTACCTCGTCGGTGACCGCACCACCGGCCGGGCCGTCGTGGTCGACCCCCAGCGCGACGTGCACGAGTACCTCGCGACCGCCGAACAGCACGGCCTGACCATCGAGCGGGTCATCGAGACCCACATCCACGCGGACTTCCTCTCCGGTCACCTGGAGCTGGCCGAGCGCACCGGCGCGCGCATCTCCTACGGCTCCGCCGCCGCGCTCGACTTCGACACCGACCCGGTGGCCGACGGCGAGCGCATCGGCCTGGGCGAGGTCGACCTGGAGATCCTGCACACCCCGGGGCACACCCCGGAGTCGATCTGCGTCGTCGTGCGCGAACACGCCGGTGACGACGTCCCGTTCGGCGTGCTCACCGGCGACACGCTGTTCATCGGCGACGTCGGCCGCCCCGATCTGCTCAGCTCGCGCGGCCGGTCCGCCGAGGAGATGGCCCGCCACCTGTACCGGTCCACCCGCGCGCTGCTCACCCTGCCGGACGACACCCGGGTCTACCCCGCGCACGGCGCCGGCTCGGCCTGCGGCAAGAACCTCTCCACCGAGCTGAGCTGCACGATCGGCAACCAGCGCCGCGGCAACTACGCGCTCGCCGAGGTGACCGAGGACGCGTTCGTCGCCGTGGTGACCGCCGGTCAGCCCGCCGCGCCCGCCTACTTCGCGTTCACCTCGGTGCGCAACCGCCAGGCCCGTCCGGTCCTGGACGAGGACACCCCCGTCCCCGCGCTCCCCGCCGAGGAGTTCGTCGCGGCCAGGGCCGGCGGCGCCACCGTGCTGGACACCCGGGAGCCGGAGGCGTTCGCCGCCGCCCACCTGCACGGCGCGGTCAACATCCCGCTCGGCGGCCGGTTCGCCGAACTGGCCGGCCAGGTGCTCGACGCCCAGGACGCCATCATCCTGTGCGGCGACCCGGACACCGTCGTCGAGGCCCGCAACCGGCTGGCCCGGATCGGCTTCGACCGCGTCCTGGGCGCGCTGGCCGGCCCGGTGGACGCCGTCGGCGCCGAGCACCTGACCGCCGCCGGACGGGTGGACGCCGACACCCTCGCCGAGCAACTCGCCGAGGGTGCGGTCGGGTTCGAGCTGCTGGACGTGCGCGGCCCGGGCGAGGTGCGGGAGAAGGGCGGCATCCCCGGCGCCCGGCTCGTCCCGCTGCCCGAACTGCTCGCCCGGCTGGCCGAACTGCCGACCGAGCAGCCGCTGACCGTGATCTGCGCGGGTGGCAACCGCTCCTCGGTGGCCGCGTCCGTGCTGCGGGCCCGCGGCTTCGAGGCGATCGACCTGCGCGGTGGCTTCGCCGCCTGGAACGGTGAGGTCGTCCACCCCGCGGACCTGGCTCCGGACGGCGTCACGGCGTGAGCGTCCTGATCACCGCTCTGCTCTGCGGAGCCGTGGTCGGCGTGGCCCTCGGCGCGCTGGGCGGTGGCGGGGGCGTGCTCGCCGTCCCGGCGCTGGTGTACCTGCTGGGCGTCTCGCCCGCCGAGGCCGGGACCACCAGTCTGGTCATCGTCACCGCCACGTCCGTCACCGCGCTCGCCCGGCACGCCGGTACCGGCACCATCAGCTGGCGCACCGGCGGGCTGTTCGCCGCGGCCGGCGTGCTCCCGGCCGCCGGGGCGGCCGGGCTCGCCCACCGCATCCCGCAGTCGGTGCTGACCTGCGCGTTCGCCGTCCTCGCCGCACTGGCCGCCGCCGCGATGCTGCGCGGCACCCGGGCGGCGCGGCGCACGCCGGCCGAGGACGGGCGGTCCGAGGAGGGGCTTGAGGGCGGCGGGCTCGACGGTGACCGGCGCCCGGGCGGCAGCCACCTGGGCACGCTCGCGGCCGGAGCCGGCCTGGGCGCGGTGACCGGGCTGCTCGGAGTGGGCGGCGGCTTCCTCGCGGTGCCCGCGCTGGTGTCCGTGCTCCGGCTGCCGATGCGCAAGGCGGTGGCCACCAGCCTGGTGGTCGTCCTCGTCAACTCGCTGGTCTCCCTCGCCACCCGGCTGACGGTCACCGGCATCTCGCTCGACCCGGCGGTCTTCGGACCGTTCGTGGGCGCCGCGGTCCTCGGTGCCTGGGACGGCAAGCGACTGGCCGCCAAGCTGTCTGGCGCCGCCCTGCAGCGGGCCTTCGCCGCCGTGCTGCTCGCGGTGGCCGGCTCGATGCTGATCGGCGTGCTCGCCTGACGGATCCCACGACCGCCGCCCGGGACACCCCGCCCCGGGCGGCGGCCACCCCGTCGGCGCCCGCCGGTCCCGGCGGGCGCCGATTTTGTGCTCTCCCCGCAGAGGTACGACCATTCAAGGCGTGTCCCGCACCACCCGATCCCGCACCACCCATCCGATCCCTGACCCCCAGGACGGCGCCGTGACCTCCGAGCCGGGCCCCAGGCCACTGACCCGATCGGCGGGCAACCCGCTCTGGGCGCAGCTGCGCGCCGACCTGCAACGCCGGCTCGACGAGGGCGAGTTCCGCGACGCCTTCCCCGGCGAGCACGACCTCGTCGCCGAGTACCGGGTCAGCCGGCACACCGTGCGCGAGGCCCTGCGCACGCTCCGGGAGGAGGGTGTGGTCAGCGCTCAGCGCGGCCGGGCCTCCCGGTTCACCGCGAGCCGCCCGCTGGAGCAGGACGTCGGCGAGGCGTACAGCCTGTTCCGCGCGGTGGAGGAGGTCGGAGCCGTCCAGCGCAGTGTCGTGCGCGCGCTCGACCAGCGCGCCGACGGCGTCATCGCCGCCCGCCTGGGACTGGAGGAGTCCACGCCGCTGGTCTACCTCGAACGCGTCCGCCTGGCCGACGAGGAGCCGCTCGCCGTGGACCGGGTCTGGCTGCCGGCCGACCTGGCCCGCCCGCTGCTGGACGTGGACTTCACCCGCACCTCGCTCTACGACGAGCTGGAGCGTCACTGCGGCAGCCGGATCGGCGGCGGCTGGGAGCGCATCCGCGCCGTGGTCCCCGGCCGGGGGGAGCGGATCCTGCTCGACTGCCCGCCGGCCACCGCGCTGCTCGCGATCGACCGGCTCGGCCGGGACGCCGGGGGGCGCCCGGTCGAATGGCGGCAGACCCTGGTCCGCGCGGACCGCTTCGCCGTCGCGGCCGCGTTCACCGCACACGACTACCGGCTGGGCGCCCCGGTCCAGACGCCCTGACGGGAACGGGGTGGGAACGGGAAGAGAACGCGGGCGGAGACTGTCGGGGCGGAGGGTAGCGGGTTCGGCTCGTTGGCATGACATGCATAGTGCAGTTCACGCCGTTGTGTCCGATGCTCTTGCCGGTCCCGTTCATGTGGGCCCTCGAAGGACGGTCGTGCACGAACCGGCGCCGTTGGGCTGGCCGCCGGGGTCGTGGCCGAGGTTCCGGCCGCGGTGAACGGCCGGGGTGGCGGTCCGGGTGGGCCGTGCGCCGGAGGGCGGGCTTCGGCCGTCTCTTAGCTCAAAGTTGATCATCAGTCACCGGCGGTGAGGCTAACATCGATTCCGATCGGGTTTGGTCGGCTTCGTCGGGAAAGCCGAAGCCGACCGGATCGCGTCGATCAAACCGGGGGCGGGGATGCAGGGTTTCGGGGATGGGAGACGTCATGGGCGTGCACAACGCCATGGGCCGGCGAACCGAGATACGCGAGATCGATCGAGTCGCTGAACCGGCGGGGCTGCTCAGGCTGGCGGAAGAGGCGCGCGGGGGCGTCGCACGGGCGGTGCTGGTCCGCGGACCGGCCGGGATCGGGCGCAGCCGGCTGCTGGACGCGGTGGCCGGGCGGATGGCGGAGGCCGGGACGACGGTGCGCCGGTCGGCGGGCCCGGCGCCGGGGGCCGGGGTCGGGGCCGGGGTCGGGGAGAACGAGGGGGGCGAGGGGGACCGGGGCGGACGCGGGTACCGGTCCGTTCGCGAACTGTTCGGCATGCGGCCGGACCCCGCAGGGACCACCGCACCGAGGGCCGCCTTCGCGGTCCAGCGCGAGGTCTACGGGCACGCCGTCGAGCTGCTGGCCGCCGGCCCGATGGCGCTCGTCCTGGACGACGCGCAGTGGTGCGACGAGGAGTCACTGCGATGCGTGCACTTCCTGCTGCGCCGCGCGGCCGGGCGTCCGCTGCTGGTGCTGCTCTCCCAGCGCACCGCCGGCGAGGGCCCGGGCGCGGCGATGCTCACCGAGATCCTGGCCGAGGGCTGCTGCGCGCTCCTGGAGCTCGGCCCGCTGAGCGAGGCCGAGACCGGCCGGGCGGTGGCCCGCGCCCTGGGTGGCCTGCCGGACGAGCGGTTCGTCCGGCGCTGCCGGGCGCTGTGCGGCGGGAACCCGCTGCTGCTGGAACGGCTGCTCGGCAGGCTGCGCGCGGCCGGGGTGCGCCCCGACGAGCGCGGGCTGCACCGGCTGCGCGTGCTGGGCGAGGCGGTCGGCGTCGACGCGGCCCGCACCGCGCTGGCCGCCGAGCCGCGCCAGGTGCGCCAGGTGGCCGTGGCGCTGGCCGTCCTCGGCGGCGCCGACCCCGATCTGCTCGGGTCGCTCTGCGGGGTCGGCGGCAGCCGGCTGGCCCTCGCGCTGGACGGGCTGCGGCGCCTCGGGGTGATCGGGCCCGGTCCGGGGGCGCCGATGGCCGAGGCGGTGCGGGCGGCGGTGCTGACCGAGCTGCCGAGCCCGGAGCTGGAGCGGCTGCGCCTGCGCGCGGCCCGGGTGCTCAACGACGCCGGGCGCCCGGCGGCCGAGGTGGCGGACCAGCTGGCCCTGCTGTCCGACCTGCCGGAGCCGTGGATGCTCACCGTGCTGCGTGAGGCGGCCGCCCAGTCGCCCGGCGGGGCGACCGCCCGGGCGGCGGCGCGTTACCTGCGCGGGGCGCTGGCCGCCGAGCTCGGCGGGACCGAGCGCCGCAACGTGCGGATCGAACTGGCCAGGGCCTCGGCCCGGGTGGCGCCGGCCGCCGCCCTGGAACAGCTGCGGCACGCCCTGCGGGAGAGCGACGGGGTGCGGGAGCGGGCGTCGATCGCCCTGGAGTACGGGCGGGCCGCCCTCGGCTCGCGCGACGTCCCCGAGGCGGTCCGGGTGCTCGGCGCGGCGCTCGTCGACCTGCGCCGGCAGCTGGGCGCCGACCCGCTCCCGGCCGACCGGGAGCTGCGGACCTCGCTGGAGTCCGCCCTGCTGGTGGCCGCCGTCAACGGGAGGTCGACGATGGCGCCGGTCGGGGCGCTGGTCGGCGGCTGGCCGGTGCCCCGCGGCGACAGTCCGGCCGAGCGTCAGCTGCTCTCCGGCATGAGCGTGTTCGCCGCGCTGACCGGCCGTCCGGCCCGGCAGGCCGTGGCGCTGGCCCGGCGGGCCCTGCGGGTGGAGGAGACCGTGCCCGCCGGGTGGGAGGCGCTCGCCTCCTCGCTGGTCCTCGGTCTGGCGGACGAGGTCGAGGAGGCCCTGGGGGCGCTGTCCCGCTCGCTGTCCAACGGCATCGCCCTGCACGAGCCCTGGATGCGGCTGTCCGTCCTGGCCGGGCGCGCCCACACCCTGCACGGAGTGGGCGACCTCGCCGGGGCGCAGACGGTCGCCCGCACGGCGGTCGCCCTCGCGGAGCGGGACGACCGGGCCACGGTCTGGCCGCTGCCCGCCGTCGAGCTGGGCAGTGTGCTGCTCTCGCGCGGCGAGGTCGCGGAGGCCGCCGCCGTGCTCGACCGGATCCGCCCGGCCGGCCTGGAACAGCAGATCTGGGAGTGGCACCAGTACCTGTACGTCGGCGGCAGGCTGCGGCGCGCGCTGGGCGACCTCGACGGCGCGGTGGAGCTGTGGCGGCGGTGCGGCCGGAGCCTGGCGGAGGCCGGGGTCGCCAATCCGGTGCTGGCGCCGTGGTGGCTGGCCGCCGCGACCACGCTGGCCGGCCAGGGCCGTACCGCGGCGGCGGCCGGGATCGTCGCCCAGGTCCAGGAGGCGGTGGACGGCTGGGACACCGCGCGCGCCCGCGGGCTCGGCCTGGTGGCCGCGGGCGTGATCGCCACCGGCGCGGCCCGCACCGAGCTGCTCGCCGAGGCCGTGGAGGTGCTCGAACAGTCCCCGGCCCGCCTCGTGCAGGCCGAGGCGCGCTACCGGCTCGGCCGCGAGCTGCTGCTGCGCGACGACCTGCCGGGTGCCCGCCGGCACCTGCGGCAGGCGATCGAGACGGCCACCCGGTGCGGCTACCACCTGCTCAGCGCCGCCGCGCGCCGGCTGCTCGCCGACGCGGGCGGCCGGATGCCGCAGGTCGCCGTCTCCCCGCTCGACACCCTCACCCGCAGCGAGCGGCGGATCGCCACCCTCGTCAGGACCGGCGTCAGCAACCGGGAGATCGCCGAGCAGCTGTTCATCACCCCCCGGACGGTGGAGATGCACCTCACCAACATCTACCGGAAGCTCGACGTGCGGGGCCGGACCGACCTGGTCCCGGCGACGGGATCCGGCGCGGCCCCCAGACATCGCCCGAGGAGCGTGGCGGAGCACGTCCGCGTACCGAGTCGCTAGGGGCGGGCAGTGGCCAAGGGGAGGACCGAAGAAGCGGCGCGCGGGACATCGGCCGGGACCTGCGGGCCGAGCGGGCGGCTGGTCGAGCGGGACCGGGAGCAGCGGCTGCTGGACGACCTGCTCTCCGGGCTGCGGGGCGGGCGCTCGGCGCTGGTCGAGGTGCGGGGCGTGCCCGGTGCCGGACGCAGCGCGCTGCTGCGCCGGGCCGAGGAGCTGGCCGCCGCGGCCGGGGTACGGGTCGCCGGCGCACAGGCGTGCTGGGAGGAGACCGGGGTGCGCCACGCGGTGGCGGCCCAGCTGCACGCGGCGATCGCGCCGCGGGACTCGCCACTGGCGCGGGAGCTGCTGCGGCCCGGCGCGGCGTCGGACGCAGCCGTGTCCGGGCGGCTCTGCCGCGCCTTCCTCGCGGCGGCCCGTGACCGGCCGCTGCTGGTCGTGGTCGACGACGTGCAGTGGGCCGACGTGGAGTCGCTGCGCCTCCTCCAAGCGCTGGCGCGGCGGCTGGCCGGTGCCCCGCTCCTGCTGCTGACCGCGCGCAGCGACGCGCTGCCGCCGGGGCCCGGCGAGCGGATCGAGCTGTGCCCGCTCGCCGACCCGGGAACCGTCGCGGCCCACACCCTCGTGCTCGACCCGCTGTCGGCGGCCGGGGCGGGCGAGCTGCTGGCCAGGGCGCTCGGGGGGCCGGTCGAGCCGGAGCTCGCCGAGGCCGCGGCGCTCGCCGTGGACGGCAATCCCGCCGTGCTGCGGGTGGTCGCCGACCTGCTCGCCCGGCCCGACCGCGACGCCGGGCCGGGCCGGCCGGCGGCGCCCGACCGGGTGGCGCGGCTGCGCGGGTACGCGGCGGAGGCGGTCCGCGACCGTGCGGTCCGCACCCTCGGCGTCCTGCCCGAGGGCGTACTGGACGTGCTGCGGGCGATCGCGGTGTGCGGGCCCGACGGCACCCCGGAGATGATCGCCGCCCTGATGTGGCCGCGGTCGGTGGACACCGCGCGGGCCCTGGAGTTCCTCTCCGGGACCGGCCTGCTGGCGCCGGGGGAGCGTCCGGCGTTCCGGTCCGAGCGGGCCGCCGAGGCCGCGCTGGCCGGCCTCGGCGCCGAGCGGCGCGAGGAACTGTTCGCCCGCGCGGCCGAGTTGGCGAACCGGGCGGCCCTCCCGGACGGCACGCCGGCCGGGATGCTGCTCGGCGCCCGGGTGATCGGCGCACCCTGGGCGGTGGAGGTGCTGCGCCGGGAGGCGGCGCGGCTGCGGGTCGCCGGCGATCAGGAGGCCTCGGTCCGGCTGTTGCGGCGCGCGCTGCGCGAACCCGTGGGCCCGCGGCTGCGGGTGGAGATCCTCACCGAGCTGAGCGTTCTGGTGCTTCCCGCCGCGCCGGAGGGCAGCGACCGCTTCCTGCAGCAGGCGCTGCTCGACCCGGTGGACGCGAGCGCCGGGCCCGCCTGGGTGCGCGCGGCCGACCTGCTGGTGGCCCGGGGCGACTTCGCCTCGGCGGTGCCGCTGATCGCCGGCGTCTGCGCCGTCCCGGGCCTCGGAGGCCGTGCCCGCGCCGGGTTGCGGGCGCTGTTCTGGATCGCCCGGCACGGCCAGGACGGCGCGGTGCGGGAGCCGCACCGCCCGACGGTGGCCGAGCTGCCCCGCCGGCCCGTCGAGCCCGCCGAGGCGGGGGCCGCCGCCTGGCTGGCCGCGCTGCGCGGGCGGGACCTCACCCGGACCAGGGAGCTGGCCCGCGCCGCGCTGTCCCCGGCGGCGCTGGACGGCACGCCGCTGAGCGTCCAGGCGGCGGCCTGCCACGCGCTCGTGCTCACCGAGGACGTGGCCGAGGCACAGCTGGGCCTGGACGCCGTGCTGGCCCGCGCGCACCGCTCCAACGCCCGGGCGGTGGCCGCCCTGGCGCTGCTGATCAAGGCGCTGGCGACGCTGGGCGAGGACCGCGCGGAGGAGGCCTCGGCCCTGCTGGACCGGGCCGAGGAGGTCCTGCCGGCGCGCTGCGCGCACCCGCTGCTGGCCCCGGCACTGCCCGCCCTGCGGACGATGGCGCACCTGGCGCGGGGCGACCTGGCCGGGGCCGAGCGCTCGGCCGCGGCGGCGCGGCCGGAGGACGCCGGGGGCGGCATGGCCCGCGCCTACCTCGCCTATGCCCGGGGCCGGGTGCGGCTGGCCGCGGCGGACGCCGAGGGGGCACTGGGCGACCTGCAGGAGTGCGGGCGGCTGCTGCTCGCCCGGCAGGTGGCCAACCCCGCGCTGCTGCCCTGGCGTTCGGCGGCCGCACGGGCCCGGGCGCTGCTCGCGGACGAGGCCGGGGCGGCCGGACTGATCGCCGAGGAGCGCCGCCTCGCCCTGGTCTGGGGCGCGCCGCGCACGCTCGCGCGGGCGCTGCGGGCCGCGGGTGCCGTCGAGCGGGAGCCGGGCCGGGGCCCCGGCC